>DATFLK010000060.1:0-19544 GCA_035267815.1 Mariprofundaceae bacterium | reverse complement strand
CTCGAACCCCGGACACACGGATTATGATTCCGTTGCTCTAACCAACTGAGCTAAAGCGCCGAACAGGAGGCCGCATTTTAGACAGCCGGCGCCTCCCGTCAATCACTCGTGCGATGATTTGCATTCCCTACCCTGCATGCCATTATCTCGTACCGAATCACAGCAACGATCTCAGGAGCGGGAAGGTGTCGACAAACCCATCGGATCCATCCAACAAGCGCCTGCGCGTGCTCTCCGGCATGCGATCTACAGGGCGTCTGCATCTCGGCCACTTCAAGGGCGTACTGCAGAACTGGCTGAAACTGCAGGAGCAGCACGACTGCTTCTTCTTCGCCGCCGACTGGCATGCGCTGACCACCGAGTACGCCAACCCCGGTATCGTCAAGCAGACCATCTGGGATATGCTGGTGGACTGGCTCGCCGTCGGGATCGATCCGGAGAAGGCCGTGCTCTTTATCCAGTCCGAGGTGCCGGAGCACGCCGAGTTGCACCTGCTCTTCTCCTTCATCACTCCCCTGCCCTGGCTAGAGCGTGTGCCAACCTACAAGGACCAGATCGAACAACTCAGGGAGAAGGATCTTGGCACCTACGGCTTCCTCGGTTATCCACTGCTTCAGGCGGCCGATATCCTGATCTATCAGGCCGATGCCGTACCTGTCGGCGAAGATCAGGTCTCGCATGTGGAACTGACGCGCGAGGTGGCCAGGCGCTTCAACCACCTCTACCGCAAGCTGGACCAGCCGCTCTTCCCCGAACCCGAAGCGCTGCTGATGCCAACCTCCAAGGTACCGGGCATGGACGGGCGCAAGATGAGCAAGTCCTACAGAAATACCATCGAGCTGGCCGAGGAGTGGAAGGTAACCGAAAAGAAGGTCAAGACGATGCCGACCGACCCGGCGCGCGTGAAGCGCACCGATCCCGGCACGCCCGAGAAGTGCCCGGTCTGGGATTTCCACAAGATGTACTCGACCGAAGATGAGCGCAGCTGGGTACAAGAGGGATGCACCTCGGCCGGCATCGGCTGCCTAGAGTGCAAACAGGTGGTACTGAACCACATGGAGGCCGAACTTCAACCGATCCGCGAGCGCCGCGCCGACATTCTTAATCATATCGATGACGTGCATGACATCGTCAAGGCGGGCAATGAAAAAGCGCGCCATGCAGCCGGGCGAACCATGGCCAAGGTGCGCAAATCGCTGAAGATGGGCTACCGCGTCTAGCCACGGGCTCGCCGACCGCTCTGCATGCTGCTAATCTGTGTGGATGCCTGAATTCTGTATGATGGACGCCACGTGACCGAAAGCGCCGAGCCGGCCCAACCGAAACCGGAGACATCCGCCCAGGAGCCGATGCTCCAGGTCCGACTCGACAACTTCGAGGGACCGCTTGACGTCCTGCTGCATCTGATCCGCAGCCAGGAGATGGATATCTTCGATATCCCCATCGCGCGCCTCACGGCGCAATACCTGGAACTCATCGAGGCGCAACAACAATTGAATCTGGAGGTCGCCGGCGACTACCTGGTCATGGCCAGCACGCTGATGCAGCTCAAGAGCCGCATGCTGCTGCCGCGTCCCGAACTCGACGAGGAGGGCGAGGAAATCGACCCGCGTGCCGAGCTGGTGGCTCAGCTGCTGGCCTATGAGCAATACCGCATGCTGGCCGAGGAGATCGACGAACGCCCCAGGCTGGGACGCGACGTATTCTCCCGCAGCGTCTTCCCCGAGGCGGAGCTGGTGGAACGGCCGCTGCCCGAGCCCGATCTCGATGCACTACTGCTCGCCTTCCGCAACGTACTCAAGCGCGTCGGCGGTGAGGTGCGCCACCATGTCTTCATGGAGACGATGAGCGTACGCGAGCAGATGGGCGTGGTGCTGGAGCGGCTGAAGCGTGGCGGCGTCGTGCTCGAGGAGCTGCTGGACAAACCAGGCCGCGAACCTATCGTTACCACCTTCCTAGCCATTCTTGAGCTGTGGCGCCAGCAGGCCATCACCGTGATCCAAGAAGGGAGCTACGCCAGCATCAGCATCCTTCCCAAGGAGGCCCACGCATGAGCCTTCAGCAACAGCTTGAAGCACTGATCCTCGCCAGCGACGAACCGGTCGGCATCCAGAAGATACGCGACATGCTGGACGACCTCCCGTCGGCTGAGATTCGCGAAGCACTGGCCGAACTGGAATCGCACTACAACACGCGCGGCATCCGGCTGGTGCAGGCCGGCGGTGGCTGGCAGTTCCGCACGGCACCCGAGCATGCCGATCTGGTCCGTCAGCTCTGGAGCGTACGCCCACCGAGGCTGTCGCGCTCGATGCTGGAGACGCTGGCCATCATCGCCTACCGCCAGCCGGTCACGCGTGCCGAAATCGAGGCGCTGCGCGGCGTCAAGGTCTCCAGTTCCATTATCGGCGGCCTGCAGGAGCGCGGCTGGGTGCGCGTACTGGGACGCAAGGAGATCCCCGGTCGCCCTCACCTCTACGGCACAGGCAAGCCCTTTCTGATAGACTTCGGCCTGGAGAGTCTTAAGGACCTTCCGGATGCCTCACAACTGATGGACGAAGATGAAATCATCGCACAAGCACAGCAGACAGAAACACACGCGGAACACGACGCCGAAGCGGGAGAACCCCCGCCGTCAACCGAGGGGGAAGACACCTCGGCCACCGGAGCGTAGCAGCGGCGAACGCCTGAACCGTTATATGGCGCAGTGCGGCCTCTGCTCGCGCCGCGAGGCCGACCGATGGATCGCCGCGGGACGCGTCACCATCAACGGGAACACCGTCACGGAGCTGGGCACGCAGGTAGCCCCATCCGATCGCGTCGAGGTCGATGGCAAGGAGGTGCATCCCGCCGCCCGCCACACCTATCTGATCTACCACAAACCCAAGGGATTACTCTGCTCGAGGCGCGATGATCGCGGCCGCCCGCTGATCTATGACGAACTCGAACTCCCCCCCACCGTGCAGTCGGTCGGACGGCTGGATATGGACAGCGAGGGGGTGCTGCTACTCACCGACGACGGTCGCCTGACCCAGGCCCTGACCCGACCGCAGGCGAAGCTGCCGCGGCAGTACCGGGTCCGCATTGCCGGGCATCCGGAGCTGGAGACGCTGCAGGCTCTGCGCGAGGGAGGCATCGATATCGGCAGGGATGAGCTCAGCGATCCCTGGGCAGTAACCGTGGACAGCGAATCGGGAGGCCATACCTGGCTCACCATTGTCATCCACCGCGGACGCTGGCGCGAGGTACGGCGCACGCTCGAGGCCCGGGGGCATCCCGTACGCCGCCTGATCCGCACGAAATTCGGTCCACTGAAGCTCGGTGATCAACCGCCGCGCACTACGCGCGAGATCAAGCCTGGTGAACTTCGCCAGCTCAAACGCGCTGCCGGAATCGACACACCTCAACAGGAAAAATGAAGGCCGATTCCGGGCTGCTGGAAATCTACGAACGGTTGCTGACGGCCTACGGTCCACAGAAGTGGTGGCCGGCCGAGACCCCCTTCGAGATGATGGTCGGCGCCGTGCTGACCCAGAACACAAGCTGGACCAATGTGGAACGCGCCATCGCCGCGCTCAGATCGCGTGGGCTGCTCGATCCGGCGCAGATCGTCGGTTGCGACGAGGCCAGCCTGGCCGAGACTATCCGCCCCTCCGGCTACTTCAACCAGAAGGCACACCGTTTAAAGCTGCTGGCCGACTTCTATCTCGAACAGAGCAGCCTGGCCGGCCTGAAGCGATTGCCTCAGCCACGTCATGCACTGCTGACACTGCACGGCATCGGTCCGGAAACGGCCGATTCGATTCTGCTCTATGCACTGGGGATGCCGGTCTTCGTCATCGACGCCTATACCCGCCGCATCTTCACACGCCTCGGTCTGATCCCGCCTGATACGACCTATCACACTCTGCAAGCCCTCTTTGAGGCGAACCTGCCGGCCGAGGTTCCGCTCTATCGGGAGTATCACGCCCTGATCGTCATGCATGCCAAAGCGCACTGCCGCAGCCGTCCGGCATGCGACGACTGCCCGCTATCAGGCGACTGCCCTGTGGCACATCAGGCCGCTTCGCTACGCAGCCGGTAGAGCGGGCTGTTGCGGTATAGCTCCATGACCGCCTGACGCGACAGCTTGGCACGCGCCTCGACCCCGCCTTCGGCACGTCGCAGCTTGGCATAAAGCGCATCAGCCTTGGTAACCTGTCCGGCTGTAGGTTTGCGACGTATCGAAGCGTAACCGAGAACGGCGCCGCCGGCATCGACCTGCGGATAGATATTGGCTTCCACCCAGTAGTGATCGCCGTTCTTGCAGCGATTCTTGACGATACCGCGCCAGTCGCTGCCGGCCTGTAGGGTCTCCCAGCACCAGGCGAAAACCACGCAGGGCATGTCGGGATGGCGCGTGATATTCTGTGGAGCCCCGATCAGCTCCCGCTCACTGAAGCCCGAGATACGGCTAAATACGCGGTTTGCGTAGGTGATAATGCCCTCACGATCAGTTTTCGAGCAGATCAGCTCTTCGTCCGAGAACGTGGTGTTCTCCCGTTGGGTAACAGGCAGATTGACACGCATAATAACCCTCCCACCCCTTTAAATTCGGGACTTCAACATACATCCGTGTAAGAAATCGAATGATAAATGATTAGGTGTTTTTATCAATAAAATTTCAATGGTTATAGGATGACAGGAGTATGACACGGGTGGCGAAACGACTCATCACCCGGCAGCCATGCCCCCAGCTCGCCCAATGCGGTCGATCCGACCAGATAGGGCGCACCGCCTGCCATGGCACGCTGCCGAACCTCATTCAACAGCCGGGACAACGACCACGACTCGGCCCCCTCCCCGACATCCGACACATAGCCCCACATGTGCTGCAGCGCGTTTCGCACACCTCCCTCCGTCGGCCGGCGACGCAGGCATTCCACCAGGGTGATAGCGAGACCGTGAAGATCATCACGCGGAGACACGGCGGCCACCTCCCTGCCCAACTGCCGGTAGAGTTCGACATCACGAGCCATAACTGAGTATTTGTGCTGGGCCCAGAGCTCCTGAGCGCTCCGCGGTAACGGGATACGCCCCGTCTCCCTGTCCCGGTACTTGTCGCCTAGGATACGGAACTGTTCGAACGGCTCATCGATATAGCGCGTCGGCCAGCGATCCTTGCCGCTATCGGAGAAGACCGGCGAAGCCTCTCTGTAGCCTCTTAACGCCATCTCAGCGGCCAGATGCTGGTGTCGCTGTGCCAGTGCCCAACCGCATTCTCGCCAACGCAGCGTCTCGGGATGGCGGGCATACCCCGTCTTGCCGTTCGCGAGGATCGAGACGATGCCGTGCAATTCACGATGCTCGCCGAGCAGGCTCTGACGATTCAGGTAGCCAGGATCGATATCCCAGATGCGCATGCGCCCCCCTTTCGCTTCAACACAATCATTCCGACGAAAGATTATCCCATATCCCCGATGAACCGAAACTGAACGGTGCGATATGTGCCTGAAGACCAATTCGGGATAGGATCAGGCACATGTGGATCGATGCGCCCATCGAGTTGGCCAAATTGCCGCGCGAGCCCGGTGTCTACCGCATGCTCGATGCGGAACGAAAGGTGCTCTATGTCGGCAAGGCGCGGAACCTGCGCAAGCGGGTCTCCAGCTACTTCCAGCGTCGACCGGAAAGCCCGCGCACCGAGGCGATGGCATTGCAGGTGCGCGATATCGAGGTGACAGTCACGCCCAGCGAGGCCGACGCGCTGGTTCTGGAGCACAACCTGATCAAGCAGCTCAAGCCGCGCTACAACGTGCTGCTGAAGGACGCCAAATCCTATCCCTACATCCTGCTGACCGATGAACAATACCCCCGCTTTCGCCTCTACCGGGGCGAGCGCGACATCCCCGGCGAGTATTTCGGCCCCTTCCCTGATACCGGGGCCGTACACAAGATACTGCACGTCATGCAGAAGGTATTCCGTATCCGTGACTGCGAGGATGCCGTCTTCCAGAACCGTTCCCGCCCCTGCATGCAGTACCAGATCGGTCGTTGCTCAGCCCCCTGCTGCGGCGTCGTTTCGGACGAGGCGTACGCAGTCCAGGTGGGTGAGGCGCGCGCCTTTCTGCGGGGAGAAGACCAAAGTCTGATCCGCCAGTGGGAGGCAAAGATGCAGGAGGCTTCGGCACGACACGCCTTCGAGCGGGCCTCGGTGCTACGGGACCGTATCCGTGCCCTACGCACCATTCTGGCCGGCAGCGATACCTCCAATCTCCCCGAGCATGCCGATGCGCTGGCCATTGCACGTCATCCAGGCGGCGTGGCGGTCAGCATCGGGGTACGCAGAACCGGCCGGAATCTCGGCACCCACACCATCAAGGTGGGCCAGGCAACCGATGCCGAAACACTGGAGATCCTGCAGTCACTTATCATCGAGCGTTACCGCAGGGATCCCCCACCGGACGAGTTGCTGATCGATGCCTCGGCCACCGACGCGGAGGAGCTGCAGCGCCTGATACGGCTCCTGCATTTGAAGAAGCGTTGCGAGGTCCGGACCCCGAAACGCGGCGCCCGCCGCGACTGGCTTCGTCAGGTCGCCCATGCCGGCGAACAGTCCCTGGCCAGTCGTGCCTCGTCCGGTCAACAGTCCGCCTTCGAGGCTCTGGCCGACCTTCTGACCCTCGATCAGATTCCCCGACGGATCGCTGCTGTCGACAACGCCCACCTGGGAGGCAAACAGACGGTCGCGGCCATCGTCTATGCCGACTGGGATGGCCCGGACAAGGAGCACTACCGCCGCTACCGGCTCGACGATGTGCCTGAGGGCGACGATTATACCGCCATGCGCACCGTGCTGACCCGCTTCTTCAAGGCGATCGAGGAAGAGCGGCTGCCCCGGCCAGACCTGATGTTTATCGACGGCGGCAAGGGGCAGCTCGGCATCGGCATGCAGGTCGCCGCAGATCAGGGGCTCAGCACCATGCCGCTGATCGGCGTTGCCAAAGGGACAAGCCGCAAGTTGGGAGAGGAGACCCTCTGGCCAAGCTGGACGCAGAATGACGATCGAGGTATCGGCCATCCGCTAAAGCCGGGACGACACAATGCTGCCCTGCTGCTGATCGCCCGCGTACGCGACGAGGCGCATCGGTTCGCCGGTGAATACCTGAAAAAAAGGCGCAAGGCGAACATGTTTACCTCGGCACTGGACAACATTCCGGGTATCGGAAAGTCTCGCCGTATGGCCCTGCTGAAACATTTCGGCGGCATCGAAGGGGTCAAGCGGGCCGGTCGCGAACAGTTAGCCGAGGTGCCCGGCCTCTCCGCCAGAATGGCCGACCGCATCTTCACCGCCCTGCACCGCTGACTTCAGAAGATGCTGATTCCGGCAGACCCCGGCGGCCTGCGGGATATCCTGACAGCCGACGTACCCTTAAACCCTTTTTATGAAAAATTAAGCCAGACTTCAGGTTGGCTTTCTACGTTGCGCCGTTTGCCGATACCGTTCGGCAGAACCTGCATGGGCCGGAGTATACGTACTGCCGGATCCAGGCTTCACAAAAAACCTATGGAGTGGGATATGAAAAGAGCATTGACTTCCATCGCCATGGCATGCGCCATGGTTTTCATCTGGGCATCGGACGCCTCGGCATCGCAACCTTATGTCGGCGTGGGTCTGGGTCTCTACAACATCAATACGGGCCTGAACAAGAAGAGCACTTTCGGCGAATACCTGCAGGTAGGTGACGACTTCTCTCAGTATCTGGGCGGCGAGTTCCGCATCGGCACCAGCAACAAGACCTCCGGTGCCACGGCGGCCGCTCCCGCGGCCAAGATGGACTGGATGGCGGCCTTCTACCTCAAGCCGCGGTACGAGTTCTCCAGCGATCTGACCGCCTACGGTCTGGTTGGCCTCGGTACGATCCGGGCCAGCTTCTACCCGGCCGGCGCCGTCAAGCAGACGAAGACCCGCAGCGGCCTCGGATACGGGTTGGGACTGCAGTACCGTACCTCCGACCAGTTCAGTCTAGCTGCCGAATGGTCCCATCTTCTGACCAAGCCGAAGAATGCCACCGCGACGCGTTTCAACGGCATCAGCGCCAGCATGTTCACCATCTCCGGCAAATACCACTTCTGGTAAAAACCGGTTCGCACCACCCTAAGGGAGGCAGAACGGCCTCCCTTTTTCTTGGCGTTTGCCAATACCGGACCGGCACTGCAAGATCGGGGAGAAGGATTCAGTTGACGAAAGGGATTGAGAAGATGGTACCTCCGCTTCATATCGTGCTCTATCAGCCTGAGATCCCTCCCAACACCGGCAACATCGCCCGACTCTGTGCCTGCACGGGATGCCAGTTGCATCTCGTCCACCCTCTCGGTTTCGATATCGATGACAGGCAGCTGAAGCGTGCCGGCCTCGACTACTGGGATTATCTCGATGTGCGGGAACACGACGACTGGCCGGCCCTTTGTCGTCACCTTGGGGACGAGACCCGCCAGTGGTTCGGGTTCACCACCCGAGCGTCAAAGGACCTCTGGGAGAGCTGCTTCGCTGCCGGCGACGTACTCGTCTTCGGTCCCGAAACACGTGGCCTACCCGAACCGATCCTCAAACAGCTTACCTCGATCCGCATCCCCATGCGCCGCGGCGTTCCGGTCCGCTCACTGAATATGGCATCGGCCTGTGCCATCGGCACCTACGAGGCCCTACGGCAGATGGAAATGTCATAGTGAATACCATTTTATTCACGTTCCAAGCGCTTGATAAATATTTTTTAATATTTCCCTTTTACCCTTTATAAAATACACAAGTTTCATTGCGTATCATATTGATTTTAATGGATATATTTCATTGCCTTATTTTTAGGCGTAGGGCCGTGTGCCGAAACGAAGGCTGTACAAAGCAGGCATCCACGCAAGTTATCCACGAGGTTATCCACAGATTCTGTGTATAGATGTCATGAACGGATTCCTCCCCCGCCCAGGTCACACACCCTGCAATAAAATGCTTTACCCGCCCTCCAACTTGCGCCATAAATAAGGGCTATGCAGTGGACCCTCTCAAACCAGCTTACCGTGGCCCGCGTCTTCCTAATTCCACTGTTCATCGTGATCTTCTATCTGCCGGGGTTGTGGGGCCACATCGGTGCCGCCCTGCTCTTCGCCCTGGCCGCCTTCACCGATTGGCTGGATGGCTATCTGGCCCGGAAGCGGGACGAGGTCACTCCCTTCGGCCGCTTTCTCGACCCGGTCGCCGACAAACTTCTGGTCGCCACAGCCCTCGTCCTGCTCGTCGAATCGTCCCATGTCCCCGCCATTCTCGGCATCATTATCATCGGACGGGAGATCATCATCGGCGCGTTGCGCGAATGGCTTGCCCGGGTGGCCAGCATCGTACACGTCTCGCGTCTTGGGAAGTTCAAAACGGCCACGCAGATGCTTGCCATTACGCTACTGCTGCTGCATCTGGATGTACTGGGAATGGACCTGCACCTGATCGGACTGGTACTGCTGTGGGTTGCGGCCATGCTGACCCTATGGTCTGGCTATGAATATCTGCGTGATGCCCGGGACGAGCTGTTCGCCGCATCGCAACCCCAAGAGAGCGATCACTAAGCCGCTCGCTATCCGTGTCACGACTACAGGCGTGAACGAAGCAGTGCGGCGAGTTCCGAATCCTCAAGGTGGATCGGATTCGTTTTCATGCTGTTGCCGCGGCTGCCGGCAACGATGCGCGGGAGATCGTCCTCGCCGATCCCGTAGGCCGATAACAGCGGTATCGCCAGTTTTTCCGTCCATACCGTCAGGACATCGACCAGCAGTTCACACGCCGCCATGTCATCGATCGCCTCTTCTCCCCCGAGGATTCGTCCGGCCCGAGCGTATCTGGCCAACGACCGGTTCGAGGGGTCACGCCTTCGAAGCACCTCGATATTGAGCCGTGTCGCTTTGGCGACCAGCGTACCGCAGGCGACGCCGTGGGGGATGGGAAAGAAGGCACCCAGTGGCGCAGCAAGGCCATGCACCGAACCGAGCCCGGCATTGGCCAGTGTCAAACCGGAGAGGCATGAGGCATAGGCCATGCCCGTTCGGGCCTCCAGGTCGCCGCCATTCTCGCAGGCCGGGATCAGAGAGCGTTGGACCTGCGCCAATCCACTGACGGCCAGCGCATCCGTCATCGGCGAAGCACCAGACGACACATAGGATTCAAGCAGCTGCGTCAGCGCATCCATACCACAGGCCGAAGTGATATCCGGCGGGCAGTCGAGCATCAGCTCGGGATCAATGACCACCGCCCGAGCTACCAGAAGCTCATGCCGGAAGGACTTCTTGAAGCCGCCCTCCCCCTGTTCAGACAGCACGGCGTTCTTGCTGGTCTCACCACCCGTCCCGGCTGTCGTCGGTACCGCCACGAAGGGCAGTGAAGGGCCCGGGTAGGACTTGCCGCGCCCCACCCCTTCTAGAAACTCCATAACCGAATGGCCCAGCGGCAGAAGTCCGGCAATCGCCTTGCCGGCATCCACAGCGCTGCCGCCCCCGACCGCCAGCACCACGTCGGGCATCAGCGCGCGGTATTCCATCACCGCCTCATCAATCATGCTGGGAGAGGGCTCACCCTCGATGCGGAGCCGAATCACCTCAAAGGAGGACTTCAGCGTCTCCAGAAGTGCCATACTGTATGAGGAGCGATCAAACGAACGGCTTCCCGTTACCAGTAGTACCCTGCCACCGAAGGGCCGCAAAAGCCCCGGAACATCAGCACATCTTCCCGCTCCGAAATGGATGTGCGGCGTCGATGCAAAGAGAAAATCCATCACCCCTCCGCCATGATCAATACTCCATGTGGATTATAACAAAAACGACCGTCTTTTGGGCGGCAAGGGCATCACCGCCCTTTCCCTGCGAGGATGAACGAAACGCTTAAAGCCGGCAGATATGCTGGCGATCGGGCCCGGTGGAGAGCATGGTGACCGGGCATTCGCACACCTCTTCGATGCGGCGGAGAAACGCCTTCGCCTCGGCCGGAAGCTGACCGGCATCGGTGATCCCGAAGGTGGAATCCGTCCAGCCCGGCATCGTCTCGTAGACCGGATGACAGGCTGCCAGCATGCAGGCATCGGCGGGAATCGAATCCAGTTGCTTGCCGTCCAGTTCGTAGCCGACGCACAGCTTTAGTTCGGTCAATCCGTCCAGCACGTCCAGCTTGGTGATGGCCAGCCCCGTCACACCATTGATGCGCACGGCATGCTTGACCAGCACCGCATCGAACCAGCCGGTGCGGCGCGGGCGCCCGGTCGTAGCGCCGAACTCCTGACCCTTCTCAGCCATATGTTTACCGGAGGGATCGTCCATACCGTCGGCGTTGTAGAGCTCGGTCGGGAACGGCCCGGCACCAACACGGGTCGTGTATGCCTTGCAGATGCCAAGCACTTCGTCGACCTCTTTCGGCCCGACGCCGAGGCCGGCCAGAGCGGCACCGGAGACGGTATTCGACGATGTCACGTAGGGATAGGTACCGTGATCGACATCAAGCATCGATCCCTGTGCCCCTTCAAAGAGAATGCGATCGCCGGCCTGGCTGCGCTGATGCAGGATCAGTGGCACATCGGCCGCAAGCGGCAGCAATCGCTCCCGCGCCAGTGCCAGACACGCCTCCACCTCGGCACGCGCGACCGCTTCTGCGCCGAGAAATTCGGTCAGCATGAAGTTGGTATAACGCAGGTTCTCGTCGATGCGCTGCTCCAGATCGTCGGCCACCACATCGATCAGACGGATACCACGGCGGGCCACCTTGTCTTCGTACGCCGGCCCGATGCCGCGTCCTGTGGTACCGATCTTATCCTTACCCTTGGCCAGTTCGCGGGCCGCATCGAGCGCCCGATGGTAGGGCAGAATCAACTGACAGCGGTCGGAGATGCGCAAGCGCTCGCCCACCGGTACATTAGCGGCCAGCAGGGTATCCATCTCGTGCACCAGCTCCTGCGCATCAACCACTGTGCCGTTGCCGATCAGGCTCAGCACACCCTCGTGCAGGATACCGGACGGGATATGGTGCAGCACCGTCTTCTCACCGCCAATGACCAGCGTATGCCCAGCATTCGGGCCGCCCTGAAAACGGGCCACGACGTCCATCTCGGGGGCCAAAAGATCCACCACCTTGCCCTTGCCCTCATCACCCCACTGGATGCCTACGGCAACCACATTCGCCATGATCTAACTCCTAGAAAGTTTTGCGCCCGCGTCCAGCCAGGCCCAGAGGTCAAAAGAGAAACCGGTGGCGGGCATATCCCGCCCGTGCCCCTGCATCAGGGTGTCGTAACGCCCGCCGTGCAGCAGCGCCTGCGGCGCGCCGGCGGCAAAGCCTGCGAAAACGATGCCGCTGTGGTAAAGGAAGCGAGGCATCACGGCGGCATCGAGCTGCACTTTCACCTCACCGGAGAGGCGGCTCTCCACAGCCTCCACCAGATGGAGAAGCGTCGTGCCGGCATGCTCGAACTCGTCGCCCAGCCGGTTCAGGTTGGTCTCGAGCCACTCCCTGTCCGCATCACCGGAGGCCATCTCCAGCAACGCCTGCGCCACCGGTTCGGAGAACGACTCACCGGCCAGACAGCGGTGTGTATCCTCCGGCGAACGGCGCATCATCATTCCAACCCAACGATCGAGCGGGCCATCCCCGCCGGAGACCAGTGCACGTAGGATACCGAGATGCCCGACCTGCAGCAGCGGGCCTTCGAAGCCTGCGGCATGCATACTGAGTGCGGCCAAATGCATCACCTCGACATCCGCTTCCTTCCCCGCCTCGCCAAGCAGTTCGATGCCCGTCTGCCACTGCTGACGCGATCCGGTTCGGCTGTCCGGACGCGAGAGCATCACGGGACCCGAATAGCAGAGCTTCGGCACCGCCACATCCTGCAGCCGAGTGGCTGCGATACGGGCGACCTGAGGGGTAATATCGGGACGGATCCCCAATAGCCCTGCTCCGGCGGGATCGCTGAAGACCAGTGTCTGGTCGGCTAGGAACTGCCCTGTTCCACCACAGTTCAGCGATTCCGGGCGTTCCACCAGCGGCGGGATCACTTCTTGGTAGCCGGCCTCCTCGTAGAGTTCGAGCAGGCGCATCTGCAACAGGCGAAGCTGTTTTGCGCGCGTACCGAAGGCATCCTCAAGGCCGATGACAGGGCGTGAATAGTTATTGTTCATGATGTCGCCAGCTCCACATAACGGACATGCAGCATATTGGGCAGTGCCTTCAGCTGTTCGAGTGTTCCCGCTTCGGGCTTCGAATCGACGGAGACCACCGAGATAGCGGTCTCCCGTTCGGCATGACGTCCGAGACGGAAATCACCGATATTGATACCGGCCTCGGCCAGGACCGCACCGATTGCCGCCACCACGCCGGGCTTGTCGCGGTTCTCCAGAACCAGCATCCGGCCCGCGGGCGCGATCTCCACCTCACAACCATCGACACTGACAAGACGCGGTCGAACACCGTCAAACATGGTGCCGCAGACAGAGCCATGCCCCTCGTCACCCTCGACCTCGACACAGATCAGATTATTGAAGTGATCCGAGCTCTCCCGCGCCACCTCGCCAATCTCGATACCACGCTCCTTGGCAAGGACTGTGGCATTCACCGCGTTAACATCCTCCATGCTCTGCGACAAAAGCCCCTGCACGACGGCATTGAGCAGCGGCTTGCGATTAAGCTGCGATACCGGCCCCTCGAAATGGACGGTCACACGGGTATATCCAGGACGCCGTGTCTGCCCCATGAATCGGCCGAGCTGCTCCGACAGGGCGAGATACGGAGCCAGTTGCCTGTGCTCCTTTTCAGAGAGGGAGGGAAGGTTCACGGCGTTGGTGACAGTGCCGGCCAGCAAGAAATCGGACATCTGTTCGGCCACCTGTACCGCCACGTTCTCCTGCGCCTCTCCGGTGGAGGCCCCGATATGCGGTGTACAGCTAACACTCTCCAGCTCAAATAGGGGATTCTCTTTCGCCGGCTCCTCGGCGTAGACATCGAGCGCGGCGGCGCGGAGATGGCCGCTTTTACAGGCTTCGAAGAGTGCCGCCTCGTCGACGATGCCGCCCCGGGCACAGTTGACCAGGATGGCGCCCCGCTTCATCCGTTTCAGCATCTCGGCATCAATCAGGTTCCGGGTAGCGTCGACCAGCGGCACATGGATGGTCAGCACATCAACCATGGCGACCAGCTCCTCGACGCTCTCCACCTTGGTGACGCCCATCGCCTCGGCCCGCTCGTTGCTGATAAAGGGGTCGTACACATAGACATGCATGTGCAACCCCTTGAGCCTGTCGCAGACAATGGAGCCGATATTGCCGGCACCGATGACGCCGGCTTTCTTGCCGGTCAGCTCCATGCCCATAAAGCGGCTCTTCTCCCATTTGCCCGCCCGGGTCGAGGCATTGGCTTGAGGAATCTGGCGCGCGGCGGCCAGCAGATGTGCGATGGCCAATTCGGCCGTGGTAATGGTGTTGCCGAATGGCGTATTCATAACCACCACACCGCGGCGCGAGCAGGCGGGTACATCGACGTTATCCACGCCGATACCGGCCCGGCCGATTACCCTGACGCGGGCGGCGGCATCGAGCAGCTCGCCCTTCAGCTTCGTCGCCGAACGCACCGCGATGCCGTCGTAGTCGCCGGCAATACGAATCTGCTCCTCTGGATCAAGTCCCGGCCTGTAGTCCACCTCGATACCGCGGGCGCGGAAGACCTCGACCGCCCGTTCGGACATCTTGTCGGCAATCCAGACTTTAGGCATCAGGCCCTCCTTTCATCTCGCATGCTTATCGGGCTGAGGAAACACGATTCCGGAAACCGCCCAGACAGGCTTCAATGTGCGTGTCGATATGGCCACCGAGCCGGCGGAGAGAAGGTGCTGTTCTGTCACGGGAATACTCCAGACGGGGTTCGCGCACCCGTAACGGGAGTGCGCAGACATCCTATAGAGGCCGCCCATGAGGTCAAACCGAAACATCCGCCAGCACCCGCCGTCACTTCGGCACGGTTGCTTATCCCTGGCTACTTTCGAACGTCTGCATCCAGGTCACCAGCGCATCCACGCCCTCTTCGGGCATGGCGTTGTAGATGCTGGCGCGCATGCCGCCGACCGAGCGATGGCCCTTCAGAGTCACCAGACCACGCTCCCCGGCGCCCTTGAGGAAATCGGTATCCAGATCGGGATCGGCCAGCGTGAACGGTACATTCATCCAGGAGCGTGCATTCCTGGCCACGGGGCTATTGTAGAAGTCGCTGTTATCGATCACCGCATAGAGCTTTTCGGCCTTGCGTCTGTTGATCTCGGCCATCGCCTCTAGGCCGCCCTGCTCCTTGAGCCATTCGAACACCAGTCCTGCCATATACCAGCTATAGGTCGGCGGTGTGTTGTACATCGAATCCGCATTGGCGTGGGTTTCGTAGTTGAACATCGCGGGGGTACTGTCCGAGGCGTTGCCCAGAAGATCCTCACGGATGATCACAATGGCGAGCCCTGCGGGACCGATATTCTTCTGGGCACCGGCATAGATGACCCCGAACTTCGAGACATCAATCGGGCGCGACAGGATGGTGGAGGACATATCGGCCACCAGCGGCACCCCGTTCGTCTCCGGTATGTAATCGAACTCGACACCGCCGATGGTCTCGTTGGGCGTATAGTGCACATAGGCCGCATCGGGATTCAGCTTCAACTCATCCTGTACCGGCACAGCGGTGAAGCCGCCCTCGGAGGTATCCGCGGCGAGATTCACGGTGCAGTAGCGTTTTGCCTCGGCAATCGCCTTCTTCGACCACATGCCGGTATTGATGTAATCGGCATGATCCTTCCCGCCCAACAGATTGAGCGGAATCGCGGCGAATTGTGAGGAGGCACCGCCCTGCAGAAAGAGCACCCTGTAGTTGTCGGGAATCGCCATCAGCTCGCGCAGATCTTTCTCGGACTTGGTCGCGATGGACATGAACTCCTTGCCGCGATGACTCATTTCCATCACGGACATCCCCGAACCGTGCCAGTCCAGCATCTCCTGCTGTGCACGTTCGATCACGGCAGTCGGCAACATGGCCGGGCCTGCACTAAAATTAAACTTTCTTGCCATGCCTACATCCTTTCATCGAGCAGGTTTCGGCGGCAGCGAATCTGCCTCGTCCCGGTTTTCATCAATGGCGGGGAAGATAGCCCGTCCATGACAGTTTCTCAATGTGTGAAAAGGGGAAGTCTTCGTTTGGGAAAAGGGATTTTCGTTACATGCCAGTATCACATACATCGCCCCTGCGTCGATGTGGTTGGCAAGCAGTACCCAATTGCCTTAGCCTTGATGCTGTCTATGGATGAAAGAGGTACGGAGATGACCGATCTGTTTACACCCCTCCGGTTTGGCGACATCGCCCTGCCCAACCGGATCGTCATGGCCCCCATGACCCGCAATCGCGCCAGCGAAGGCAATGCGCCTCAGCCGCTGAATGCGCTCTACTATGAACAACGGGCCTCGGCCGGACTCATCATCACCGAAGGCGCCCAGATCTCTCCGCAAGGGGTCGGTTATCCGGGCACACCCGGCATCCACAACCCCGAGCAGGCCGAAGCCTGGAAGGCTGTCACCGACCGGGTGCACGCCGCCGACGGACGGATCTTCATCCAGCTCTGGCATGTCGGACGTGTCTCACACCCCGATCTACAGCCCGATGGCACCCTGCCGGTAGCCCCTTCGGCCATCACACCAAAGGGAGAGACTTTTACCGCCGACGGCATGAAGCCCTTTGTCACACCAAGGGCTCTGGATAGCGACGAACTGCCGGGCATCATCGCCCAGTACCGTCAGGCAGCCGAATATGCCATGCAGGCCGGCTTCGACGGCGTTGAGATCCATGCAGCCAACGGCTACCTGCTCGACCAGTTCATCCGCGATGGCAGCAACCACCGCACCGACGCCTATGGCGGCTCGCTGGAGAACCGTACGCGCCTGTTGATGGAGGTGACCGAAGCGGTATCCGGCGCGGTCGGCAATCAAAAGGTGGGGGTCCGCATCTCCCCGATCAACGCCTTCAACGA
This sequence comes from Mariprofundaceae bacterium, assembly GCA_035267815.1. Classification (GTDB taxonomy): domain Bacteria; phylum Pseudomonadota; class Zetaproteobacteria; order Mariprofundales; family Mariprofundaceae; genus DATFLK01. The sequence continues at coordinate 2,496 of DATFLK010000060.1, read as the reverse complement.
CATGCAGGACTCCGATCCGCAGCGCACCTTCAACTACGTGGCCGAACGACTGAGCGAACTACAGCCTCTCTACCTGCATGTGATGGAAACCAGTATCGGCACGGATGCGAACGCCTCCTGCGACATGCGCCAGATCCGGCAGCACTTCGACGGACTCTATATGGCCAATGGTGGCTACGACCGGGAGCGTGCCGACCGGAGCCTGGCGGAGGGCAGTGCCGATCTCGTCGCCTTCGGCGTTCCCTTCTTGGCCAACCCGGACCTACCGGAGCGCTTGCGCCGCAACGCTCCGCTGAACGAAGCGGACCCCGACACCTTCTACGGCGGAGACAGCCGCGGCTACACGGACTACCCGTTTCTCGAGCCCTCGTCGTGACATGCACCAAGAGTGACGAAACGACCGTAGTGGGATACCCCCATCCATCGGGCTGTTGCGTATGACATCGTCTCCACCCATCTTCATTGCGACGGACAAGGAACTGACTGACGCCTGCAGCGACCTTCGCCTTGCCAAGGTGTTGTGCGTGGATACCGAGTTCCATCGCGAATCCACCTACTATCCGGAGTTCGCACTGATCCAGGTTTCGGGTCATGACAAATGCTTCCTGATCGACCCGCTGGCCATCCCCGACCTCGCACCGCTCTGGGCACTGCTGCATGATCCCGGTATCCTCAAGGTGTTTCACGCCGGCCGGCAGGACATGGAGATCATCCTGAAGGAGAGCGGAAAGCTCCCGCTTCCGGTCTTCGATACCCAGATCGCGGCAGCGCTGCTGGGCTACGGCCTGCAGGTCGGTTTCGGCAACCTGGTCCAGCGCCTACTTGGAAGAAACCTGCCCAAGGCCGAATCCTTCAGCGACTGGCTTGCAAGACCACTGACCACCGAACAGCTCAACTATGCCGCTGACGACGTGCTCTATCTGATGCCGATCTACCAGCACCTGACCGAACAGCTTGAGGCAAAAGGCAGGCTGACGTGGCTGGACGAGGAGCAGGCAATCCTCTGTAATCCCGAAACCTACATATGCAATCCCGAAGAGATGTTCTGGCGCGTCAAAGGTGTCAACAAGCTGAAGCCGCAGCATTTGGCGGTATTGCGGGAGCTGGCAGCCTGGCGAGAGAACCAGGCACAGAAGAGAGATATCCCGCGACGACGCATCCTCAGCGACGAAATTCTGGCCACTGTGGCCCGTCGTACCCATCTGGACAGCAAGGGCCTGGAACAGATGCGCGGCATGAATGCGGGTATTGCCCGCAAATTTGGCAAGGAGATCCTGCGGGCCTGGCAACGGGGACGGGAGAGCCCCAAGGAGGACTGGCCACGCTTCACAGGAGGCTCCCGCAACAGCGCGGGAACCGACCTGCGCATGGAGCTACTCTCGACACTGGTGCGGCTGCGGGCCGATGAAGAGAGCATTGCAGCCAACATCCTGGCCGGAAAACAGGATCTTGCCGAACTCGCCTCCTGGGCCAACCACGGCTCCTCGCTGCCGAAGGAGAATCCCTGCCTGCACGGCTGGCGACGCCATCTGATCGGGGACGATATCTTGCGCATGCTCAACGGAGAGATTTCCCTTCGGCTTGACCCGGAAAGCAACCGTCCCGTCATCGAACGCCAGTCATGAAGCTCTGTTTTACGATCGATGCCCTCTCCGCCGCCGGCGACGATGCCTGGCGGCTTCTCGAGGACGGCGAGAGCTGGCGCCCATCGGTCTTCGCCGAGGATCTTCGCAAGGGCGACGCCATGCTGGAGGGTCCGGAACAGGTAAAATCGTGGGCCGGGCTCCGACTCCGGAAGGACAAGGAACGGCTGCTCGCCCCCAAGGGAAAACCGGGCATGTTCGATTTCCTGATGCGCGGCATCTTCGCACATGCCATACCCCACCGCCTGAGTCCTGCCCCCATCCCGGAACAGACGCAGATGATCGAAGCCGTCCGGCAGGCGAAGCCGGGTACGCCATGGTTGGCCTACCTCGACCTCGCGGGCCACTTCCGCATGCTGGACAGCAGCAGGGAGAGGATCATCGGCAATCCGAACATCGCCGTGCGCGGTGAGATCGCTTCGGCCAGTGACTACACCGGACCGGAGGCGGCGGATCAAGATATCGCCATGGAGACTCTCTACCGCCAATTCCTGGCCGGATGGCTCGAACACCTCGAGACCCGTCGGCTCGCCATCTTTATTCCTGATGCGGAGAAACTGCCGGCCGAAGCGGATCTGACACGAAAGATCGGCGACTGGCAGCACGAATAGATACACCCTTGAGCTCACCGCCCGAGGAAGCCGTCGCACTCTTCCATGCTGGCACCCATCTGATGGATGAAGGCAAGGATCACAAAGCCAAGTCAGTCTTTTGCCAAGCCTTATCACTCTCTCCCGATTTCGCCGAGGCCCATGCCAATCTCGGACTGCTGCTCGACCGTACGGGGTCATTCCATAAGGCCGAATACCATTACCGACAGGCGCTCGCCCTCTCTCCACGACTGACACAGGCC
>DATFLK010000059.1:0-3237 GCA_035267815.1 Mariprofundaceae bacterium | reverse complement strand
GACGTTCATGTAGCCGGTGTGGGTGATCAGCTCGGCGATACCGCGCACCGCCTGCAGCAACACGTCGTCTGCCTTGCGGAACGCCTCGAGCATCGAGGTGTGCTTGCCCACCGCCCCGATCAGCTTCTGGTTCGGGATAATAATCAGCGTATCGACATGCTTGCGCAGCTCGGCGATACCTGCCTCGGCTTGACGCATGCGGCGCTTGCCCTCGAAGTTGAACGGCTTGGTCACCACCGCCACGGTCAGCACGCCCATCTCGCGTGCCACCTCGGCGATGACCGGTGCACCGCCCGTGCCGGTACCGCCGCCCATGCCGGCCGTGATGAAGACCATGTCGGTACCGCTAAAGAACTCGCGCAGACGCTCGCGCTCGGCCTCCGCCGCCGCCTGACCAGTCTGTGGATCGGCCCCGGCCCCTAGGCCGCGCGTCACCTCGGCGCCAAGCTGAATCTTGTGCTCGGCCTTGCTATGCGCGATCGCTTGGGCATCGGTGTTGGCGACGATGAAGTCGACCCCTCGAAGCTGCTGATCGATCATATTGTTCAGTGCGTTGCCGCCGCCGCCGCCGACACCGACAACCTTGATTTGGGCTGACTGCCCCATCGTGTCTTCCAGTGTATATAGTGTACTCATTGGACTCCTCCTATTCGTTCCTTTCGCTCCATCAAGATGTTGCATCTCCAAACCAGCTCCGCATCCGCCCCCATACGCGGGCGAACATACCCTTCTCGCTTCTGCCTCCCATGGGTGCATGCTCCCGATAGCGCTGACCATATTCGATCAGCCCCACGCCCGTGGCATAGATCGGACTGCCGACGACATCGACGAGCCCGCCGACGCCCTGCGGGCGCCCCAGACGGACCGGGATGTCGAATACCTCTTCAGCCAGCTCCACCATCCCCTCGAGCAGGCTGCTGCCACCGGTCAGCACGACACCGGCCGCCATCAGCTCCTTGTAGCCCGAGCGCTGTAATTCGGCCTTAACCAGCTCGAAGAGCTCCTCGACGCGTGGCTCAAGAATCTGCGCCATCACCTGCCGCGGCATCGGACGCGGCGAACGGCCGCCAACACTCGGCACCTCGATCTGCTCCTCCGGCGAGATGATCGCCGTCATGCAGGCGCCGTATTTTTTCTTCAGCTGATCCGCCTCGCGAGCCGAGGTCCTCAGCCCCACGACCAGATCGTTGGTCAAATGGTCGCCACCGATCGGAATCACGGCGGTATGACGGATGGCACCGTCGAGGAAGACGGCAATATCGGTCGTGCCACCGCCGATATCGACCAGCACGGTGCCGATATCCTTCTCGTCCTGCAGCAGCACCGCTTCGCTGGAAGCGACCTGCTCAAGCACCATGTCGGCCACGTCGAGCCCGCAGCGGTTACAGCATTTAATGATGTTCTGGGCCGAGGAGACCGCACCGGTAACGATATGGACCTTGGCCTCCAGCCGGACGCCGCTCATGCCGACCGGCTCGCGGATACCGTCCTGGCCGTCGATAATGTACTCCTGCGGCAGGATGTGCAGGATCTTCTGGTCGGCCGGGATATTCATGGCGCGGGCCGCATCGATGACCCGGGAGACATCCTCTTCGGTGACCTCGCCGTTCTTGGTCGCCACCACGCCGTGGCTGTTGTAGCCACGGATATGGCTGCCGGCGATGCCGGTGAAGACCGACTTAATCTCAACCCCCGCCATCAGCTCCGCCTCCTCAACCGCTAGGCGGATCGATTCGACCGTGCTCTCGATATTGACCACCACGCCCTTGCGCAATCCACGCGACGGGTGGGTACCGATGCCGATGACATCGAGCTTGCCGTCCGGACCGCCCTCGGCCACTACACAGGCGATCTTACTGGTACCGATATCGAGTCCAACGAGTAATTGATCATTTCTGGACATCTAAACCACGCCTCCCTGTCTTGCTTTTCGAATAAACCAGCGCGTTTCCATACGCGCATCCACCTTCCAGTCGCCACCCTTCAGCCGCGGGCTGTGCAACAGATCGACCACCTTGTGCAGGTCGCGGACAACCTCGTCGCCGCGCCGTAGAAGCCAGGACTGACCATGGTTAAAGTCCATCTGCCACGTATCGAACCGGGCGATGCATTCGCTCAGGTGGCGATAGCGCCCCGGTGCCGTGTCATGCACGATCCGAAGGATTGCCACGGCCCGCCCGAGCGTCTGGTCGGGCACGCGCAACAGCGGCAGGTCGTGGTGTTCGCCCGGCCGCAGTTTGCGATAGGCATCCCCCTTCGAATCGACCAGCCATATGCCGCCCTCACCGCCTCGCCAGAAGGCCACCGGCACGCGGGCCGTAGCCCGGATATCGAGTATGTCCGGCAGGCGACGAGAGATATTGATGGCAGCCAGATCGGGGATCACCGCGCTCAGTCGTGCACGCAGATAGGCGGGCCGGGAGTGGATGAAATCCATCGGTTCCATGCCGACCAGTTGGCGCTCGATGGCATGGGCCAGCGTCGGATTGACGCCGCTGATGTGCCAGTGGCGGACACTGAACAGACCGTTCAGCCCCACCCCTGCCGAAACCACGACACTGGTCACCATAAGCACCAGGCAGAAGCGGCCCGCCCTTCTCAGCATCAGCCGGTAATCCCGTCTCTTCCTAGCCACGCGACGGCGGTTGTTGCGCATGCTCATGCCGCCACCTCCCCGACATCTAGGGTGGCCGCATCAAGCATCGCCATGCAGAGCGCGGCAAAATCGAGGCCGGCCACCTCCGCCGACTTGGGCAGCAGGCTGGTCTCGGTCATGCCCGGCACGGTATTGATCTCGAGAATCACCGGTTCGCCGCCATCGGCGACGATCATGTCGACACGGGGAGCGCCGCGACATTCGGTCGCCCGCACCGCCGCCTCGGCCCGCTCCATACAGACGCGAAGCGTCTCGGCCGGCAGACGTGCCGGGCAGAAGTATTCGGTCGCCCCGCTGGTATATTTGGACTGGAAGTCATAGACACCCGATCTCGGCGCCACTTCCACAGGCGGCAGCGCGCGGCCGTTCAACACCGAGACGGCGACCTCTGCCCCCTTCACCGGCATCTCGGCCATCCACCCCTGATCCGACTGAATCTTCAGACGCTTCCAGTCGTCGGCGCTGCGCAGCATATGCAACCCGAGGCTGGACCCTTCGCTGACCGGCTTCAACACCACGGGATAACGCAGCGGCCCATCCTCACGGATCGGGATATCGACCGGCACCTTGAGTCCGGCCTG
>DATFLK010000058.1:0-2294 GCA_035267815.1 Mariprofundaceae bacterium | reverse complement strand
ATTCATCTGCGGTACGGCGAACTGCTGCTCGCTCGTCTCCACTACCAATGCCGGGATAATCGCTAGCGTCAGCGGGATACGCATGCGCAGCGTCGAGCCCTTTCCCACCTGACTTTCGACCTCCACATTGCCGCCGGTCTTTTCAATCTCCGCCCGCACCACATCCATGCCGACCCCGCGGCCCGAAACCTTCGACACCTGCTTGGCCGTGGAGAGTCCGGGGTGGAAGATCAGCTGCAGTGCGGCGGTATCGCTCATCCGATCCGCCGTATCGCGCGTGATGACGTCCATATCAACCGCTTTCTCGCGCACGGCCGCAGGGTCGATACCCTTGCCGTCATCGGATATCTCGATGACGATATTGCCGCTCTCCTGGCGCGCCGTCAGGCGGATCAATCCCTCTTCGGACTTTCCGGTCGCCACGCGATCGGCCGGCGATTCCACGCCGTGATCGCAACTATTACGAATGATGTGCGTCATCGGATCGCGCAGTGCGGCCAGAATGAAGCGGTCCAGCTCGGTCTCCTGCCCCTCCATCTCAACACGAATCTTCTTGCCCAGTTCGCGGGAGAGATCACGAACCACGCGCGGCACCCGGTTCCAGAGACCGGCCACCGGCTGCATCCGAAGACGGAGCACCTGCTCCTGCAGCGTGGTCGTCGTATGATCGATATAATGGGCAACGCGCTGCACTTCCGGTGAAACACCGGCGGCCACCATCTGCAACAGGCGGTTGCGCGTCAGCACCAACTCCCCGACCTGGTTCATGATGTCGTCCACCACATCGACATCGACACGGATGGTATTGTCGGCAGCCGGTTTGGCGGCTGCCTTTGCCGTCGCCTGTTTCTCCTCGCTCTTGGGTGCCGGCGAAGATGGCTGGGCCGGCTCCGCGACCTCCTTCGGCTTCTCCTCACTCTCGGCCGATGCGCTGTCGCTGCCGGACGCCCCCTCAGGCTCCTTCGGTGCGGCATCGTCGTCTGCTGCGGCCTCTGTTCCGGTACCCGGTTCGGCGGCGCCCTCATTCACCGGGGCGGTTTCCACCTCTCCCGCCTCCTCATCGGAGCCTTCAGCCTCGACACCCGCACCGGTCATATCCTCGACCGCGCGTGTTGCCGCCTTGAGGCGATTCGTCAGCGTTGAATAGTCGGTATCGGGTTCGGTGCCCGACTCTTCGAGCCCGGCAATGATCGTCTTGATGGCGTCGACAGCCTCGAGAAGTAGGGAGACCAGATCCGGCGTAATACTAAACTTCTCGGAACGAATCTTGCCAAGCAGATTCTCGGCCGCATGCGACAAGGCTTCGAGACGCTCCAGCCCCAGAAACCCGCAGGTGCCCTTGACCGTATGGATCGCCCGGAAGATACCGTTGACGGAATCCATGTCGTCCGGATTTGTTTCCAGACCAAGCAGCTGCTGCTCGATATCGCCCAAGTTCTCATTGCTCTCAATGAGAAACTCGGCGAGCAACTCCTGGTCCATCTCCATGTCTTCCATCAAACCCTCCCAAGCGAAGGCAACAAACTACTCCCACCCCCATAGTGCCGCCGGCACGATGGGGGTCAAGCTACCTGTTATTTCTTCAGAATCCGTTCGAGTACACTGCCCTCTTCCGGCATGACAAACCGCTCAGCCATGACTTCGGCCCATGCTGGCCTGTCTTGGGGCACATCCCCTGACGCGCTGGACCATTCATCCATGCTGTCCGCCACATTGCGCAGGCGCTGAATGGCCCGATCGATCTTCTGAAGATCGGTTAGCGCCCGCAAAATATGGGGCGTTACCTCGGAATCGGGATGATAATCGAGCGCCTTTGCCAAATGGCCCAGCCCATCCTCGGTACAGTCGTGCAGGTTTCCCAGCGCACCGGCCACCTGCTGCTGAAGCACCTGCACCAGGCGCGCATCGCTCACCGAAGGCCAGATCCTATCGTCCATTCACCATACCTCTCCAAAGGATATATCGCATCCCTGCTTCAAACCTCCGAGCCTACAATAGCTCCTTCTTACGCTCTCAATCCCTTAAGGAAGTCGTCGACCATCGTTGAGAGGCGCTCGGCACTCGCCTCTAGAGATTGCGAGGCCGACAGCATCTCGCTGGCCGCACGGCCTGTCTCCTCGGCCGCTGTGGAGACATCCTCCACGCCACCGCTCACATCGGCCACGCTGGCGTTGGCGTGCTGCACGCTCGCCGAGATCTCCCGTGCCGCCGTCGCCTGCTCCTCCGCCGCGGACGTGATCGCGTTGGTGATCTCGCCCACCTTCCGGATCGTCTCCGCGATGTTCGTGATCGCC
>DATFLK010000057.1:0-8100 GCA_035267815.1 Mariprofundaceae bacterium | reverse complement strand
GACGCTCGAGTATCACTACGGCAAGCACCACAACACCTACGTGGAAAAGCTGAACGGCCTGGTACCGGGCACCGAGTTCGAGAACCTCTCTCTGGAGGAGATCATCAAGAAGGCCTCCGGCGGCATCTTCAATAACGCCGCACAGGTGTGGAATCATACCTTCTACTGGAACTGCCTGAGTCCGAATGGCGGCGGTGAACCCACCGGTGCCCTAGCCGATGCGATCAACGGTACATTCGGATCCTTCGCCGATTTCAAGGAGAAGTTCAGCACATCGGCTGCGACCAACTTTGGTTCCGGCTGGACATGGCTGGTCAAGAAGAGCGATGGGTCGGTTGATATCGTCAATACCAGCAACGCTGGTAATCCCATGACCGACGGCGATACGCCGTTGCTGACCTGCGATGTCTGGGAACACGCCTACTACATCGATTACCGAAATGCGCGTCCCAAATATGTCGAGGCCTTCTGGAATCTCGTCAACTGGGATTTCGTCGCCGGCAACTTCGGTTAACAGTTCCGTTAAAGAGAACGGAAGCGTATGAAGCCTCCCGGGTGCCTAGTTTGCCCGGGAGGTTTTTTTATTTGAGGACATAATGGCGTCGTGCGTGATCGAGTGTGCTGGACATGGCGCTAGGTTGTTTGCATTGTCCAATCGTCATGAGAACGGTGGTTGCATATATCAGTGCACACGGATTTGGTCATTGGGCCCAGATGGCGCCGGCGTTGCAAGCCTTGTATCAACGTGACAACAGGATTCGTATTGTACTGCGTACCGCCCTGCCTATGGATATGTTGCATAGGCGTAGCTCCTTTCCCTTCGATTGTATAGGAGGGCAGGTCGATGTCGGTGTGGTTCAGAAGGACGCGTTGCATGAGGATGTGGCTGCCACGATAGGCGCGGTGGAGTATTTTCATCATGACTGGCATGAAAGGGTGCAGGAGGAGTCGCGACTATTGCGTCGGCTCGGTGCCGATCTGGTGCTTTCTGATATCGCGCCTCTGGTCTTTGCCGCTGCATCACCGGTTGGTATTCCGTCCATCGCTATTGGCAGCATCGACTGGCATGCGATCTATTCGGCATTTCTGCCGAAGCACCATTTCGCATTAAGACAGATTGCCGAGGCGCATCAGGCGTGCGACTTGTTTTTGCGCCTGCCGCTGCATATGCCGATAACAAGTTTTCCCCGTATCAAGGGGATTGATCTTATCGTCAGAAAGGGGCGTTTGTCTTATGACGAGGCACGCCTGAGGCTGGAATATCAAGAGGGCGAGAAGTTGGTGCTGGTAATGTTCGGTGGCACCCGGGCACCATCATTCCGTATCGATAGACTGGACAGACTGCAGGAGTGGCGTTTTATCATTCCGGCAGCACGTATGCCGACCGGCGATATTCCTGCCAATGTGAAGTGTGCGCCGGATGAATGGGATGTAGCGGATTTGTTGCAGGCTTCGGATGTGGTGGTGAGTAAACCCGGATACGGTGTTGTCAGTGAATCCTGGCTGGCCGGTAAGCCTTTGGTGTATGTTCCGCGCACGGATTTCCCCGAATATCCTTATCTCAGAGGGTGGTTGCAGGAGAATGCCCCCTCTTGTGAACTGGGTCGTGCCGCATTTCTGGAAGGGGCGTGGGGTGATGCGTTGGAGGCGGCATTTGGCTCTGGGGTGACATACCCTCCCTGCATACATGGTGGCGAGTCTATGGTGGCGGATACAGCTCTCGCCGCGCTCGATGGCGGGCGCGTCATGGTAGGTTAGAACGTTTCCGAAGCTCGGTTGATGGTTATCGGTGTGTCAGGGCAAGCATGGTCCGGGCAACCCCCCACATCAGGGAAGTGCGCACTACGGGTAAACGACCGGCGAGGTAGCCGCTGGCCAGCGCCAGCGCAATGAAGCCCCACGGGTTGTGGTGCATCCATGTGCTTAGGCTGGCTTCATGGGCCGCGGCTCGCAGTCGCGCCTTGGCCTCCTCGGTGGTCAGCGGCTGAGTCGAATCGCGAGCCATGCAAAACCTCCTGCCAGCAGTAATGCGGCCATACCTGCCAGTAGAGCCGCTGTAATGTCGCCCCACGCCATCGCCATATATTCATAGCCCGCCCACAGGCAGAGGCCGAGTCCTGTGACGATCAGAAGGCCCATCACTAGCAGGCAGGCCAACCCCCAGCCAGTGCGAAAGACAGCGCGTTTCAGTGCACGTCCCTCCGCTTCCGCCAAGTCGGTCAGGGCGATGGCAATATCAGTCAGACTTCCCAGATCCGCCTCCCCGTTCCATGATTCTCGCTAGGATGTAACCGAGGCTGAAGGTGATGAACAGGGTGCCGACCGGATGCTCTCCGATCTGATCGCTGACCTCGTTCATGGTCTTTTTGCCGCGGTTCACACCCTCATCCAGCTTCCCCACGAGGTCATCGAAAAGGTGTTCGGCCTCCTCGCTGACCCGGCCTTTGATATCGGCACTTTTGCCGGAAGCCGAAGCCTTGAGAAGGGTGACAAGCTCACCGACATCCGACTGCAGTTTGCCGATGTCATTTTTCAGCCTGTCCAGCTCTTCCCGGTAGGCGGCATCGGGCGTGGATGTTTCTACCTGTGCAAGTTGTTCTTTTTCGGCCATTTCGGGTTCCTCCTGTAATCCGTAGCGGAACTTGATTCGGATACCTTTTTTATAGCATATAAACTCCACATCAGTGCGGACAATGCCTCCCGCGGAAGGCGATGAAAAGAGGGATGAGCAGCGATTTGTTCCCCGTTATTGATATATCGTCATCTGTCAGTAAGATTCGCCCTCGATTTGCGGTTCGAGAGGTCGTGAATCGGTTCGAAGGTTTCTGATATTGGCGCGTAGCTCAGTGGTAGAGCACCACCTTGACATGGTGGGGGTCGGCAGTTCAATCCTGCCCGCGCCAACCACTTCCCAGCTTTTTTCGAATGTTTTCGACGTTCCGGTTTTGTTGCCATGGATGACTAAGATGGAATCCGTTAGAGTGCGCGCTGCTGTTTTTCGGGGGGTGTTCCGGCATCCGCAAAATGCAGTCAGAACAGGCCGTGCCAGTCACGGCGGCGGGATGTTGAAACGATGAATATCATATTGCCTGATGGTTCCAAGCGCAGTCTGGATGAGGGTGCCACGGTCGCCGGTCTGGCGGAGTCGATCGGCGCCGGTCTGGCGCGTGCTGCACTGGCGGCGCGCGTCAACGGACATCTGTGCGATCTGTCGCACCGGCTGAGTGATGGTGATGAGGTGGCGATCATTACCGATCGTTCCGAGGAGGGGCTGGAGGTGATCCGCCACTCCACCGCTCACCTTCTGGCTATGGCCGTCAAGGAGCTCTTTCCCGAGGCGCAGGTGACCATCGGTCCAGTCATCGAGGATGGGTTCTATTACGACTTTGCCTACGAGCGCCCCTTCACCCCGGAGGATCTCGACAAGATCGAGGCACGCATGCGCGAGATCAGCAAGCGCAAGCTGGATGTGGTTCGGGAAGAACGGGATCGCGACGAGGCCGTGAAATATTTCGAGGCGATCGGTGAGCACTACAAGGCCAGATTGATTGCCCGTATCCCCGAGGGCGAGGTGGTCAGCCTCTATCGTCAGGGCGAGTGGCAGGATCTCTGTCGCGGTCCGCATGTGCCCAACACCTCGAAACTCAAGGCCTTCAAGCTGATGCGCGTGGCCGGCGCCTATTGGGAGGGGAATGCCGAGAACGAGCAGCTGCAGCGTATCTACGGTACGGCCTGGGTTTCCAAGGACGATCTGAAGGCCTATCTGCACCGGCTGGAGGAGGCGGAGAAGCGCGACCACCGTAAACTGGGCAAGTCGCTGGAACTATTCCATCTGCAGGACGAGGCACCGGGTATGATCTTCTGGCACCCCCGAGGTTGGGCGATCTGGCAGGTGGTGGAGAACGAGATTCGCGATGTCATGCGCGAGCACGGCTACCAGGAGATCAGGACACCGCAGGTTGTGGATCGCAAGCTGTGGGAGAAATCCGGTCACTGGGAGAAGTTCCGCGACGATATGTTTACCACCCACACGGAGAATCGCGACTACGCCATCAAGCCGATGAATTGCCCCTGCCATGTGCAGGTGTTCAACCAGGCGCTACACTCCTATCGCGATCTGCCGTTGCGTCTGGCCGAGTTCGGCTCGTGTCATCGCAACGAGCCTTCCGGCACGCTGCACGGATTGATGCGGCTGAGGAACTTCGTGCAGGACGATGCCCACATCTTTTGCGAACCGAGCCAGATCAACAGCGAGGTCTCCAACTTCATCGATCTGGTGTTCGAGGTCTATCGACGTTTCGGCTTCGAGGATGTGATCATCTTCCTCTCCGACCGACCGGAGAAGCGTGTCGGTACCGATGAACAGTGGGATAAGGCTGAGGCGGCGCTGCACGAGGCGCTGCAGGGTAAGGGGCTGGAGTATGGCCTGAACCCCGGTGAGGGCGCCTTCTACGGGCCCAAGATCGAGTTTTCGCTAAAGGACTGTCTGGGGCGCGTCTGGCAGTGCGGTACCATCCAGGTCGATTTCTCAATGCCGGGTCGTCTGGATGCCGAGTATGTGGCCGAGGATGGTTCCAGACAGACGCCGGTCATGCTGCACCGGGCCATTCTCGGTTCGCTGGAGCGCTTTATCGGTATTTTGATCGAGCACTACGAGGGTAAGTTCCCCTTCTGGCTGGCGCCGGTGCAGACGGTGGTCTGCAATATCACCGATGCGCAGGCCGATTATGCCGAAGAGGTGTGCGAAAGCATGCGTCGGGAGGGCTTTCGTGTCGAATCGGACTTGCGAAACGAAAAGGTCGGCTATAAAGTGCGCGCCCACACGTTGGATCGGGTGCCGTATATCCTGATCGCGGGTGACCGGGAACGGGCCGAAGGCACACTGAGCGTGCGTTCGCGGTCCGGAGAAGACCTGGGAACAAAAACCGTTGAAGCATGGGTCGATGAGATGCGCTCCATGCGTGATGCCTATAAGTAGGGGGCTTTATATTAAGAAGGACATGCAGATAAACCATGACATCGCCGCGGACAAGGTTCGTGTAGTCGATGAGGATGGTCAGCAAGTGGGTGTTCTCCTGTTGAACGAGGCGGTGGCCGCAGCCGAAGGTAAAGGTCTCGATCTCGTTCTGATGGCGGCCAAGTCGGATCCTCCAGTATGCAAGATTATGGATTACGGCAAGTTCAAATATCAGGAGAGCAAGAAAGCCAACCTTGCCAAGAAACGTCAGCATGTCCTGCAGGTCAAGGAAGTGAAGGTGCGTGCCAGTACCGATCAGCATGACCTGGAGGTAAAGCTCAAGCGGGTACGGAAGTTCCTGGAGGGCGGCGACAAGGTGAAGATGAGCGTGCGTTTCCGCGGTCGCGAGATGGCCTATACGGGGCGTGGAGCCGAACAGCTCAAGTTTATGGCTAGTCAAGTCGAGGATCTCGGCAAGATTGAGCACATGCCAAAATTGGAAGGGCGCCAGATGATCATGATTCTTGCGCCACTGAAGAAGTAGGAAAAGGTTAGAGACGATGCCAAAGATGAAATCGAACAGCGGCGCTCTGAAGCGCTTCAGCAAGACGGGACGCGGTAAATGGAAACGCAACAAGGCGTTTGCCAACCACATCCTGACCAAGAAGTCGCCGAAGCGGAAACGCAATTTCCGTGGCACGGAGCTTGTGGCGCAGTCGGATGGTGATGCGCTGAAGCGTCTGCTGCCGTACAGTTAAGAAAGAATTAGTTGGGTTATAGGAGAGCACCATGCCTCGCGTAAAGTCCGGAGTCAGCGCGCACGCGCGTCACAATAAGGTCGTCAAGGCAGCCAAGGGCTACCGCGGTCGTCGCAAGAACTGTTTCCGCGTCGCCACTCAGGCCGTCGACAAGGCGCGCCAGTACGCCTATCGGGACCGCAAGGTCAAGAAGCGCGATTTCCGCAGCCTGTGGATTACCCGCATCAACGCAGCTGCCCGTGATAACGGTCTGAGCTACTCCCGTTTTATGCACGGACTCTCGCTAGCCGGCATCGATCTGGATCGCAAGGTTCTGGCCGATATCGCCGTGCATGATGCCGAGGGCTTTAGCCAGCTGGCAGAAGCAGCCCGCGCACAGGTTCAATAAACAGTCTCGGCCGGTTCACCGGCTGAGCAAGCATGAAAGATGGCAGGGCTTTACGGCTCTGCCATTTTGTTTTTGTGGCATGTTTTCCGTCGGATGATAATTTGCCCATGCATGATGGGCGAACGAGGGGCTGGGGATTTATGAGCGAGTTGGATGCACTGAAAGAGCGGTTGAGCGGCCAGCAGGAGGAGGCCTGCCGGGAGATCGATGCGGCTGCCTCCCTAGATAAGCTGGAGCAGGTGCGGATTCGCTTTCTTGGCAAGAAGGGTGCGCTGACCGAGGTGCTCAAGGGTGTCGGCGGGCTGCCCGTGGAGGAGCGCCCGCTGGTCGGCCAGCATGTCAATGCGGTCAAGGCCCTTCTCAACGAAAGACTTGAAGAGACCGAGCAGCGGCTGAAGGTCGTTGAGAAGCAGCGCCAGATCGAGGCGGAGCGAGTGGATGTGACACTGCCCGGTCGCACCGGTCGTGCGGGGACCCGGCATCCGGTGCAGATGGGGCTGGATGAGATCACTGCCATCTTCGATCAGATGGGCTTCTCCGTCGCCAAGGGACCGGAGATCGAGGATGAGTTCCATAACTTCGATGCGCTGAACATCCCGCCAGAACACCCGGCCCGGGCGATGCACGATACTTTCTTCATTCGTGATACCGGCGACGTGGCAAAACTGCTTCGGACCCATACATCTCCGGTGCAGATCCGTGCCATGCAGGCCTGTGTAAAAGCCGGCGATGAGCCTCCGCTGGCGGTGGTGGCGCCCGGACGCGTCTATCGTTGCGATTACGATGTGACGCACTCCCCGATGTTTCACCAGATCGAGGTGTTCAAGGTGGACCGCGATGTCTCGATGGCGCACCTGAAGGGGGTGCTCAAGCACTTCCTCTCGGCCTATTTTGGGCAGGAGTTGCCGATCCGTCTTCGCCCCAGCTATTTCCCCTTCACCGAGCCGTCGGCCGAGGTGGATATGGGGTGTGTGATGTGCGGCGGCAAGGGGTGCCGGGTCTGTAAGGAGAGCGGATGGATCGAGATTCTGGGATCCGGGATGATCCATCCGAATGTCCTGAAGTCGGTCGATATCGATCCCGCTGTCTATTCGGGGTTTGCCTTCGGGTTGGGTGTGGAGCGTATGGTGATGCTGAAATACGGCATCCCGGATCTTCGCCTCTTTTTCGAGAATGACGTCCGTTTCCTGAGGAGGGTGGGCCGATGAGACTGCCGCTATCCTGGCTGAAGAAGCATGTGGCCATCGACGATTCGGTCGAGGCGATCGCCGCCGTACTGGTGCGTCTCGGTCATGAGGTGGAAGGCATCGAGACGCCGCGGGCATCGGTACGCGGCGTGGTGGTCGGCCATATCCTAGAGATGCAGCCGCACCCCGATGCCGATCGCCTTAAACTGCTCAAGGTCGATATCGATGCCGGCGAGCCGCTCGGAATCGTCTGCGGTGCCACGAACATGGATACCGGCGACAAGGTGCCGGTGGCGACGGTTGGCACCAGCCTGCCGAACGGACTGACCATCAAGAAGGGCAAGATCCGCGGCGAGACAAGCTGCGGTATGTGCTGCTCCGAGGCCGAACTAGGGCTGGCCGAGGATGCCGCGGGGCTGCTGATCCTGCCGGCCGGTGCACCGGTAGGCATGGAGGTGGGTGACTACCTGCAGCTCGAGGAGGCTGTCCTTGATCTCTCCATCACGCCCAACCGCGGCGACTGCATGAGCGTGCACGGTCTGGCGCGCGACCTCGCCGCCGATTACGGCCTGCCGTTGATCGGTGAGGCCGTCGAGCCGGCCCCTGCCGAGGAGGGCGTGCCCGCGGTGAACGTGCATGTGACCGCGGAGGAGGATTGCCCGCTTTACCTGGCGCGTCGCATCGTCGGAGTGAGTGTGGGCGAATCGCCAGTCTGGATGCAGCAGGAGCTGATTCAGGCCGGCATGCGTCCGGTCAATGGCGTGGTCGATGTGCTCAATCACGTCATGCTCGATATCGGTCAGCCGATGC
>DATFLK010000056.1:0-2462 GCA_035267815.1 Mariprofundaceae bacterium | reverse complement strand
ACTCCAGGCCGCGCAGATGCATATCGATGGGCCGGGCGCCGATGGCACAGCCGCCAGGCAGGCTGACGCGGGCGGTGCCGAAACGCGCCAGCAGGGGACCAAGCACAAGCGCGGAGGCACGCATGGTCTTGACCAGCTCGTAAGGCGCTTCGGCCCGATGACTGCAGCGGGTGTCGATGCGCAGGTGTCCCTTCTCGTCGAGCGATACGTCCGCGCCCTGATTGGCCAGAAGTGTCATCATCGTGGTGATGTCGCGCAGGTGAGGGATGCGGTGATAGACGACCGGACCGTCGGCAAGGATGGCCGCCGCCAGCAGCGGTAGCGCGGCGTTCTTGGCGCCGCTTGCTTCCACCTCGCCGGACAGGGGCCGGCCACCTTGTATGATGATGTTATCCATCGGATTGCTCGGTCATGGTGGCGCGAACGCTACCTGATGGGGGTAGCGGAGGACAATGCTTGAGGTGTCCCTTCAGCTTGTGCGGATATGGGGTGTGTCACCGCCGGGGTCCGGCATCGCCGTGTCGGTGGTGGTCCTTGCATTGTCCGGTGGCCTGCTCTTGAATCCGCGCATCTTTTGAAGCGGCCCAAGCGCCGGGGAATCGGAGAACCTATGTCAGTCTACACCGAACTGAATCGCGATGATGTGCTGGAGATCCTGCAGGGGTATGCGCTTGGAGACCTGCAGAGCTACGAGGGCATCGCCGCCGGCATCGAGAACAGCAACTTCTTCGTCGATACTGATCTCGGCCGCTACGTCCTGACGCTGTTCGAGCGAATGAGCGAGGTCGAGCTTCCCTATTTCATGCGCTTGATGCATAACCTCTCGGAGAAGGGGTTTCCGTGCCCGGCGGTGCAGGTACGCCACGACGGTGAACTTCTCTTTTCCTACAAGGGCAAACAGGGCTGTATTGTCTCCTGCCTGCCCGGCCGGACGCTGGACCGTCTCTCCGAGGTGCAGCTTACCTCGGCCGGCGAGATGATGGCGCGGTTGCATGAGGCCGGAAAGGGTTTCCCGGAGCATCGGGATGATCCGACGCCGCCGGCTTGGATGCGGGAGACCGCTGACATGATGAGATCGGATCTGTCGGCCCGTTACGGCGATGAGGTCGCTCGGCTACTGGAAGACGAACTGGCCTGGCAGTCGTTGCAGTTGCAGCAGCATCTTCCGCAGGGGGTGATCCATGCCGATTACTTCTGCGACAATATCCTCTTTTCGGGCGATGAGGTCACCGGCGTGATCGATTTCTACTACGCCAGCGACGGCCCCTGGGCTTACGATCTGGCCATCGCCGTCAATGCGCTGGCTTGCGGGCCGGAGGAGGGTGATGCGGCGCGTATCGAGGCGCTTGTCTCCGGCTACGAGCGTATACGTAGGCTCAACGATGAGGAGCGGCAGGCGTGGCCGGGGTTGCTTCGGTTGGCCGCACTCCGCTTCTGGGTGTCGCGTCTGTATGATGCGCTCTATCCACGCGAGGGGGCGATGACGCAGATCAAGGATCCGGAGGAGTATCGGTTGAAGCTGCTCCACTGGCGTCAAGCGCACGCCTGATCGCCCGCCAGCTCTCCAGTTTCTGATGGAAACCGCGTGCGGCGTGAGCCGGACTGGTGGAAGGGAGACGCTTCATCGGCAGCTTCGATAGTGGCTCCGGCAGTGTCACAAACACCATTCTCCGGAACAGTCTTTCGGCCGTGCCGCCGTTGAAGAAGACGGTCTCTATTTGCGGGTGTCGTGCAAAAAAGCCTTTGAAATCGTTGATCTCGACCGAATCGGTCTCGATGCTGCTATCCATGCTACCGGGCCGGTGGCAACGGTGCACTACATCCCACAACGCAATCCCGCACTCCCGCAATTTCTCCAATCTTTTGTCGTACGGCAACGATGCATCGAAATGGAACAATTCTCCCATGATTGGCCAGAAGGCGTTGCGCGGGTGGGCGTAATACTGCGTGGCTCCCAGCGAGGCGACGCTCGGCATCGAGCCCAGGATCAGTACGCGCGCATCCGGCCGTGCCACATAGGGGAAGCCGGTATCGGGTGCATGCGGAGAGGAGAGGGACATAGCTTGGCAGCGTTGCAGCGATGCTGTTCCGCAGCAAGCTCCTTTTTACGATCATCAATCCATCTGTAAGGAAATGCAGTCGGCGGCGACTGATGCTATACGCCTGATGCTATACGCCGGGATGGCCGGCCGGGAGCGTGATATGATAATTGGAATGAGATTCGTTTTTTTACATAGGGGTGACGCATGAGCGGCATCGATATCGGACTGGCCTTCCTCGAGGGGGTGGCGTTGATCGTCTCGCCCTGCATTCTGCCGGTGTTGCCGCTGGTGCTGGCAGCTTCCAGCGAGGGCGGCCGTAAGCGACCCTATGGTATCATTATCGGCTTTGTACTGGCCTTCAGCGCCTTCGCCATTGCCGCGCGCAAACTGGTAGCGCTTTTCGGCATCGATCCGGACCTG
>DATFLK010000055.1:0-2354 GCA_035267815.1 Mariprofundaceae bacterium | reverse complement strand
CTCCAGCAGCTCCGAGAGCAGCGACATGGTGTTGCGAATGCGCTCGACGTCGCGACCCCAGCCGGGGGCGAAACCGAGATTGGTCAGGTCGCGTTCGACGTCGTCCCACGAGGCGTCGGGAGCCGAGCGGCGCAGCAGTGTATCGGCGAGGCGGAGTGCCTTGCGGAGTTCCGGCAGGGTACGGATGCCGGAACCCAGCATGAGCTGGGTTCCCTCGATCTGGTGTAGGCGCAGGAAGTCGAGCAGTACATGGTTGTCCTCGCTTAACTGCCCGAATAGCTGACTGGAGAGACGACGGTTGAGAAACGAGACGCCCTGGCCGATCGAACGTGTCTCCCTGAGTTTCGGGAATTCGCGGTGGAAAGGGGCGAAGTCGATCTCCAGCGTCCAGTCGTTGCTTTCGCTTCCGCTCGTGACCAGCCGCTCCTTGAAGTAGAGGTAGTCGGAGACGGAGATGGTCTCGGCCTCCATGATGTCCGAGTTGATGCGAATATACTCCCAGCTCGCGACCTCCGGTCGCAGCGCGAAGTAATACCAGGAGCCCGCCACGAGCGCCTCCTGCACGGTCTGCATGAGCCAGATGAGCTGAGCACTGGCTTCGCCCCGTTCGGCCTGATAGGTGCGAAAGACGTCGCGAATGTCCGAGGAGAGGAGTATCGGTCGCTCCTCGAAGTGGAAGCGTCGCAGCAGGCCGTACAGGTACTCGCGCTGATGTTCGAGCACGTAGAGGAATTCGTCAGTCATGACTGATCTCCCATTCTTGCGAGAATTGTTGATAGATGGCCGGATCGGAGGTGGTGGCACCGTTCATGCCGCAGATGGCGGCCGCGAAACTCTGTGCTCGCTCCAGGGTCTCCTTTGCGCACCAGTTCCGATAGAGGCCCAATATCGCAATGGCAGTGAAGCCGTCGCCTGCGCCGACGGTGTCCTTGATCTCTGTCACCGGCTGTGCCAATGCCCACAGCGGCTCGTCGTTTTTTGAGATGACTGCCGCGCCGTCGGCACCGCAGGTCAGCCACAGCGCGCCGATATTGTGCTGTTCGATGAAGGTCTGGGCTAGGGACGAGAGCGCTTCGGGATCACTCCCGGTGGCTGCTTCGGGCTGACGTTTGCAGAGACGGAGTAGCTCGTGATGGTTCAGCTTGACCCGGTAGGCGTTTGCCAGCATCTCCGTGGCCGTTTCGGTGCTCCACCAGGGATCACGCAGGTTGATGTCCAGGAAGGGGAGCATGTTGCTGTGCCGGCGCAGGTCGTACAGGGAGTTCCTTGTACGGGCGTGACGAGTGGCCAGCGTACCGTGATAGAGGAGGGTGTGACCACCGGTTTCCAGAGCCGGTTCCTCGATATAATCGTATGCCTGCTGATCGACGATCTTGAAGGCCGGCTCGCCGTCCTCGATCTTGATATGAACCTCCCCGGTGGGGTGGGTCGTATCGGTCTGGATGAGGGAGGTATCCATTCCCCATTCGCGCATCGCTCCGATCACCTTCCTGCCACAGGCATCGTCGCCGACCCGGCTGATCAACAGGGGAGAGAGGCCGAAGCCTTGCAGATGCCATGCCACATTGAAGGGGGCACCGCCGAGCACCTTCCGGTTGCCGGGAAAGACGTCGAACAGCACTTCGCCGAATACGACGGGGCGCGATGTCAATTGCTGCTCGCCGGTCACATATGCTCCTTTTGAACCATGGAATCCAGAATGAGTATCCGGGCCATGATGTCAAACATGCGTACGTTTGCCACAGCCCGAACCACTATTTGCTACACTCTGATTCAAGACCATATGTCCGTTTACCGGCAAGTGACACACGCAACGACAATGGGCACGAGACCTTCCCCTTCTCACCAGAGACGGGGAACAAGGAGAGTGGCAATGGCACAGACTTCAGGTAAGGCAGGAACTTCTTCACGGACAACCAAAGCGACACCGGCTCAGACCACAAGGCGGCGTGCATCGGCCAATAGGGCTCCGACCAGGCGGGCCGGCGCATCGGCGATTGGTGCCGATCAGCGGCACGCCATGATTGCCGAGACCGCTTTCTACTATGCCGAACAGCGCGGATTTCAGGGCGATATGGCGATGGATGACTGGCTTCGTGCCGAGGCCAAGATCGATGCACGAATAGCCGGCAAACGAAAGCCCGCAGTCCGCTAGCCGCCATCTGTCCGTAAACGGTCCGCAGTGACGGACGGTCGCCGCGCCCTGTCGAAGCAGGGCGTGGAACCAATATATTTTCTGCAAGGAGGTCGTTTTTATGTCCGAGAATCCGCTACGTGCCCTAGAGCAGCTGGGGCAAAGCATCTGGGTGGATTATATCCAGAGAAAAATGCTCGATGACGGTGCACTGAAACGG
>DATFLK010000054.1:0-3982 GCA_035267815.1 Mariprofundaceae bacterium | reverse complement strand
GCTTTCGATCTGGAATCTGGTGATGCACGCGAGTCTGGTGGTACAGGCGGTGCTTCTGCTGCTGCTATCACTGTCGCTGATGTCCTGGGCGATCATCTTCAACAAATGGCGGCTCTACCGTAAGACCCGTAGCGAGGCCACCGAGTTCTCCAGTGCCTTCTGGAGCGGCAAGGATATGGATTCGGTGCTGGCCGGCATCCCGCAGCGTTATCCGAACAGCCCGCTGCCCAACATATTCCAAGCCGGCTACCGCGAATTCATGCGCCAGCGGCATGAATCAACGCAAGAGAAGGGCAAGATCGTCGCGGCGGGCGGACTCGACGGCATCCGGCGTTCGCTCGACGCCGCCTTCTCGCGTGAGTTGGAGCGGCTGTCGCGCCATCTGGCCTTCCTGGCCACGGTCGGCTCCACATCCCCCTTCATCGGCCTGTTTGGCACCGTCTGGGGCATCATGAACGCCTTCCAGAACATCGCCCTGACCAAAAACACCTCGCTGGCCGCCGTGGCCCCCGGCATTGCCGAGGCGCTGGTCGCCACCGCCTTCGGTCTGGTCGCCGCCATTCCGGCTGTTGTGGCCTACAACAAGTTCACGTCTGACCTGAAGCGCATGGCCGGGAACATGGAGCAGTTCGCCTCAGAGTTCCTGAATATCATTTCTCGACACACCAAAGGCTAAAGCCATGTGGGCCGGTAGTAGCAGTAGCAGCAAATGGGACAAGGACACCGAACCGATGGGCGAGATCAACGTCACGCCGCTGGTCGACGTGATGCTGGTGCTGCTCATCATCTTCATGGTGACAGCACCCCTGCTGACGCAGGGCGTCAACGTAGAGCTCCCCAAGGCCGAATCGCCGCCGATGCAGCAGAATGTCGAGCCACTGGTGATCAGCATCCGCGCCGACGGCCGCATCTTCCTGCAGAAGTACGAGATCGATCTGAAGCAGTTGGCGCCGCGCATTCACGCTATCCGAAAACAGAAGCCGAACCTGCCGGTCTATATCCGCGGCGACGCCAAGACGCACTACGAGCGCATCGCCCAGGTGATGAGCCGGTTATCGATGGAGAACGTACAGAAAGTCGGCCTGGTGACCGAACCCGATCGATGAACAGGCCCCGCGCAGTCTGGCGGAGGGACGGAGAATGAGCATGGCCACCCATCCCGGCAGCCATGACGCCACCGAACTCTCCAGACAGGATTTCATCCTTGCCGGCGGCTTCCACCTGTTCGTGGTGGTGCTGCTCCTGCTGCTCAACGCATGGCAGCAGCATACCCCGCCGATCACCAAGAGCGTCGAGGTCCACCTGATCTCGAAGGCGGAGCTGGAGAAGCGCATGCACCATCATGCGCCAAAGCACACCGCGCACAAAAAACGCGCCAAGCCGGTGCCGAAGCACCACAAGAAGAAACCCGTGCACAAACCCGAACCCGTTCGGCACCACAAGAAAACGCCACCTCCACCGGCCAGGAAGGCGCACAAAACAGCCCACAAACCCAAACCGGCGCCGAAGAAGAGCGAGGAGCCGTTCGACCCCTTCAAACCGCTGGCCTCGAGCAGCGACAGAACGGGACCCTCCGCAGCCGCATCCAGCGACACCAGCAAGGACCTGACCGAGGATCTCGCATCTCAGCTCTCCGCCAAGGAGAAGGACCGCTACATCGCCATGATCATCGACGCGATCGAACAGCACTGGAAGGTCCCCGCCATCAGCGCAGACGTTCACGATCCGCACGTGAAGATGACCCTGAATCCGGACGGGAGTGTCAGCAGGGTCAAGATCGTGGCGTCGTCCGGCAGTGCTGCGGTGGATGCATCAGCGATCCGGGCCATCCATGCCGCCAGCCCGTTCACCATCCCGCGCCAGCAATACGAACTGTTTCGAATCATGTCGTTCCATCTTCACCTGCTGCACTGACATTGGCTGTCGGAACACGCTAGTATCATCACATGTACGACACTGAACACATGTGGGACGAGGAAGATCACGGCCCCAGCAAGAGCCAGAAGAAACGCGAATCGGCGGCGCTTCAGAAGATGGGTGAGGAGCTGGCCGAACTGGATGCCTCCCAGCTGCGACAGATGGAGATGCCTTCCGAGCTGCTGTACGCCCTGCTCGACGTACAGGAGATGCACCAGCATGGTGCACGCAAGCGCCAGTTCAAGTTCATTGGCAAGCTGCTGCGCGGTCTCGATCCCGACGGCCTGCAGGAGACCCTCGACACGTTACATGAAAGGAAGCGGGAGACCGATCTCACCTTCCACCTCACCGAGCGCTGGCGCGACCGGCTCATCGACGAGGGCGATACGGCGCTCGCCCTTCTAATGCAGGATTATCCGCAGGCCGATGCCCATCAGCTGCGCCAGTTGATCCGTAATACCCAACGGGAACGGCGACAGAACAAGCCACCGAAATCCTCGCGCCAGCTCTTCCGCCTGCTGCGCGACCTGCTGGCCTGACACGCCTTCAGTATCGCACCATTGCCAGATAGACACCGATCGCAATCCCGATCAGCGCCACCACCATCGTGAAGAATATACCCAGCGGCAGACCATTCCCCGGCGCACGGTAACCCACCCGGCGATAGCGAAGCTCGATCCCGGTGTAACGGATCGCCGCAACGATCGCCACTGCGGAACCGCCGATGACCAGCACGGCACCTGTCCAGAACGAGTAGTCCCCTGAAATAGTGCCGTTCTTGTGCGGTACCATCGCCAGTACCAGCCCGAAACGATCGATCACGAACCCCAGCGCCATCATCCCCAGCGCCACCCGAATCCAGGACATCAGCGTCCGTTCGGCGGCGTAGTAGACCATGGTGCCGGCGGTCCGCTCCATATAGTCCATATGCGACCGGGACAGCGGCGTATCTTTGTCACTCTCGTTCGTGCTCACCTCGCTCCTTTCGGGGGAAACCCTCAAAAACAGCATAGACCCTGCGGCGTGGAACCCCCTAACCCTTCGTCGGATACTCCGCGAACACGGGCAGATCACCCGAACTGCAGGACCACTCGGCCCGCGAGTCCCAAAAGATTCGCGCCTGCGGTTCGATACCGGGCTCGCTGTCCAGCGAACCGGCCGGCACCACCGCCATGTCCATCTGCGGTATGATACGCGGCAGTTGGCCGCCGCACTGACGGCAGAAACAGGTAGAAAACCGCGCCGCCTCGGGCACCCTGTAGCGCACCAGCTGATCTTCGCCGGTCAGCCACGTCGCACGCACCGATTTCAGCATGATATTGCTGGCATGCCCTGTACCCGTCGCCTTGCGACAACGCCTGCAGTGGCAGTGATAAAAGCGCACCGGCTCGCCGACGATCTCGTATGTCACGACACCGCACAGGCAGCCTCCGTTCAGCGTTGTTTCGGACATCGCAACCTCCTTTGTAGAACTACTCATCTCCCCGTTCGACCTGCACAAGGGTGATCTCGGGCATCGAGAGGATACGCAGCGGTGGTCCCCACGTACCCGTACCCCGGCTGACGTAGAGCTGGCCACCGTTGGCCAGGCGATACAGACCGGCCACCTTCCGGTAGACAAGCCGTACCAGCAGGTTGAACGGAAAGATCTGGCCGTTGTGCGTATGCCCTGAAAGCTGCAGATCAAAACGGGCATCCGGATCGACGACCGGCTGGTGCTTCAGCAGGATCACACAGTGGCGCTCGGCACAATCCTCCAGAACCGTGGCATCATCCGATGCATGGCCCAGTACGCTCGGGTCGTCGACCCCGGCCAGCACCACCGCGCCATCCGCCACCTCCATACGCTCGTTACGCAGCATCGTGAACCCCGCCCGAAGATGGAAATCGATGGCGTGCTCCAGACCGACGAAGCGCTCGTGATTGCCGGTCACGGCAACCTTGCCGTAGCGAGGGCGACACGCGGCAAACAGCGACGAGAGGCCGTCCAGATAGTGTGCCTGGCCGTCGACCAGATCACCGGTGGAAACGAGAATATCCGGTTCGAGATCCGTCACTCTCTGCA
>DATFLK010000053.1:0-3737 GCA_035267815.1 Mariprofundaceae bacterium | reverse complement strand
CCCCGAACACCCCTGGGAGGCCTACCGAGAGGCTCTCGTGCAGGAGCTGGCATACTGGGCGACACAGCCGCAGTTCGCCGGCCGCCGGTTTGCCACCCTCTTCTTCGGAGGCGGTACACCATCGCTCGCCCCGCCCGAGCTTGTGGCCGAAGTGGTCGAACAGGCCCGGTGCCTGTTCGGATTCGAGCCCCGCGTCGAGATTACGCTCGAGAGCAACCCCGGCACCGTCGACGCCGGCCACTTCGCCGGTTACCGCGCTGCCGGCGTCAACCGCCTCTCCATTGGCATCCAGAGTCTCGACAATGCGGAGTTGCGCTGGCTGGAGCGCATCCATGATGCAAACGAGGCGATCCGGGCTTATGAGACAGCACGAGCGGCCGGATTCGACAACATCAATCTCGATCTGATGTACGGTCTTCCCGAACAGACGGCAGAGCGGTGGACGCGCAGCTTGGAACAGGCCATTGCACTCGGACCCGAGCATCTTTCCTGCTACCAGCTAACGATCGAGCCGCACACGTTGCTGGCGTCCCGGCATGCGAAATCGCCGCTTCCGATGCCGGGCGAGGAGACCGGGCTGACGCTCTTCCGCTCCGTCCGAAACCGACTCGCCGCAGCGGGGTTCGAGGCCTATGAGATCTCGAACTTCGCCCACCCCGGGCTGCATTGTCGGCACAATGACGGCTACTGGCTTTATCGTGACTACATCGGCATCGGTGCCGGCGCCGCCGGGAAATGGGATGAGGGGAACGGCGGCGTGGTGCGCTACACCAACACCCGCTCACCGGAACAATATATGGGACGGATCGGGATATCGGGCTGCGCCATTCAGCATGACGAATGCCTGGACCTGCACAGGGCCGCCGCGGAAGCTGCATGGCTGGGCATGCGCCGCAGGGCGGGGATCGGACGCTCCGACTTCTTGGATCGCTTCAGCCGGGATGTCTGGGAGATGTTTGCTACCGAGCTGCAACCGTGGCGCGATACGGGTCACCTCGAGCTGACAGACGCTCATCTGCGCCTGAGCGACAGGGGACTCGCCCTGACCGATGCCATCGCGACATCGGTGATCTGAACCCTTACGGCAACTCCGTACCGACCAGGTCGCGCGAACAGAAGCCGTCGTAGACGGCATCGGTGAAGTAAAGGCCGTGCGCCGGAGCCGTGGCCGGGGCCATGCGGCGATCCCTGCCTTCGAGCAGAACGGCCACCTCGTCAACAGCCATCCTGCCTGTGCCGACCTCCACCAGCATGCCGACCAGGTTTCGCACCATATGATAGAGAAAGGCGTCGGCCCGGACGGTGACAGCGATGCAGAAGCCATCCCGTTCGACCTCGAGTTGCCGCAACTCGCGCACGGGCGAGGCAGCCTGGCACCCGCTGGCGCGAAAACTGCTGAAATCATGTTTGCCGACCAGCCGCCCTCCCGCCTCGCGCATGGCGTCGAGCGACAGCGGCCTGGGCATCCACCAGTGCTGCCAGGCATGCAGGGCGGAGGCGGTGTTGCGATTCCAGACCTGGTAGCGATAGGCGCGCTCACGACAATCGAAGCGGGCATGAAATTGCCCGTCGACCGACCGCACACCTGTGACCCGAATCCGGTCGGGGA
The DNA here is from genome assembly GCA_035267815.1 of Mariprofundaceae bacterium. Lineage (GTDB taxonomy): Bacteria > Pseudomonadota > Zetaproteobacteria > Mariprofundales > Mariprofundaceae > DATFLK01. The sequence continues at coordinate 2,128 of DATFLK010000053.1, read as the reverse complement.
GCATGCCGTTGACGCCGTGCGTATAGGCCCGGGGCGAACGCACAAAGCGCTCGGCACTGACATCCGCGTGCACCAGCATCGCCTCGGCATGCACACCGGCATCCGTCCGGCCGGCGGCCACGCAGCCGACCCTACTTCCCTCGATGTGCGACAGGGCCTCTTCGAGGTGCCCCTGCACCGTCGGTCCGTTCTCCTGCCGCTGCCAGCCGCACAGGCCGCGACCGTGGTATTCCAGCGCCATAGCAATACGCTGCGTCATACGAACCAGGCCAGAGCGATACAACACCCGCCGGCACCGATACAGGTGGCGGACAACGCATCAACCCGCAGATCCAGACGGCGTATACCGTCATCCCAACGCAGCCAGAGCGAATCGGCCAGACGGCTGCCGACACGCATGACCTCCTCCAGCATGGTCGCCAGCAGGATGCCCAGCGCCCGCCTGCGACCGCGCAGAAGCCACATCTCCCGGTAGCGCCCGGTCAAGTTCCGCATGACGTGATACATGGGGATAAAAAGATAGAGGTAGGTACGCATGCGCGGGCCGATGAACGGAATCGCGGAGAGAAAACCGATCCACTCCTGCACGCTCAGCGCCCGCGACAGCAACAGTGCGGCGTAAAAGAGTAGCGCCAGCCGAAGGCTCAGCCATACGGCCATCTCCATGCCTTCGACGGTCAGCGGGATCACGCTGCCGGGAAACATCAGCGTACCCGGCGTGAAGAATAGATGCAGGATAAAGACCGGAATGATGAGCCAGCGCAGCAGCCGCCATGCCTGAAAGTGGATACGGTAGGAGCCGGTGATCAGGCGCAGCAGCCCCCACACCAGCAGCAACTCAATGATCGCGGCGGGAACCCGGTGCAGCAGCAGCGCCGAGACAAAAAGCCCTGCGACCAGCCCCAGGCGGCCAACAGGCCGGATCATCCCCACATTCAACGACTCACGAAAACCACAGGGCGCTTACTCCCCCTGCTTCTCCTTCAGGGTCTCGAACCATTCCCGGGTATCATCGCCGAGCAACGGTTCCGCCTGCGCCAGCATCTCATCCGCCGTTGCGGCATCGCCGCGCTGCTGGGCAACCTCGGCCATACCCAGCAGACCCTGGCAGCGGAAGTCGCCCTCCAGCGCTGACTTGAATGCGGTCTCGGCATCATCCAGCTCACCGCGGGCGACGAGGCTCCGGGCCATGTCGATGGCCAGAGAACCGGCGGTTACCCCGTCATCCGATTTGGGAGCATCCATATCGGCATCCACGCCGAGCTCGTCGAGCAGGCTGTCGAGTTCACTGCTCACATCGTGATCATCCCCGCTATCATCCGGCTCGGAGGTCGCCGCCTCTTCCGTACCGGCTCTCTCCTCCTCGTCGCCGGTCTCGTCGAGCATCAGGCTCGATAGGTCGAGGTCGATCGCTTCGCCCTCTTCCCGGGCCGGCGGCGTCTCAGCCGCTTCATCAGTGCCCTCCTCAACGGAAGACGAGACCTCTTCCGCATGATCCGGCTCTTCGACGGCGGCATCATCGAAATCGAGACCGCCTTCCAGCCCCCCCAGATCCGAAGCGTCCGAATTCGGCTCCTCCACGGAGTCGGCTGCGCCATCGACATCATCATGCTCCGCGTCAGCCTCGCCCCCGCGCACCTCGTCCATGGAGAGACCGCTGTCGGTTGCTGCGGTCAAATCCGTGTCGGTCTCCATCTCCGGACTCTCGGGAGCCGTCTCCTCCGGAGTCTCTTCATGCCCGGGGGGCTCGCCGAAGGGAGACCAATCAAGCTCACCCATATCCAGACCGGAATCATCGCCGCCGGCAGTATCCGAGAGATCCACCTCGACGGTCTCTTCCGATTCATCCCCGGCGGATACACCCACAGTCGGTATATCGGTATCCCCCTCGTCACTCCTGGCCTCACCCGCAACCGAGAAATCCGCCGACAATTCCTCGTCGAGATCGACCGACTCGGTGGCAGGAGTCTCGTCTGTCGAGGTATCGGCCTCATCGGCACCCTCGGCACCGAGCAGCGCAACCTCCGATTCGAAACGGGCCAGATCGTCGCCGGACAACGCCTGGCGACCTGCTTCAATCGCCCCGTCCAGCTCATCCTGTTCATCACGCATCTGCAGCAGCTTGACC
>DATFLK010000052.1:0-7212 GCA_035267815.1 Mariprofundaceae bacterium | reverse complement strand
CGCCATGCTGGGGCTATGCGAGCTGACCACCTGCCGCCGCGCCGGGCTTCTGGCCTACTTCGGTGAGATGATAGAAACGCCGTGCGGCAACTGCGACAACTGCCTCAATCCGCCCGAAACGTGGGATGCCACCATCGCCGCCCAGAAGGCGCTCTCCTGCGTCTACCGCACCGGCCAGCGCTTCGGCGCGCAGTACGTCATCAACGTGCTAACCGGCAAGGACGACGAGCGCATCCGCAAGAACGGCCACGACAGGGTATCGACCTTCGATATCGGCCACGAATACACCGCCATAGAATGGCGCGACATCTTCAGCCAGCTAATCGCCCACGGCTATCTCGCCACCGACAGCGAGGGCTACGGCGTACTGAAGCTGACCCATAAGGCCTCGCCGCTGCTCAAGCGCAGCGAAACGCCGGAGCCGGTAATGCTGCGCGCCCTGCGAAAGAGCGGAACTAGGACGAAGAAGAGGGCCTCGACGGCCACAGTGGATCTCTCATCCGAGGATACGAAGCTATTCGAGGCGCTGCGCACCGTGCGCACGGAACTGGCCAGGGAACAGAACGTCCCGCCCTACGTCATCTTTCCGGACCGAACCCTGACCGAGATGGCCATCGCCAAACCCACCAATGAAGTAGAGATGCTTGAGATCTCAGGTGTCGGACAGAACAAATACGCCCGCTATGGCAACGCCTTCCTGAAGATCATCGAAACCTGTCGCAGCACAAGAAAGTAACTTCGAACTGTTACGCAACAATTTAAGGCTGCTGGCGCCCGCTCACAGAAAGCGAATTAATCATAGAGAATGCCTGTTCGCGAGCCTCCTGAAGATCGTTGCAGAAGCAAAGGCTCTCACCGGCGATAATACCGGCACGGTCCAGTAGCTGATGAATGCGCGGCGACAAATTGCTGACCACAACCGATATACCGCCCCTGGAAAGACGGTTGAGCAGTGACTCCAATGCCACCATGCCGGTCATATCCATCATCGGCACATCGCTCATATCGATGATCACCACCCGCACGGTGCCGCGCACGCGTTGAAGGACGTCCATCGCCTTCTCGGCAGCCCCGAAGAAAAGCGGACCGCGAATAGCGTAGACGGCCACCTCCTCCGGAATATCCGCTAGACGCTCGTGCTCGTGGCTCTCCAGCAGCCGGCTTCCGGTCAGTTCCGACATGCGGCGAATGAAGAGAAGTGCAGCCATTACCACGCCGATACCGACAGCAATCACCATGTCGAACATGACCGTCAGTCCGAAGCAGACCAGCAAAACAGCCACATCGCTGCGTGGTGCCACCCGAAGGATATGGACGAAGTGCTTGGCCTCGCTCATGTTCCAAGCCACCATCATCAGAAAGGCAGCCAGCGCCGCCATCGGCACGTCATTGAGCAGATCCGAAAAGAACAATACCGACAGCAACACCACTAGTGCATGTATCACGGCAGCCACCGGCGTGCGACCACCACTGCGCACGTTGGTGGCCGTACGGGCGATGGCGGCGGTGGCCGTGATTCCTCCGAAGAAGGGAGCAACAATATTGCCGAGCCCCTGTCCAACCAGCTCAGCATTCGGATTGTGCTTGTAGCCCGAAAGGCCGTCAGCCACCACCGAACAAAGCAGCGATTCGATCGCACCGAGCATGGCAATGGCAAAGGCGGGTGCAATCAGCTGCTGTATTAGATCAAAGTTCAGGACCAGAGGATTGCCGTCTGCACCCGGCAAATGCCACGGAAGATGAAATGCCGGCACTACCGGTGGAATCCCCCCTCCTTCGATGCCATTGACTAGATAGTGAAAGCGGGAACCGATGGTCGCGACATCAAACCCGGGAACCCAGTGCGTACCGACCCAGCCGCTCAATGTACCGACAACCAGTGCCACCAGATGTGCCGGTACGGGCAATCTCAGCTTCGGCCACAAGAGAAGCGTTGCCAGCGTCAGTAAAGCAATGGAGAGATCGGGCCACTGCAGTGTCGGCATCGCTGTTGCAATCGCCACAACCTTGTCAAGAAAGTGTCCCTGCGGACGCACCATCTGCAAGCCGAAGAAATCGCGCAGCTGCAGCGTGGCGATCACCACCGCGATACCGGCCGTGAAACCGGTGGTCACCGGATAGGGAATGAACTGGATCAACTGTCCCATGCGCCCGAGACCCATGGCGATCAGGATCACCCCAGCCATCAGAGTGGCGACGAGAAGCCCACCGACACCGAACTGCTGTGTTACCGGCAACAGAATCACGACGAAGGCCGCTGTCGGTCCGGAGACGTTGACGCGCGATCCACCAGTAAGGGCGATTAACACACCGGCCACAATGGAGGTATAGAGACCGTACTGCGGCGGTACGCCACTGGCTATGGCAAGCGCCATCGCCAGTGGAACAGCAACGATGCCAACGGTCAGACCGGCCACCAGGTCGTGCCGTAAATCCGCAGTATGGTAACCGAGCCGCCAGACCTCGCAGACAGCCGAGGCAAACAGTTTTTTTCTATCCATTCGTTGTTTCATTAGCACCATTAAACCTGTCGAGACAACACCGGACGATGGAATTCATACGTGTGTCGGGATTACGGTTCAATCTCTCTCGCCGACTAGCGGGTCAGGGAGAGAAACAGCTCCGGCAGCTTCTCGGGCAGGCGCTCAACATGGTCGATGATGGAGTAGTGCCGGCCGAAGATATCGGAGACGTATTCATCCGCCTTCGAATCGAGGCTGATGCAGTAGGTGTAGATGCCCTCGCGATCCAACTCGTTGACCGCCTGATGCGCATCCTCGATCAGCATGCGCTCGTCCTTGCTGTCGATGTCGGAGGGCTCGCCATCGGTCAGGATCAGCAGCAGCTTCTTGTCCGAACGCTGTGCCTTCAGGAAGTGACCGGCATGGCGCATGGCCGCCCCCATACGCGTCGACCAGGCGGCATCCATCGCCGCCAGCCGCCCCTTCACCTCGTCATTCCACGACTCGCTGAAACCCTTGAAGTGCAGATAACGGACATCGTGACGGGTGTTGGAGTGGAACCCGCCGATGGCAAACGGATCACCCAGCCGGTCGATCGCCCAGGCCAGCAGTGACACCGCCTCCTGCGACAGCTCCAGCACCGTCTGCTCCGAACCGGCCGCCTTCTCGCCGAGCGATTCGGAGAGATCCAGCAGAAGGGAGACGGAGATATCGCGTCCGTCGGTACGGTGGCTCATGTTGATGCGCGGATCGGGCTGGGATCCGGCCCGGTAATCGATCAGCGAGCGCAGGGCAACATCGAGGTCGAGTTCACTCCCCTCCTCCTGATAACGAATACGCACCTTCTCCTGCGGCTTGAGCATGTCGAGAATACGTTTCATGCGTTTGGCCACCCCGCTGTGCTTCTCCAGCAGGCGGTCGATTTCATCCGGATTCCCCTGCGGATGCAGTAACTCGTAGACACTGACCCAGTCCGGACGGTAGTTCTTCGTCGAGTAGTCCCACTCGTCGTAGTGTCGCGGCGGCAATCCCTGATGTATCTCCTCCTGCTGTTTTTTCTTTTCGAGATGCTCGAACATCTCCTCCTCGTCGCCCTGCTCGATATAGATCCAGAGATGCCGATTATCGTCGCGGTAATCGACCTCGGTATTCTCGAACAGCACCTTCGGCGAGAGATCGCTCTGCCGGCGCGTGCGTGCGATAAAGGAGAGACCCAGATTTGCCATCTCCTTGCTGCTGCTCTCGCCTGCTCCCACGGACTCGAAGAACCGGCCGACAAATTCGCGGACGTCGGCATCCTCGCATTCGTAATCCGGGTCGAGGATGGCCCGCGACAGCATCGCCAGCCGCACGCGGATGGTCGAGGCCCCGGCATCATCAAGCATGCTCTCGTCGGGCACCGGATGCAGTGCGAGGAAGATACGCCGCAACCCCGGATAACGCTGCATGGTAAGCCAGTCGACACGGGCATCCTCGAACAACTCCACGCCGATGCGCTGGAAGGGGCTCCAGTTGTCGACGATCATCTTGCTGCTCCAGCGTCGGTGCGCCGCCATATGGGCCAGCGTGGCGTAATAACGGTCGATGCCCGAAACGCCGTTCTTCTCGCCGTACACGTCCGGGATGCGGATACCGAGATCGTCGAAATAGGGCATCGGCTTGCGCAACTCGTCGAAGGCCAGCGAATAGGGCACCAGATGATCGTGATCCGCCCAGAGGCCGCGCAGATAGAGGTCAAGCTGGCGTTCGTGGTCGATGAAGAGCGTGCCGTGGCGCTCGCGCTGCAACACCGCCACCGAATCGGCCGACTGCAACGCGAAGAAATCCTTCTGCCGCTCCGGATGGTCGCTGTAATAGCGCACACCATAATCCATCCAGTTCTTCATCCCCTCCAGCGTCACCATCTTCAGGACGCTCGGCGCCTGCTTGAGCAGTTCCGGCAGGCCCGGACTGGAGAATGTGGTGTGGTGTCCGTGCACCGAATCAGTCGTCTCGTCGGCGAAACCCCGGATCAACTCAAGGTAGTGAAGGTAGAGATCGTGCGTTTTCAGCAGGCGGGCTACCGCACCGGTAGTCTGCAAAAACGGGACAATCGACGGCACGTTGGTATGACGCGACAGGTGGTAGGCGAAATCGCGGATGGCCGGCAACAGGTCCTCACCCACCGTGTCTGCCACCGCCGGGGCCTCCTCCAGATAGATCAGCATCGGTTCAACTCCGCGCCCCATCTTGCCCAGAAAACCGGCACTATCGAGGTAGCGCTCCACACCTTCGGGGCTCAGACACTCGAGCGCCTCAGCCATGCAATCCTCGAAGACGCGCTCGACCTCCTTGAAACGGGTATTGAGGCGCACCCAGTAGGGCTGCATCCCGGCCGAAATCGCCTCTGACTCCAACGCCATTTCCCGGATCAGGCGAAGCTGGCTTCGATGGCGTGTTCCAGCGTCTGACGAATATCGGCATCGTCGGTGATCGGACAAACCAGAGCCATACGACAGGCCTCTTTCGCATCGATACCGCCCTTGATCAGGATCGCGGCATAGACGAGCAGGCGGGTGGAGATGCCCTCGTCTAGGCCATGACCCTTCAGATTGCGGGCCGCCTGGGCGACCTTGACCAGCTGGCCGGCCAGGCTCGGCTCGATACCGGCCTCTTTGGCGAGAATCCCGGCTTCCACCTCAGCCTCCGGATAGTCGAACTCGAAACCGGTAAAGCGCTGTTTGGTGGACTGCTTCAGGTCCTTCATCAGACTCTGGTAACCGGGGTTATAGGAGATCACCAATTGGAAGTCGGGATGGGCATCGATCAGCTCCCCCTTCTTGTCCAGCGGCAGTTGACGGCGATGATCGGTCAGCGGATGGATCACCACCGTGGTGTCCTGTCGCGCCTCGACAACCTCGTCGAGGTAGCAGATGGCACCGATGCGGGCAGCGGTGGTCAGCGGGCCGTCGAGCCAGCGTGTGCCATCGGTATCGAGCAGGTAACGGCCGACCAGGTCCGAAGCAGTCATATCCTCGTTGCAGGCCACGGTGATCAGCGGTTTGCCGAGCTTCCATGCCATGTATTCGACAAAACGTGACTTACCGCAACCGGTAGGTCCCTTGATCATCACCGGAAGCCGACCCATATTGTATGCGCCCTCATACAGTGCAACCTCGTTGCCCTGCGGCTGGTAGAAGGGCTCCTGTTTTACCTCGTACTGTGCTTTCATATCCATATATTCCTCGTTCTGATCGGCAATCCGGCGTTGCTACGCCCTATATGCAAATGCCCCCGCACAGGCGGGGGCATTCAACACTTCAGAATCGCGCCCGCTTACTTGTGGACGCCCAGCTTCTCTCTCCAGTCCGGATAGATCTGGTCGGCATCCTTCGGGAAGGACTCGAAGGCGCGTGCGAACTCCTTGTGCGTCTTGGCAAACTCGATTGGGTCCTCGCCACTCTTCCAGCACTCGTAGGCCTGGGAGAGCGAGGTCGCACCGGCGCCCGGGGAGTCGATGTGGCCGTAAGCACCACCACCACAGGTGTTGATGACATTGCCGTGTCCCAGATTCTCGAAGAAGCCCGGCAGACGCAGCGCGTTCATGCCGCCCGAGATGATCGGAGTGGTCGGCTTCATGCCATACCAGTCCTGATAGAAGTACGGACCTTGGCACGCCTCACGCTCCAGCATGTAGGCCAGCACGCGCTCGTCAGAGTTACCCTCCATCTTGCCGTAGCCCATGGTACCGGTATGGATGCCGGAGGCGCCCATCAGGCGGGCCAACTTCATGTGGCACAGCGGATCCATGCCCATCGGACTCTTGTAGGAGGTGAATGAACCATGGCCGGCACGATGATAATGCAGGAAGGTCTCTGGGAAGGTACGGCGACAGGTGGTCACACCGTGCACACCGGTGACGACGCCATCGACCAGGAATGCCACATGCTTCTCGGCACCGATCTTGCCGAACTGCTCAAGCATATACTCGCCGCGCGCGATCATCTCCTTGTAGCAGTCAGCCGTGATGTTGGCCGAAAAGAGCTTGGCCTGGCCGGTCTCCTGCTGGGCACGATCCATGGCATCGACCACCAGCGGGATCACCTCTTTCATTGGGCAGAAGGTCTGGTTGCCCTGCGGCTCGTCGTTCTTGATGAAGTCGCCACCCAGCCAGAACTGGTAGGCCGCCTCGGCGAACGGCTTCGGACGCAGGCCCAGCTTCGGCTTGATGATGGTGCCGGCGACGTAGCCACCGTCCACCTCCGGACGACCCAGCACCTTCCACATGTCGACGATGTTGACGTTCGGGCCGTCGAACTTCTTGATCATGCACTCCGGCACCAGGAAATCGAGCATGCGCAGGCCGACATGGTCGCCCATGCCCTGGTTGTTGCCCAGGATCAGCGAGTGCATCTGCGACACCATGTAGTGGCCATCGGTGATGTTGATGTCGAACAGCTCGACCGGGTAGGCGACCTTGGCCAAGCCAAAACCGTTGTCGAAGGCAGTTTCGTCAATCTCGTAGACCAGTGCGTCCACACCGCGGGTGAAGTCGTCGGTTGTGGAGACCTCCACATTGGTACCGGTTGAGGATTCGGCCGCAATATGGGCCGCCACTTCCAGGAAGCCGTGTCCTGAAGCCGGCTTCATCTTGTAGGCCACAAGCAGATGCTTGCCACCGGCGATCAGCTCCTCCTCGTTGAGGCTCAGATCGGCATAACGATTCGATTGATCCATGATTACATTCCCTCTTCTTTGAATATTTGCATCA
>DATFLK010000051.1:0-6070 GCA_035267815.1 Mariprofundaceae bacterium | reverse complement strand
AGGTCGCGACTGCTGCTGGTGGAAGACGACCATGCCCTGGCCGCACTGCTCAAGGAGTACCTTGAATCCGGCGACTATGAGGTAACATGGCATACGCGTGGTGACACGGCCCTTGCAGCCCTGAAACAGCAGCCATTTGATGTTGTCCTCAGCGACATCGTTCTGCCCGGTGCCGACGGCCGGGAGATTCTGCAGAAGACCGGGGGTGATCCGGCCCGCACCCTGGTCTTTCTGATGACCGGCTATTCCGGCATTGAGGATGCGCTGAATGCCCTGCAAGAGGGGGCGTACGATTTTATCAGCAAGCCGTTCCAGCTCCCTGAGATACGGGTACGCCTCGATAACGGCATGCGCTACCAGCAACTGCTCCGGCATGTCATGGCACACGAGAAAGAGCCCGAGGGACAGATCAAGAAGCAGCACGAGGATTCGCACACGGCAGCGGAGAAGCACACGGCAGCACGCGCATACAGCCAGCTCTCGAAATCCGGTACCAAGAGATAACCGTTGGCTGGCATGCAGGCTCCGAGCATCGTATTGGTGGAGGATCAGGCCGCCGTCCGTGAGGTCCTCGCCGAGGTCGCCTCGGAGCTTTCGCCCCGCTGTCATATCCACTGTGCCAGCAGCCTGGCGGAAGCACGCGCCATACTGGACCGCCACCCCTGCGACTGCATGGTGGCTGACCTGCAGCTTGGGGATGGCGAATCACTCGAACTGCTGCAGGAGACCCGGCTCGATGGAAAGCAGTTCCCCGTCATCCTGATCAGCGGTTTCCTCTCCCCCGAATATCTGCGCGAAGCCAAAAGGCTGGGAGTCACCCACACGCTGTCCAAACCATTCCGGCCGGATGAGCTGCTTCATAAGCTTCGGGATTGCACGGCCACCTCCGCAACGACCGGGAAAGGAGGACACCAGAAGCAGGGAGCTTCCGTTTTACCCTTCCCGCATACGCCGGTCGGGCAACGCCTCCTTCCCGAGCTGTTCGAGCTGGATCGACAACTGACCCTGCTGGACCGTCTTCTTACCGTTCACTCCTCCGAGGCCAATGTGAGCGAGATATGCTTCTCCGCCGCCCGGATCGCCATCGACATCACGCGGGCGACCCATGGTTTTGTCGCACTGCTCGACGGCGACACCCGCCTGCTTCTCGCAGGGCACGCCAGCCAGATGGCGGATAGCCCCTTCGACACCGTGGAAAGCAGTTGCATCACCGAAGACACCCCTTTCAGAGACCTGTTCGACCGCACCGCCGGACCGGTGGAGCGCGTCAGCGGCAGTGCCCGCATATGCTGGCCCGACCTGATGGCGCGACAGTTCCATGCGCTTCCGATTACGCTCCAGGGAAACCCTGTCGGAGTGTTGTGTGTGATCGGCCCGGAGGTCGGCCCGGAGTTGAGCCCGATGCAGACACGCATGTTGGGACACCTGATGCGCGAAATGGATACCATGCTGGACAATCGCGCCTCCCATGCCGCGCTCAGCAGCAGCGTCAAGGACTCGCTCATCGCCATGGCCCGAATCCTCGAAGCACGTGACCGGTACACCAAGGATCACTCGGCCCGCGTCAGCTCCATGGCAGTCCAGCTCACCCGCAATCTTGGTCTCGGTGACGACATGATCCAGCTGGTACGCACCGGCGGACTGCTGCACGATATCGGCAAGGTCGGAATCCCCGATGCAGTTCTGCTCAAGCCCGGCTCCTATACCGACCAGGAGTACACCGCCATGAAGGCCCATCCCGCCATAGGCGACCGCTTACTGAAGCCGGTCGACATGCTGGCGGAAGAGCGGCAGATCGTCCGCTCCCACCATGAGCGCTGGGACGGACGAGGATACCCGGACGGTCTGGCAGGTGAAGAGATTCCGCTGCCGGCGCGCATCGTCGGTATTGCCGACGCCATCGATGCCATGACAACACACCGGGTCTATCGCCATGCACAACCCATCTCCTTCTGTCTGGCGCAGTTACAGGCGGGCTCCGGATCGCAGTTCGACCCGGCGATCGTCCACGCTGCCACCACCATGATCGAGGTAGGACAGATCCGGACACTGGCGCGCAATGACATGCCCAATGCAACCATCCAGCCACAAGCTGTCTGCTGAGGTTGCAAAGGCATCGGCTTTACGCGGCATGCGCGACACAGTAACTTGCCCATGAGTCGATCCAACAACTTTCGGGAACGGGGAGGTGCACCTTGGCCACCAAGAACAAAAGGCGCGGCTACCGCGTAAACGATGTCATGCCGATGCTCGATACGCCGCTATCCACGGAAGAGTTCCACGAGAAAAAGACACAGATCGGCACCCGCGCCCGTCAAAGCGGCATGATGGGCAATATGACAGGGGGCGAACTTTCCTTGGGGGGCGGTTTCGAAGACCACTTGGGCAACGATATCGGCAAAGCATTGCAGATGATCGACCAGAAACTCAACTACCTCATCAGCACCCAGATGCTCAACGACGCCAACCGACTTCATCTGCAGGAGCAATCGGTGAACCTAAGTATTACCGGTATGAGCTTCTTGTCTGAAAACCACTACCGGGAAGGCGACGGTGTGGAGATCACTCTGATGCTTCCCAGCTTCCCGCCCCTGCTCATGGAGCTGTTGGCAGAGGTCAAACGCATCAAACCCGGCAAGAAAGGACAACATATCGGCGTGGATTTCGTCTTCCGCAGCGAGGATGAAGAGCGCAATATCTCCCACCATGTCCTGAAACGGCAGCGCGAAATGATCCGACTCGCAGCGCAAAAAGCGGAGTCATAGCCCGCGCAGCTCCCACTCTACGAGCCGCCTTCGGAGCCGAATTACATCACCGAGACCTTGGTCCGATTACGCCCTTCGTTCTTGGCCTCATACAGCGCCCGGTCCGCCCGCTTCATCCACTCGTCTACGCCTTCCTGCCAGCGGCGTACCGCCACACCGACGCTCGTCGTGACATCAAGCTCCCCGACCGTGGTTGCGACAGGCTCGGATGCAAGTGCCTGACGCAGGTCATCGGCCACCTTGTAAGCCCGCTTGCCACCGACACCAACCAGAACCGCGGCGAACTCTTCGCCACCGACACGCGCGATCACATCCCCCTGCCGTAACCGATGGGCCAGTCTCAGCCCAATCGCCGTCAACACCTCATCGCCCACATCATGGCCATGTGTATCGTTGATCTGCTTGAAATGGTCCAGATCCAGCATCAGAAGACAGGCTGGCTCATCCTCGGACATGGTGGAGAAATACTCCTGCAACATGAGCCGGTTGGGCAGCCCGGTCAGCACATCGCGGCGCGCCTCGGCTTGTGCCTTCTGCAGATGACCCCGCAGCTTTCTCACCTCCTGCATATTGTCCTGCATCTGCCGGGTCACGGTCGCAGTAGCGCTGTGAAGCTTCTTGTCGGCCGACAACAGATAGGCGCAGGCGGTGTTGAGCCGTTTGAGGGCCTCGCTGATATCGGTCGGTAATGCCTCGCCCAGAATCTTCCTCGCCTGCTCCAGTTCAGAGGTATCATCTCCCATATCGTGCAGCAACTGCTCCAGCTTACCGAGAGAGATCGCCATGGTACGGCTCAACTCGCTGACCTCCATACGCAGTGCCTCGTCGTCCAGAAGATGCTGACGCAAGCGCTTGCCCAGAAGGGCGATCAGCTTGACCACATCCCTCTCGCTGCTCGGTTCTCCAAGCAGCTCATACATGCGCGTGATATCCGCAGTCAGGGCATCGACCTGGAGGCCGATCTCCAGCGCTTCCCTGCGCGACTCGACATGCCGGTCGAGTGCCTGGATATCGTCATCGGTGGCGCTATCGAGATGAGAAAACAGGAGGTTGTGATCCGTATCGAGAAACGCGCTCAGCCATTTGCCGAGACGTTCGGAAGCATCGGAGCCCGCCGGCTCCACGGCCGCCTCGTCAGGGGCGCCAATATCGGCCTGCACAATCAACTTCCGCACGGCGGTGTGGGCCTCCTCGGTCTTCCCCTCCTTGAGCAGGTTACGCAACCCGTGCAGGCCGTCGATCAAACCGTCGTTCATACCAGCTCCCGCACACCCTCGCCTGCCGCCGCAAGCCGGTCCTCGATGTTCTCCATGGTTGTCTCGACCACCGCACCGTCGTCGCCCAACAGCTCGTATGTACGCGCAATCTCCTCCGCCAGATCACCGGCGTGCATTGCCAGTTCGAGCAACTCGTTTCTGGCCCGGACATGCCGCTCCATAGCCCGGATCCGATCACCGCTGGTCACATCCATATGCGCCAGAAGATAGCGGTGTTCGTCATCCAGAAACGATCCCAACCACCTGTCGACATAATCGGCACGCTCCCTGTCGCTTCTGGCCTGTCGCGTCAAGGCCTGCAACACCTCCCTGGCCTCTGTCGTCCGCCCCTTATCCAGCAACCTGTCCAGCTCTTGCAGCTGATCGATCCGTATATCCTTCATGACAACCCCCTCAAACGCTCACTCTCAACGGCCAGCAGGGCATCGACCTCCTGCATCGCCTTCGATCCCGGCTTGGCCTGCAACTGGCCGCGCAGTTCCTGCAACGCACGCACCAGATCAGCCTCGGGCGCATTCCCGTCCCGAACCTGCTCCAGAAGCTGGTCCAGCATATGCGTGGCCTCTTCGACCATGCCCCATGCCTCCAGCTGCTCCACATCCGGCTGCGCATCCGCGCCTTCCGTGTCACGCAGGGCTTCCAGCCGTTGTTGCAACATGGTGCGGAACTCGCCACTGGCAGCATCGGCCTTCTTCGCGCTTTTCCTATTGTTCGACGATATGCCGTTCAAACGCTTGTCATCGATTCGCATGTCACTCTCCCTGCTGCACAGCTCAAGGCCGAGATGCAAAAAGAATTCGCAAGAATCGGGCCAATGGGTCGAGCCGGGTTGGAAGGATCCGTAAATTTGGGGAATAGCCTTGGAAATAAGAAAGCCCCGGCTTTCGCCGGGGCTGCGTATCTGGGACCACCTAGGGAGGGGAGGGAGGAGGAAGTAGCCCCAGACAGGAAAAAATGTACACCAAGGGGCTGAGCAGGACATGAACCATGCATGAAGGAACCTTCATTGTGCATCGGCCCGAGATTCCTTCATCGAATCCGACCCATCGTCAAGCATGGCAAGCCCTGCTATATATATCATAGGATAGATTAAAGGAGAATGCCATGACCGAAGAATCACGAGCCCTGACGGACAAAAAGTGTATCCCGTGCCAGGGCGGCGTACCGCCGATGACGCGCGAAGCGGCAGAGGCCATGCTGACCCATACCCCCGCCTGGGAGCTGGACGAACAGGCCACCCATATCGTGCGCACCTTCAGGTTTCCGGACTTTGCCTCGGCTCAGGCGTTTGCCAACCGTGTGGGAGAGATCGCCGAAGCGGAGAACCACCACCCCGTGATCACCTACAGCTGGGGCTACTGCACGGTCACCTTCTACACCCACAAGATCAGCGGCCTGCACGAGAACGATTTCATCATGGCCGCCAAGGTGAATGCACTGACCTAATCCTGCTCCGGCCTCTCCGCTGCCACCACGATGGTGCGACCGAGCAACATCGGAATCGTGTTCATCGCCTTCACCATCCCGCTGTTGTGCGCATCCACCGTCCGGTACTTGTCGCGCTCCTTGCGGAAGGCGAGGAAACCCATCCATCTGATCGGAAGATAGAGCAGGATCAACGGCAGCAACGAGGAGCGCTGATACTGATCGACACCGAAGCCCCTGGTCTGCAAGCCGGCATCGGAGAGCGCATGGGCCAGATAGAAGTAGGAGATGGGATTGATGTGCCCCCCTGTGGTGTGCTTCTCGCTCTCACGGACATGCAGCGGCCCGAAGAGATTCCAGAAACCGAAGAAGAGGAAGCGCAGCCGCGACTTGAGGTTGAGAATGTTCGGTGTGGTGACGATCAGCAGGCCGCCGGGCCTGAGCACACGGCGAATCTCCCGACAGACGTCGTGATGATTCTCCAGATGCTCCACCACCTCGGTGAAAGTGACCAGATCGAAGCTGTCATCCCCGTACGGAAGCGGCTGATGGTTCAAATCGGCCACCTCGACCGCCTGCCCCGGAATCTCCATCAGGCCGGAG
>DATFLK010000050.1:0-18640 GCA_035267815.1 Mariprofundaceae bacterium | reverse complement strand
CGCGACAACGGCACCGTATCTTGAGGTGATGAAGGTGAACGGTGCCGATGCGGAGCGTGTGTTTGTCGTAGATGGCGACCGAGTGACCCACCTGGCGTTACCCGACGAATATATAGAGCGGCAGAACGATGACTGTATCTCCGGATTTGTATTCCAGGTGACCGACCGTATCGTCCACATCGCCCTGCGGTTCGATAACGGACAGGAGAGGCCTGGTTTCTCTGAGCCGCTATCGCTGCTGGTGCCGCATCTCCACCGGGCCTTTCTGGTGCTGAAAGAGACGACGGAGCTGAAGTTTCGGATGAATAGTCTGGAGCAGGCAATGGATCACTTCAGTTCCGGCGTGATCTTCATCGGCAGAGATGGGAGGGCGGTCTTCCTGAATCGGCGTGCGCGTCATGTGGTGGCCACGATGCGCGGGCTTCACATGGTCGCCGCCGAGCTCAAATGTTCTACGGCACAGTGCACCCAGCAGCTTCGGCAGATGATCGCTACCGCTATCGAACAGGGACAGAACGGTGGCAACCGGATCGGCGCGATGACCATGCCGGGTTTTAACGACGAGGATATCGAGATGTCGATCGTGGCGGTACCGCTACATCCCAGTATTCGTTCGATGGCGGCGAACGGATCGGAGATCTATGCCTCGCTGCTGATCGGCTCACCTTCGTTCGCCTCCGGGCTAAATCCGGAGACACTACAGCTGCTTTACAACCTGACCGGTGCCGAGGCCCGGCTGGCGATCGGTCTGGCCGCGGGTCAGAATCTGGCCAGGTATTGCGAGGAGAATGGTATCGCTATCGGAACGGCGCGTGGCTATCTGAAACAGGTGTTCCAGAAGACCGGAACCAATCGTCAGGCACAACTGACTGGGTTGTTGCACAGCATCCCCTTTTACTGAGGTCGTGGCCGTTTATCGCGTATAGGTCCGGTCGAACATCTCCTGTTTCAGGTAGACAAAGCGCGGGCTCAGTGGCGGCAGGTTGGCTGCATTGTTAAAGCTGGTGTCGTAGCCGAAATCGCGCACCGGCGCCGTGTACTGCGGATTGCCGTAGACCCAGGCACCATTGACGTGGCGTGGTTTTCCCAGGCTGACAAAGGAGCCGCGGTAGGTCAGTGTTTTGCCGCTCCACTGCTCCAGGAACCGCGGATAGTTCTCCAGACCACCGTTGTAGTGTCCGTTGTCCTGTCCGGCAGCGCCCTCCGCATTGCCGGTACTGTCGGTGCCGGAGAGTACGGCGGCATTGATGGTGGTTGATGTCGCCTTCCGATGGCCCCAGCTCTGGCTGTTGGCATCGTTCCAGTTGTTGGAGAGGACGTTGAAGGAGTCGGCTAGGATGCCGGCCGGTTTCTTGTTCGTCTTGTTGTAGTCGCCCTGTACGTAGATGGCCTGATTGGTGACCACCGTCAGCCCCTTGATGGCCGGATCCGTACTATGAGGAGAGGCGAGCGTACCGCCGTTCTTGAGACGCACGCCGTAGTCGTTAGCGGACGCTGAGGAGTTTGGCCCCTTGACCGTGAAGTAGAAGACCAGTCCTCCTTCCGTGGTGTCGTTCAGGTCCTTGCCGCCCATCATGGAGATCGAGTGTTTGTGTGCACACTCGAGCAGGGAGGGGACATTGACGTCCAGCATACTGATCCACTTTCCCTCGCGCGAGTTGTAGAGGCCGTGCGGTGAAGTGTTCTTGTCCGAATAGCTGACCGCACCACTGCACGAGGTTAGGGCGTTGCTGGCCGAATAGTTGATGCTGCCGTCACTGTTGTAGACATCGACCCCGCTCGGTGCGTTGCTGCTGTCGAGTTTTAGCGCGATCCGGAGGTCCGCCTTGTCCCAGTATGCGGCGCCGGGTTTGGGATCCATGTCCTCGGGAGGTGGCACCTGTACCCTGTCTACGCCGGTCTGGACGTTGCCGCTCCAGGTGGGCAGGTCACCCTTCGTTACCTGTTTACGTCCGCCGCTGCAGCCACTGGAGGCCGAGCTGAACGGCGTATACTGGGGGGTTTCCGCGGCATCGGTAATGGTGACCTTGCCGCTGCAGCTGTTGGTGTCCTTGCGACCGTGATATAGGTTGTCTGTCACAGTGGTCTGTCCGCCGATCGACAGGGTGGCGCCGGAGCCGAGATAGAGATCGCCATTGACGTGCACCGGCCCGGCCAGATTCATGTTCGGCCCGGGTTCGATCTCCAGGTCCTTGTTGTAGAAGGCGGCGAACTGGAACAGCGGTACGAGGCGCACCTTGGTACGCATCTGCAGGATTGCTTCCGGTTTGGATGGGTCGGTACCGGCTCGGGAGTAGATATCGTAGACATACTCCTGGGCATTGAGGCCAGCATAGAGCTCGCCGCCTGGAATGGTGATGGCGACCGGGTTATTCGGATTCGCTTTCAGGTAGGTCGTCGCCGTTCGATTACCGACAGTATAGTTCTTGCAGATATAATCGCCGGTTCCCCAGTCGGTCGAGTTTGTCGACTGGCAGTTGGTGGCCGGATTGCCGCTAGGGGCATTGTAGCTTTGGAAGATGGAACGCAGTGCCTTGGCACGGAGATTCAGACCGGCCTCAGCCGCGTTGAACCCGGTATTGAGGCCTGCCTGGGATCGCTGCGAGGAGACCTCGCTCATGGTGAGGGCGTAGTAGGCGGCCGCAAGCGCCGCCAGCACACCGACCATGACCATGACTGTGATCAGTGCGAATCCCTTTTCGCGATGGTGTCGATTCGGATCGATATAGGCGTTCATCTGTTCCTCCGTCAGTTGGAAAGGATATTGCGCGGGAACAGCTGCATGGTCAGTGAACCCTTGTGCTGCGCACTGCTGTTTTTAACAAGGCCCGAGAGCGTGACCTTGACGGCCTTCAGCTTGAGCCAGTTATTGCCGTTGCCGAACGCATTGAGAACCGTGCCGTTCTGCATGATGGCCTGAGCCTGAAAATCGGTCAGGCTAGCGGTTACGTCATCATATCCTCCGCCATTGACTTGAAGGCGCAGCCTGTCTCCGGCCAGATAGTACTTGCGCTCCTCCATGGCATAGAGGCGGGGTTTGTGCGAGGCGGGATAGCTGTTCTTCCATTTCCCCGAGGATTTGTGAATCTGGAAGGTGGAAGAGTCCTCGGCATCATAGGTGATCCACTCACCGAGCCCGGTAACGGGGTCGAAGATATAGACTCGCACCGCGCCGGTAGGATTTGCGCCATTGTTGGTGCGGTATTTCCTCCATGCTTCCAGATTGTCTGGCCAGCCGTCGCCGTTGTTGTCCGGCACCGGACCGCACCCTGCCGGTGGGTTGGCCGATACGATGGCAACCTTGGCGACGTCGGTGTTGCTGTTGGCCTTGATGTCCTTGCAGACGGGCAGGACCGCATCGACCATATTGCGACGCAGGTAGATCGTGTCGCTCGCACCCGAAGCGCCGTTCTGGATTTCAATGGGCATGATGTTGACCGGGACCAGCGGATCGGTGGGCAGGCGCTCGCCGGCCTGACGGATGTCCGCCGAGAGTACCTCCATGCCGCCGCGCAGGTTCTGGTTCAAGGCGATGCGGGGCTGGTCGGTCCGATAGAGATTGCGCACCGACATGGTCAGCGAGAGTGCCGCGGCCACGATGATAGAGGTCACCAGCAGCGCGACCATCATCTCGAGAAGCGTGAAACCGCTAGTGTAACTGCGTGTAGACGGTTTCGGTACGATAGACTGTCTTTCCGTCATAGTTGACCTCGATCGTGATTTGCCGGGTGTTCGGACCACAGTAGTTGCTGTTCTTGCAGTAGGTGGTCCGCACCGCGAAGGTGCGATTATTTGTCGTCATGTTGCTGGTGGTGGTGCCGCTGGTTGGCATCTTGCTCGGGCTCTGCTGACGGTATTCATCGAGCAGATGTTGGGCCACGGTTACCGCTTCCGTTTTGATCTCGGTACGGGTGTTGGCATGGTTGTAGTAGTAGAAGGCGGGAATCAGGCTGCCCATCAGGATGGTGAGCACAGCCATGGCGACCAGCGCCTCGATCAGCGAGAATCCCTGCTCTCTCATGGCCCGACCACCGCGCCGCCGAGCAATACCTCGATATGGCGTTCCAGACCGTCGCTCTGACGGTGAAGATCGATTTTGGCGTTGTTGTCCGCAATGCCGCGGCCATCGAAACAGACACTCCATGCCGTGGTTTTGAAGATGATACCCTTGGGGAGTGTACGTTCGAATGCCGGTTCCGCCGTCCATGTCGTGGCGGCACAGTTGGTGGCCGATTCGACCTTGAGGCGGGTTGCCGACTGCGGCAGTACCCGGACCGCCATGGTATTGGACATCGCTTTCAGACGGGTCTGTTTAAGAGCGCCTTCCACCTGCTGGGTGGCATCACCCAGGGGGTCGCCCAAGAGCTTCAGGTTGGGAGCCATAATGGCGAGTAGAAGGGCAAAAATAGCCATCGTCACCATCAGTTCGACAAGCGTGAATCCTCGCATCATGCCTCGGATTATAGTGTAAAACCGATCATCAAACGGTGAGCAGGCTCACAGGTTGCGATATGTCCGGCTGGTCGGAAAGGCGGGCCCGGCGGCCATTCGCCGGGCCTCCATGATCAGACAAGCAGGTCCAGAGCCCGGTCGAGTCCGCCATGGGAGATTGCGTAGGGGGCCAGTTCGCGCACCTTCGGTTTGGCATGAAAGGCGATGCCGAGTCCTGCTGCCTCGATCATCGGAAGATCGTTGGCACCGTCGCCGATCGCGACCGTTTGACGCATGGGGATGCTCCATGCCTCGGCCTGCCGTGTCAGGGCGATCCGTTTGGCCTCGGCATCGACGATCTCGCCGAGTACCCGTCCCGTTAGCCTGCTATCTACGATCTCCAGCCGGTTGGAGAGGGCAAAATCGAGTTGAAGGTGTGCTTGAAGCTTGTCTGTGAAATAGGTGAAACCGCCGGATACCACGCCCACCTTCCAGCCGTGTTCGTGCAGGGTGGCGATCAGCCGTTCGGCCCCATCGGTCAGGCGGATGCGCTGTTCGTAGACCTCGTCCAGCACAGTGGCCTCAAGGCCAGCGAGCAGCGCCACGCGCTGCGTCAGGCTGGCGGCGAAATCGAGTTCACCCTCCATGGCACGCCGTGTTATGGCCGCGATCTTCTCCTTGATGCCGAGAAAGTCGCCGATCTCGTCGATGCATTCGCACCGGATCAGCGTCGAGTCCATATCCATCAGCAGGCATCCGGGTTCTGTCAGCGAGGGCGACGGTGCGGCCCCGACAATCGAGATGTCGGTATCTAGGCGCTCAGAGAGCGGTCGCATATGCATGGTGGCAGCCTTGGCCTCTGCGCCGTCCGACAGCTTCAGGATGGCATCCCCGTTCCGTGTCTCGACCTGCAGGATATGCATGCCCGTTAGCGCCAGCTCCGTACAGATTTCGCGAAAGGAGTCGTGCTCTTTGCAGTGGTGGATATGGGCCCGCAGGCCTGGCTCCGGGGCGGTGACCTCCCACACCTCGAGGGATGCATCCTCGGTCCATTCCTGCAGTGAGGGGTGGTCGCAGCGGATTCCGGTATAGAGGCATCCTCCGCCGGGGGTAAGCCAGCTGTGGTCCGCTTCCACCTCCGGCAGGCGACGGCGGGGCGGGGCCAGAAGATGTATCTGCGTGGTCCGGTTCATGATGTGTGGCAGTCTGCCAGAAGTTCGTCCAGAAATGCGATACATGTATCCATCTGCTGGCGAACCGTTTCGTCCTTGGCCATTACACTGAGGCTGCCGTCCGGTTTGAGCCGGAAGCGGGAGGGTTCAGCCTGAACGCGCTGCAGCAGCTTGACGGTGTCCATTGGCGTCTGTTCGTTGAACAGAAGCTGAATGCCGTGGCGGCCACTCTCCAGTCGGCTCAGGCCAAGCTGGCGGGCACGCCAGCGGATCCGCGCCGCTTCAAGGCAATATTTCGCCTCCTCCGGCATCTTGCCGAAACGGTCGGTCATCTCCTCGAGCAGGGTGGCGCTCTCGTCGTCCGTCTCCACCTTGGCGATGCGGCGGTAGAGTGCCAGCCGTTCTCCGATTTGGGGAATATAGTCCGGTGGCAGAATCGCATTGGCATGCAGGTGCATATCCAGCGGCAGTCGCGGTTGTACCGACTCTCCCTTCGCCTCGTGAATGGCATCGGAGAGCATATCGAGATAGAGATCGAGGCCGATATCATCGATATGACCACTCTGTTCGGCCCCGAGAAGGTTGCCGGCGCCCCGGATCTCCATATCCTGCCTGGCGAGCAAAAAACCCGATCCCAATTCGGTATGCTGGGCGATGGCCTGCAGACGCTCGCGCGCATCCGCCGTCATGGCGCGCGGATCGGGGGTGAAGAGATAGGCGTAGGCCTGTTGATGGCTGCGGCCGACGCGCCCGCGAATCTGGTGCAGCTGTGCCAGTCCGAGTAGGTCGGCCCGCTCGACGATCAGGGTATTGGCATTGGGAACATCGAGTCCGGATTCGACGATGGTAGTGCAGACGAGGATGTGCAATCGTCCCTCGTAGAATGCCATCATCTGACGGTCCAGTTCGGCCGGCGACATCTGACCGTGGGCAATGCCAATTTCCGCCTCTGGTACGGTGTCGCGCAGCCGTCGCGCAATGCGTTCGATGCTGCTGACATGATTGTGCAGATAATAGACCTGCCCGCCTCGATAGAGTTCGCGCCGGATGGCCTCCAGAGCCAGATGCTCATCGAATGCTGCAACCATGGTGCGGATTGCCTCGCGCTCGGCCGGAGGAGTGCTGATGACGGAGACTGTTCGCAGCCCGGAGAGCGTCTGGTGCAGCGTGCGCGGGATCGGTGTGGCGGTCAGGGTAAGAAGGTCCACGCCCTGATGCAGTGCCTTGAGACGCTCCTTGTGTTTGACGCCGAAGCGCTGTTCCTCATCGACGATGACCAGCCCGAGGTCGTCAAAGAGGTTGTTTTCCGACAGCAGACGGTGCGTGCCGATAATGATGTCGATCTCACCCGACTTGAGTCCGGCCTTGATCTGCTCGGCCTCCTTGGTGTTCTGCTGGCGTGAGAGCTGGGTCACCTCCAGACCGGTGTGCAGGAAGCGTTCCATGAAGTTGGCATAGTGCTGTTTGGCCAGCACCGTCGTGGGCGCCAGCAGAGCCACCTGGCGCCCGCTCTTGGCTACAACGAAGGCGGCGCGCATGGCCACCTCCGTCTTGCCAAAGCCGACATCGCCGCAGATGACACGATCCATGGTCTTGTCACCGGCCAGGTCATTCAGTACTGCATCGATCGCCTCGGCCTGATCATCGGTCTCCTCGAAGGGGAAGCGGGCGATGAACTCCTCGTAGGCATCACGCAGTTCTCCTTCGATGCGGCACGGGTCGCGCCGTTGATCCCTTCGGTAGGCTTCGGTGGCGATCAGTTCGTGGGCCATCGCCAGTAGATCGCGCTGCACCCGTTTCCGGGTTTTCTTCCAGCGTTCCGATCCCAGCTTGTTGAGTTGGGGGGTATCCTCGCCTCCGTAACGGTGCAGTCGGTCCAGTTCCTCGACCGGCAGGTAGATGCTGGCGTCGCCGGCATACTCAATATGGATATAGTCGGCCTGAATGCCGCCCGCCTCCATGCTGGTCAGTCCGAGATAGCGGCCGATACCGTGCTCTTCATGGACGACGGCTTCGCCGGGTTTGATCTCGCGAAGGCTGTTGAAGAGGTCGGCTCGTACGCTGACGCTGCCCTTGCTGCGCCGTCTTGGTAGACGCTGTCCGAGCAGTTCGCGACCGGTAAGCAACATCAGTTTGCGGTCGGGAAGCGAGAAGCCACTCTCCAGGAATCCGATGGTGGTGCTGACCGGCGCATCCGACAGGTCATGTAGGCCGTGGCAGGTCGCGATCTCGTCGGTCAAACTGGCGCAGGCCTCCAGCATGCGCTCCTGCTGTCCCGGTCCGTGTCCGACCAGCAGAAGCTGCCATCCCTGTGACAGTTGCGCACCGATCTCGTCGAGAAAGGCGTGCAGTGGACGAGCTTTCTCCTGATGGGCGTCGATCGCCGAGACTTCAGCGATCGTTTCGTCAGTCTCCGGTAACAAGGAGGCCTGAACCGGTGTGTCGATGGCGAAAAGTTCCTGCGGCGAGATGACTGGCTCTTGGCCGAGGTGGGCCAGATCGAACTGGGAACGGACATGTTCGGCGAACTGTTCGCGTTCCCGCTCGATATCGGGGATAGCTGTCACGGTTGCAGTCCCGGGCAGGTAATCTTGCAGTCGTGCGGTATGCGCATAGGCCAGTGGCAGGAGCGATTCGATGCCCGGATGGGGACGTCCGGCGGAGGCAGCGGTGAGCATCGGATGTTTGCGCAATTGCGGGAAGCGTTCCCGGAAGGCGGCGGCGAAGCATTCGCGACCGGCCTCGTCGAGGATTACCTCGCGGGCGGGTACCGAGACAAAGCGGTCGAGATATTCGCCGGAGCGCTGGGTTTCGACGTCGAAGCGGCGAATGCTCTCGATCTCATCGCCGAACATGTCGAGTCGCAACGGCATCTCTTCGGTGGGCGGCCAGATATCCATGATGCCGCCCCTGGCGGCGAATTCGCCACGTGCCAGCACTCGCTCCACCGCTTGCATGCCGGACAGCGCCAGCCGTTCCTGCAGTGTGGCGATATCGAGTTGTTCTCCCGCCTCAAGCTGCCAGACATGTGCGGCGATTGTTTCCGGCGGGGCAATACGCTGCAGCCAAGCCGGCAGGGCGGTGATAAGCAGGCCATCCGCTTCCGGCTCCCTGATAAGTCGGGCCAGGGTGGCGAAGCGTTCGCCGACGATGGCATGATGGGGCGAGACACGATCGTAAGGGAGTACCTCCCAGGCGGGAAATCGCCACAGCCGTTGCGGCGCATCCTGCAGGAAGAAGCCCAGCTCCTCGGAAAGCTGGCGGTAGCTGCGCAGGTCGCCACAGATATGCACATGCAGACCTGGTCGGCGAGCGAGCTTCGAGAGGCGATAGGCGAGTCCGTGGACGGGAGGGTGCTGCATAGGGTGCGCAATCATGCCGCCTAGATATGAGGCCGTCCATGCTGATAACATGATTGTTGTCCCCGCAGGGATCGTCCATGATAGGCATCTCCGGTCTGTGCATCGGTACGGGTTGTATCGTGCGGCAAGGTCGATGATGCAAGCCTAATTGGAAGGAGTGTGCAATGCAGTTGATTAGAAGGTTTTTGATGGTATCGATCCTAGGAGTAGGTGCAATCGTCCAGATGCCTGCCGCGGCCAGTGCCGGCGGACCTCTGGATCAGTCGATCGCGCAGGGTCGGCATCTGTTCATGACGGCCACATTCAACGGAAACGGCAGGCACTGCAACAGCTGCCACAAGGGGGGCGGTACCGAGGTCGGCCAGCTTCCCAACGGAAAGAAGATTCCGAGCCTCAACAACGCTGCAGCGATCTTTCCACGCTACAATCCGCGCCGGAAGCGGGTGCTGACACTGCAAAACCAGGTACATAACTGTGTGCTCGGTGCCCTGAAAGGCACCCCACCCACCTACGATAGTCAGGCGATGACCGATCTGATCAGCTATCTGACCTCGTTGTCGCAGGGCAAGCCCATCGACATGAACGGCCGGCCGCAATAGGGACGGACGGAGAGGGACGATGGCGGAGGTGCTGACGACGACCGACCATGACCGCGCCGCGGCATTGCTGCGCTACGTCTATCCGGTCGTGTCGCGTCGGGCTGGCGGGGTCTCCGTCGGTATCAACCTGAATACGAACAATGCCTGCAACTGGCACTGCGTCTACTGCCAGGTGCCTGACCTCAGGCGCGGGGTCGCACCCGCGGTGGATTTGGTGCTGCTGGAGAAGGAGCTTCGCGGCTTCCTGCGCGAGCTTCTGCAGGGTGATTTCATGCAGACCCGGGTGCCGGAGGAGTGCCGGTTGTTCCATGATATCGCCATCTCCGGTAACGGCGAGCCGACCTCCAGTCGCCAGTTCGACGCGGTGGTACGCCTGATCTGCCGAGTGATGACCGATCTCGATCTGACCAAGCGGATCAAGCTGGTGCTGATCACCAATGGCTCCTGGGTGCACCGCCCGGAGGTTCGGTACGGTCTGGAGATGATGGCCATGGAAGCGGATGGCGAGGTCTGGTTCAAGGTCGACTCCGCTACGGATGCGGGTATCCATCGCATCAACGGCATCAGCCTTTCGTCCGAACGTCTCAGACAGCAGTTGACGGTAGCGGCGGAGCTCTGCCCGACCTGGATTCAGACATGCATGTTCGCCTGGGACGGCAATCCGCCGTCGGATATGGAGGTGACGGCGTATCTCGATTTCGTGGCCGGAATTGTACGCGATGGCGTGCCAGTCAAGGGCGTGCTTTTGTACGGTCTGGCGCGCCCCTCTATGCAGGAGGAGGCCGGACATCTGTCGGCACTGGATGAGTCATGGATGCGCACCTTCGCCGACAAGATCGAGCAGCGAGGGCTCCCTGTACGCCTCAATCTGTAGAGGTGGTGACTAGCGGACGGTTTTGATCACCGTTCCCGCTTTCGGCGTTTCGTTCAGACCCATGCCGTTCATGACCGCGATCTTGTTGGCCGTGAACCGGCCCAGGATGTTGTGGCTCTGCCGGGCCAGTAGCTGCCAACTGTCTCCCTGTTTCCAAACGATCAGATGAACGCGCGGGATGCCGCCGTCGCGTTTGGCATCATAATGGCGGAAAGAGTCCGCGATCGATTCGAATTGCGACTGGTGGGCATCGAAGGTGTGACGATCGCACCATCCCATGGTGACGAACGCCTTATCGTGTTCGAGGAAGACGGTGGCCAGGATGCGTGCCTGGCTGATGTGCGGTGCCGACATGGTGACCACCGCCTGGCCTACCTTGAACCCGTCCCGTTGGCTTTGGGTGATCGGTCCGATATGACGATCCGGGAAGAACTTCCGTATCATCTCGGCGGCGGTACGGTGTTTCTGCAGCTCCTTGAGTTGCATCTGGAAGAAGACCTTCTTCTGGCGGATTTGGGCGTTTAGTGCCCGCGGCGAGTTTTCGATGACCCAGCCCTTGGGAAACTTGATCTGGATGCCCAGCTTCGGGTGCAGGAACCGGTGGCCCACCACCGCACCCTGATCGGGGCTGTCGCCATAGGGATAGCCGTCCAGTGCGGCGAGCATGGCGTTGTGTCCATCCTCTGCCAGTTCGCTTTGCTTGCCGGCAGCCTCCGCCACAGCCTGCTTGATTCGCTTCTCTGTTCTGGGATGGGTGGCGAAGGCGCCATGATAGGTCTCCGGCGGCTTGCCGGTAGTATCCTTCTCCTCCTTGGCCTTCAGGTCTTCGAGGCGCTTTAGCGTTTTGAGGAGGTCAGTGGTGGCGTGCACGTCGTAGCCCGCCTTGGCAATGTACTTGATCGAAAGCTCGTCGGCCTGCAGTTCGTCCTGACGGCTGTAGCCGCGGATGATCGCCGTGACCAGAAGGTTGGAGAGTTGGCCGCCTGCCTGAGGTATGGGTACGAAGATCGAGGCGACGGCCATACCGAGGCGATAGCTCTGCGCCTGTGTGTACTGCTGGACGGCGTGACGAGCCGTCACATGCCCGATCTCGTGGCCCAGCACCGCAGCTAGCTCCGCCTCGCTGTTAAGGTTCACCAGCAACCCCCGATAGATGTAGATATAGCCGCCCGGCAGGGCGAAGGCGTTGATGGTCGGCTCGTCGATGACGTGGAAGCGGTAGATCAGATCCGGCCGGTCCGCGACCGCCGCCACCCGTTGACCGACCTTGTCGACATATTGGACCAGTGGATCGTCGGCCGGCATCAGCGGTAGCTGTTTGGCCACCTGGGCAGCCGCCTCCTGCCCGAGCTTGAGCTCCTGATCCTCGCTCATCAGCACGAACTGGGACTGCTTGGTCACCGGATTGGTCGCACAGGCTGAAAAAAGCACGCCGGCCAGCATGAGGACGGCCATTAAGCGGAGGCTGTGCGAAGGACGCTTCATTGTCTGATTATCTCAAGATTATCTGGGCTGTGCAAGGCGAGGAAAAGCTTGTTGCCACTGCGGTTGGCCCGGATGACACCATGCACCACCACCTGTTCGCCCCGGTGCACGAGGGGATGATGGTCGAAGTAGGAGCGGTATTTGCGGGGGACGGTGATGTGGAGTCGGGCGAGGCGGAAACCGAAACCGCTTCGGTCCGTATGGTCGACGCTGCCACGGACGAGGCGGAACTGGCCGATCTGGGCGTGGCCTACCCGAGTGGCGGGCAGGACGGCGAACCGTTTTGTGTGCCAGATGCCCAGGCGCTGCTGGCGTGCCGGCCGTTCAATTGCAAGCAAGGCGGGGGCCCAGCGCAGGTTGGGCGTGAAGGTGTAGATATGGGCATAGCCGAAACGAACCATCTCGCCATTCACCCATGTGCCGTCGTGCAGGTAGACCTGTGCGAGCAACCGACCGTAGATATCGTGCCGTTGCTGGTCGAATTCGAGGCGCACGGTTTTACCTCCGATGATGCGTCGCAGCGCCGCGGCAGCCTCCTTGCCCATCGGCTCGCCGGGTTCGGAGCCATGCGTGATCTCCGGCGTGTTGATGCCGAGAAGACGGATCTTGTCGCCGTTGGCAGCCCGGAATGTGTCGCCGTCGTAGACATACGCGACCTTGACCCATGTGCTCTGGTCGATGATGGAGAGGGTGCCGGCGCGGAGTGGGGCGGTGTCGAACAGGAGGAGAAGTAGCAGCCATAGGGCGGTAAGGCGAGACAGACGGCGCATCATCTACACAGTATAGAAAGGGATCGTGCCAGCGTCATGCGACCGATGGCTTGAGTCAGGTGGTGTGAAGGGTCCCGACGAGGTCGCTATAGCGCGCTACCCCATGGCGGATCAGATACGCCTCCAGGCCGTCCAGTATCTTCCGCGGCAGTAGCGGATCGTAGAACAGGCCGGTGCCCAGTCCAAGGGTGTCCGATCCCGCGATGGCGAATTCGACGGCATCCTCGGGCGCGGCGATGCCGCCCTGTCCTAGGATGGGGATTTGGTGTTCGGCCGCGATCTGGCGCACCTGATGCACTTTCCACAGGGCCACCGGCTTGATGGCCGGGCCGGAGAGTCCGCCGCTGACGTTGCCGAGGATGGGGGCGCGTTGTTCGATATCGATGGACATACCCATCAGCGTGTTGATCACCGAGAAGCCATCCGTACCGGCCTCGATGCAGGCGGTGGCGATCTCCGTAATGTTGGCGTTGTTGGGCGATAGCTTGGTGATCAGCGGCTTCTTCGTCGCCTGGCGCATCGCCGCGACCACCCTGGCGGACATGGCGGCGTCGTTGCCGAAGTGGACACCGCCGGCCTTGACGTTCGGGCAGGAGATGTTGATCTCCATGGCGGTGACGGGCGAGTCGTCGAAGATACGTGCCACCTCGGCATACTCCTCGATACTGGCACCGTTGACGTTGGCCCAAAACTGGGTCTCGTCGTGAGGCAGATGAGGCAGGATGTTCTCCACCACATGCCGTGAGCCGGGGTTCTGCAGTCCGATGGCGTTGAGCATGCCGGATGGGGTCTCGGCCAGACGGTGAGGGGCGTTACCGTGTCTCGGCTCCAGTGTGGTTCCCTTGAGGATCACGGCACCGATATCTCGGTTGGAAAAGCCCTCTACGCGGGTGTACTCCTCGCCGAATCCGACACAGCCGGAGAGCAGCACAAGCGGTGTGACCAGCTCCAGTCCGGCGAAATGAACGGTCAGATCGGGGCGTGAGGCGTCGGTATTCGGCATGCGCCGCATGATAGCCGCCTGTTGCCGGCTTGGCACGGTTCGAGTTTATGGCGGGCTACGTCTGTTCTTCGGGCGTCGGTTTGGTCACCAGGACAGGGCAATGCGACTCGCGTACGACGCGCTCGGCTGTGGAACCGAGGAGCACATGCAACAGCCCGGTGTGGCCATGGCTACCGACGACGATCAGGTCGGCCACCAGCTTGCCGGCAAACTTGACGATCACGTCGGCCGCATGCTCGGCACTCTCCTCGAGGTAGGCGTGAACCTCGATGCCGGTGCCGGCATCGGTGACCAGCTCGTCCAGCTTCCTCTGGCTTGTCGCACGCATCTCTTCGGTAAAGTCCTCCAGTGGCGGGAGCATCATCTCCGGCGTCTCCACGTAATGCATATGCGGCGCCATCACATGCAGGATATGAAGCTCGGCGTCGAATCGCCGCGCCAGTTCCGCTGCCGTCTGCACGGCCTGGTTGGCGGGTTCGGAGAAGTCCGTCGGTACCAGAATATGCTTGTAGTCGCTCATGCCGAATTCCCCTCCGGAAGTGATATCACCCTAATGGCCAGTATAGCGCATGGCGGGTGGATTGCGCGCCTGCTAAAATGGATAATGTTTCCGAATCCGCAAATATGGAGAGAGGCATGAAGCGAATTGCGGCGATTCTTCTACTGTGTTGTACCCTGTTTCCGGTCTGGTCCGCGCAGGCCGAGCATGTGTCACCCCACAAGGCGCAGGAGAGGGTGACGGATGCCACCGATGTGATGAAAACCATCATGGACACGCCGGACAAGGGAATCCCACGGGCGTTGCTTCGGCGTGCCGCCGCCATTGCCGTGTTTCCGGGTGTGGTCAAGGCCGGTTTCGTGCTGGGAGGCAAATACGGGCGTGGCGTGATTCTTCGGCACGACAAGCAGACGAACAAATGGTCGCCGCCCGCTTTCTTCTCCATTGGGGCGGGTTCGTTCGGCTGGCAGTTCGGTGCTCAGTCCACTGATCTGGTGCTGGTGATCGTCAGCGAGAAGGGGTTGCGTTCGCTGATCAAACAGGAGTTTACACTGGGTGGTGATGCCTCGGTGGCGGCTGGCCCGGTCGGGCGAAAGGCGGAGGCCAACGTCGATGCGGGGTTCAAAAGCGCCATCTACTCCTACTCGCGCAGCCGCGGTCTCTTCGTTGGTATCTCGCTGGAGGGAGCCAAGATCAACAGTCTCGTTGATTACAACCGTGCCTATTACGGCAAGGCCTTGTCGGCGAGCGATATCCTGATGACGGGCAAGGCGATGGCGCCGAAGAGTGCGCTGACCCTGATGATGAACCTCAGGAGATACGCCGAATAGCCGACTTCTCGGTCCGGCATTTCATTGATAGCGTTGCCGTCGATTCGTTAATCCATAAACAGTGAGCAGGGGCGCCGAATGGCGCCCCGATCGTGAATGTCCGCATGATGCGGAAGCTTTGAGTGAAGAGAGGTGTGTGTGGCTGATTATCAGTATGTCTATACGATGCAGGGCGTTGGTAAAATTGTGCCGCCCCAGCGCGAGATCCTGAAGGATATCTACCTGTCATTCCTGCCTGGAGCCAAGATTGGCGTGTTGGGTCTGAACGGCGCTGGTAAGTCGACGCTGCTGAGGATCATGGCCGGCGAGGATCAGGAGTATATCGGCGAGGCGCGCCCAGCGCCCGATTTGAAGATCGGCTATCTGTCGCAGGAGCCACAGCTTGACCCGGAGAAGGATGTTCGGGGGAATGTCGAGGAGGGGGTGGCTGAGACCAAGGCACTGCTCGACGAGTTCAACGAGATCAGCGCCCGCTTCGCCGAGCCGATGAGTGACGACGAGATGACCGCGCTGATCGAGAAGCAGGGGGCGTTGCAGGACAGGATTGATGCCGCCGATGCATGGGATCTTGAGCGCAAGCTGGAAGTCGCCTCTGACGCACTGCGCCTGCCGGAGTGGGATGCGGATGTGACCAAGCTCTCCGGCGGTGAGCGGCGGCGCGTGGCGCTCTGCCGCCTGCTGCTCTCCAACCCGGACATGCTGTTGCTGGACGAGCCGACCAACCATCTCGATGCCGAATCGGTGGCCTGGTTGGAGCGCTTCCTGCACGACTACAAAGGTACCGTCGTGGCCGTTACCCATGACCGCTACTTCCTCGATAACGTGGCCGGCTGGATTCTGGAGCTGGATCGCGGCCGCGGCATCCCCTTCGAGGGCAACTACTCCTCATGGCTGGAGCAGAAGGAAAAGCGGCTGGAGATCGAGGAGAAGCAGGAGACGGCCCGTCAGAAAGCGATCAAGGATGAGCTAGAATGGGTGCGTTCCAGCGCGAAAGGGCGTCACGCCAAATCCAAGGCGAGGCTCAAGGCATTCGACGAACTGGCCAGCAAGGAGATGCAGCAGCGTAACGCCACCAAGCAGATCTTCATCCCGGCGGGCGAGCGGCTCGGCGACGTGGTGGTGAAGGCCGAGAATGTCACCAAGGCCTACGACGGACGCGTGCTGATCGAGGACCTCAATTTCAGCCTACCGCGTGGCGGCATCGTCGGCATTATCGGCGCGAACGGTGCCGGCAAGACGACACTCTTCCGCATGCTGACCGGTCAGGAAAAGCCCGATTCCGGCGATCTCACCATCGGCGAGACGGTGCAGTTCTCCTATGTTGATCAGTCGCGTGATGCGCTGGATGACGAGAAGACGGTCTGGGAGGAGATCTCCGGCGGTTCCGATGTAGTCTATCTCGGCAAGGTCGAGGTGCCGTCGCGTGCCTACTGCGGTCGCTTCAACTTCAAGGGCGGCGATCAGCAGAAGAGGATCAAGTCGCTCTCCGGCGGCGAGCGCAACCGCGTGCATCTGGCCAAAATGCTGATGAGCGGTGGTAATGTGCTGCTGCTTGACGAGCCGACCAACGATCTGGATGTCGAGACACTGCGTGCGCTCGAGGAGGCGCTGCTCGATTTCGCCGGCTGTGCCGTCATCATCTCGCATGACCGCTGGTTTCTCGACCGGGTTGCCACCCATATCCTCGCCTATGAAGGGGAGGGGCATGTCGAGTGGTTCGAGGGCAACTTCGAGGAGTACGAGAAGGACAAGAAGAAGCGCCTCGGCGAAGAGGCCACCCAGCCGCATCGCATCAAGTACAAGCGACTGGCCTAAATAAAGGCCAAACGCCAACAACAAGGGCGGCCGTTGGCCGTCCTTGTTATTATCGTTGTGTGGTTTGAAGGAGGTGAGTGTGCATCAACCTGTGGTAGTCATTGGAATCGGCGAGATCGGCTCGGTATTTGCGCGTGGATTTATGCGTCAGGGCTATCCCATTGTGCCGGTTACACGGGATATGGATATGGCTGTGGTGGCCGAAGAGGTGAGGGAGCCGGAAGCAGTGGTCGTGGCCGTGGGCGAGAAGGATCTGCACGCTACGCTCGCCGACCTGCCGGATGCCTGGCGGGATCGCCTGATCCTGTTGCAGAACGAGCTGTTGCCACGCGACTGGAAACGACACGGCCTTGGAACTGAATCGGAGGAGCCGACGGTGATCTCCGTCTGGTTCGAAAAGAAGAAGGGGATGGATTCGAAGGTGGTGATCGCTTCGCCGGCCTTCGGCGAGTTCGCATCGCTACTGAAGGAGGCGTTGGGTTCGCTCGACATCCCTGTCCGTATCGTCGAAGATGAACAGACACTGCTCAATGAGCTGGTACTGAAGAATCTCTACATCCTGACCACCAACATCGCGGGGCTGGAGAGCGGCGGCAATGTGCGCCAGCTGTGGTTGGATCATAATGATCTCGCGACCGCAGTCGCCGGCGATGTATTCGACATCCAGGAGTATCTGACCGGGCAGGAGTTCGACCGCACGGCACTGATCGAAGGTATGCTGGCCGCTTTCGATGGAGATCCCGAGCACAAATGTATGGGGCGCTCGGCCCCGGCACGCTTGGAGCGGGCGCTGGCCATCGCCGACGAGGCCGAGCTTGAAGTGCCCACCCTGCGCCACATCGCAGCTTCCAAACTTTAACTGCCTGTGTTGATCGATTTCTGCATGTCAGCAACACCGGTCTCCTCCACCCAGCCGCAACGGGCATCGGGGAAGGCGTCGCTGTAGTTCAGATAGGGTTTGATATCGAGCACGGGCGTACCATCGAGCATGTCGTGGCTCTGGATATGCAGGGTACGGCCCTCCACATTGGTCAGGCGGACGACCGATAGGCCAATGCTGTTGGGGCGGTGCGGAGCCCGCGTGGCAAACAGGCCGCGCCGGACTTTCGGGCCGCGTGGCGGTGTCACCGTCGGATTCCACCCCTGGTTCAGATGCATCCAGTAAAGCACCCAGATATGGCTGAAACCGTCGAGATCCTTCACCGCCTGTTCGAAATTCATGCCGGCATTGAGCTCAATGGTAGCCGGTAGAGGGTCATCCAGCGAAGGCTGGCGTGGTGTAGAGAAGCGCTCCTTGTAGGTGCTGTGCACGACGCCGATCGCTTGCATTTCGATGCGCATATCGGCGCTTTCGTCGTGCGCGAAATCCTCCGCATATGTTTTCGGATCGAGGTTCTTGGGCGGTTTGCGCCCCCATTTCAGTGGCGGAGTCTTTTTGCTCATGAGTGTTCCGTGAATTGAAACCTGTTCCGACCAGCGGGTGGTCGGAACAGGCTCGTTTGCTAGATCAGGAGATCTCCATCAGGCACTCGTCGGGGTTGACGTTGTCGCCCTCCTTGACGTGGATCGCCGAGACCGTGCCCGAGACCGGCGCGTGCACCGGGTTCTCCATCTTCATCGCCTCGACGACCAGCACCGTATCGCCGGCTTCGACCTGCTGGCCTTCGGTGGCTTGGACGCTGACGATGCGGCCGGGCATCGGCGTGGTGACGTCGTTGTCCGAGCTGGCCTTCGGGCGGCGCGAGCCCTTGGAAGCCTTCTTGGCATCAATGGCGCCGTCGGCGGTCGGCACGATCTCGG
>DATFLK010000049.1:0-9117 GCA_035267815.1 Mariprofundaceae bacterium | reverse complement strand
CGATCGATCGCGATGCGGCCTGGTTTCTACCCTTTATCGTGGTGCTTCACCTCGGTACCGCGATGGCACTGTTGGTCTACTTCAGGCGGGACTGGGGACGTCTTCTCGCCGGCCTGTGGCGCAGCCGTGGCGGCACGGCTGAGCCCGAGGCACGGCTGTTCTGGCTTCTGGTGGTGGCGACGGTACCGGCCGGTCTGCTCGGTCTGTTACTGGAGCATGAGATACGACACCTGTTCGGCGGGTTTGTTATCGTGGCCATTTTTCTTGCGCTTAACGGTCTGATGTTGATCTGGGGGGATCGCTTCAAGCATCGCAAGGCACAACACCGACTCGAGGAGCTCAGCTGGGGACGGGCGATCGGTGTCGGATTGGCGCAGTCGCTGGCATTGATCCCGGGCATGTCACGCTCGGGCGCCAGTCTGGTGGCAGGACTGATGGTCGGGCTCGATTACGAGGCGTCGGCACGGCTCTCTTTTCTGTTGGCGACACCGATTATTGCCGCAGCGGGCGTGCTTGAGGTACCCAAACTGTTCCATGCCGCTGGTAGTGTGCCGTGGACGGCTATCGTGCTGGGCGGGCTTCTGGCCGGGCTGTTCGCCTATCTGAGTACCTGGTTCCTGATGCGCTATTTTCGCGGGCACGAGGTGCAGGCGCTACGTCCCTTCGGGGTCTACTGCCTGGCCCTCGGTTTGGGAGCGCTTCTCCTTCACGCCCTGTGAGTGGAGTCGGATCAGTTTGTACTGTTTGATGGACAGTCGATCTCCGCGACGAGTGGCAGATGATCCGATGCAATCCGGGCCAGAGGCGAGTTGTGCCGCCGCAGTTTCAGCAGCCGTTTTCGTTGAGAAACCATGATCCGGTCTAGCGCCAGTAGTGGCAGTTGGATCGGGAATGTCGCTAAAAAGGGGGAAGGGCCGAAATGGCGACGAATACAGCGCATGGAGGGCCCAAACGGTATCCATTCATTGATGTCCCCGGCCAGTATGTATGTCCTGTCGTCCTGCTGCGTGATGGCACGGCATAAACGCCGGGCCTGGTGGAACCGTTCCCTGGTGTTCAGTCCGAGGTGTGTGGCCAGCAGGGCCAGTCGACAAGGGGAATCATAGCGAATCTCCATGGCGCCGCGTGGTTCACGATTACGGTATGACAGATTGATGTGACGGCAACTGTCGATCGGAAACCGTGTTAGTACGGCGTTGCCGTAGGTGGCTCCGGGCGAGAACAGGGTGGGGCCGGCGATGGACTGCATGCCGGTATCCCGTTCGAAACGGGTCAGGATATCCACCCCGGAATCCTGCGAGCTCTCCACCTCCTGCAGCGCGATGATATCGGCATCTAGTTCGCGCAGTACGGCGGTGATACGGCCGGGATCGAAACGGCCATCGCGCCCGAAACATCGGTGAATGTTGTAGGTGGCCAGTCGTAATCTCAATCCGCCGCATGCTCCTGTTCCTGGTGTTTGCGGACCCGGCGCAGAAGCAAGCGGCGCAGTGCCAGCACAGCCAGTGCGATCATGCTGATGACCAGCGATACCATCACGAGGTTGGCCGGCTTCGGCGTCTCGATGGCCTTTTCGAGGTGGGTGATGATGATGACGATGGCCAGTGTGCCTGGTGTCATACCGATCAGTGTTCCTAACGCAAATGCACGAAACCGGATGTGGCTGGCACCGGCTACCATGTTGATGATGGTAAAGGGGGCCACCGGAATCATGCGGGCCATGATGATCGTTAACAGGCCCTGGCGTCCCAGATAGCGGCTGATTCTGTTGATGCGAGTATTGGTCAATCTCCGAATAATATGACGTCCAGCCAAGTGGCCGACCGCATAGGTGGAAATGGCGCTTGCAAAGGCACCGCCCAACGCATAGACAAAGCCGGTCACCGGACCGAAGACCCAGGCGCATGCCATGATCAGTAGGGTCACCGGCATGACCAGAAAACCGGTCAGGATGAAAGCGGCGATCACCAGCAACGGCGAGAGGGGTTCCTGTCGGAGCATTTCAACGGCTGCGGTCAGGGTGCGCATGTTCAGCCATTGGCCCAGCGGGGTCCAGTGCCATGCCGCGGCCAGGAAGATCAAACCCAGCAGGAGCATGCTGCCGATCAGCAGTTGCTGACCGGCCGATCGCCTCTCCTCTTCCTGTCCGATCAGGTGTCCGACAAGTCTCTCTGCATCCATGGGGCGTTCGGGGTCGAGCAGTTCGCTGCGCGGCAGTGCGGCATCTAGGTCGGGGTCGAGGCTTTCATCCATTTCGTAGAGGCTGCGGCCTGATTTTCGAAGCGATTCGATTCCGCCGATCAGCGAGGCGGTCTTCGCTACGGCATCCGCCACATCATCGGCACTGCAGTCCAGGTGTTCGGCCAGTAGCCGGTTGCGGAACGCGGCAATAGCGGAGGCGCGTTCCTCACCGTTTGATTCGATCGCTAGGTCGCACTCCGTATCCAGGCCCATCGAGCGGTTGCTGGCATTGGATGAACCGATACGGAGAAGACGGTCGTCAACGACCATAATCTTGCTGTGCAGGCTGAGGCTCTGATCATCCTCCGAAGGAATGTGGGGGTACCATATCCTGAGCCGTCCTTCGTAGTCGGCGGCGCGCAGCCGCTTCAGCATCCGTCCTCGCAATACATCCATGGTGTTCTGTTCCAGCCAACCGCCAGTTTTATAGGGGAGTACCAGCACGACCTCCGGTCCATCTTTCTCCTTCAGGCGAGCAGCCAGTGCGTCGCCGATGCTTTGTGCGGTCAGGTACTGGTTTTCGATATAGATGGCGCGCCGGGCATGGCGGATGCCTTCCAGATAAAGCTGTTCGCTTTCACGTGTTTCACGCATGGATTCGTAGGGTGGCAGGGTGCGCGCGATACCGATCGACACATTTTCAAGATCGTGTGGGTGGTCGTCGGGCCAGCAGTCCATCGGCCGACGCGGTGCCGCGGCCTTCAGGCTTTTGCCTGTCGCCTGTTGCCAGTGCATGCGCGCCAGCTCGCCCAGAGCGGTTGCCGCCTGGCCTGCAACCATTACCTGCACATCGTGAAAGGGCGGATAGGCGTGACCGTTTGGATCGATGCGCTGCGGATGGTGCGGTTGGTGATCGGAGGTGTCCCATCTCCATTTGCTCAGGTCGATGCCGCCGACGAAGGCCAGGCAGTCGTCGATGACGACGACCTTTTGGTGGAAGGAGGCACCGAGTGGTAGGCGGTCATGCATGCGAAAGTAGAGATGGCGATGGGTTCGCCAGTTCAGTTTGAGTAACGGCAGCCATTCCCGCTCCAGAGCGTAGATCATGGCGAAGTCCCAGCAGAGTACATGTGCTCGCAGGCGCCGGTTCTTTTTGACCACGGCATTCAGGAATGGCCCGAGTTCGATCGGATAGCCATCATCTTGCTCATCGCGAACGAGGCGGAGTCGGCTATCGATATCCCATCCCAGTATCAGGATGGATCGGCGTGCCTTCAGGAGCGCCTGCCGGAGGGCACTGAAGTAGGCGGCGCCATCGACTAGGAATGCAAGACGTTCAGCCTCTTCGATGCGCCAGCAGGTGCGACCGGCGTTCAGTATGGGTTTATCATTTGTGTATGCCATTTCGGTAGTTGGTTTCAGTATAGGTGAATGCGATCGTGTTCCAAGCATATCCCGGCTATTGTTACACGAACTCGGGCGGTTTAACTGTGTTCTATCGCACGACCATGCCGACAAACGCAATATATGATGCGTGGGCACGCATCTCGGAAGAGGAGGGTGTTATGACACACCGCGCCATATGGTTACGGCTTTTCTACCCCAGTGAAGATTGGGTGGAGGATGCCTGTGCCTTGTGTGAAAAGAATCCGCTTTTTGACCAGGTGCCCCATAAGTCGGTCCGGCGGTTGGTATCACGTATGCATCGGCGGTACTACAGCGCCGGTGAGACGGTGGTCTCTCTGGGAAACGCCGGTGCGGGGGCGGTTCTGATCCTCTCTGGCGAGGTGGTGGTAAGAGTCAATGATGTGGAGCTGGAGCGTATGGAGCGGGGCGCCCTGTTCGGTGAGGTGTCGCTGGTGGCCGACTTGCCGCGCACGGCCACGGTGACGGCGGTGGAGGATTGCGACCTGCTTTTCTTCCTGCGTTCTGATCTGCAGGAGTGGATGTCTGTCATGCCCAAGGAGGCAGCGCGACTGTTCCAGAATCTTGCGACCATGCTGGGAAAACGTCTGATGGAGAAGAACGTTCTGGTTGGTCGAGGTGGCGATGCATAAACGGATCGAGGTGATGCTGGGGCATCCGTTGTCGCTGGCAACGATAGTTTTCGTTGCAGGCATTGTGGCTGTATCGGCCTTTCTTGTCGTGGCTGCCCCGATTCTTTTTACGCTGGGGCTCTCGGCGGTGCTTTATGTGTCGCTATCGCCATCGGTGGACAGCCTCGTACGGCGTGATTTCAACAAATCGGCGGCTATCGCCGTTGTCATGGTGGTCGTGGTGCTCTTTATGTTGGCGTTGACGTCGTTTCTCTATCCCGTGGTGAGCCACGAGTTTGACCATTTCTCAAGACGTGCCGCGTTGCTCGATGGTCGAATCCTGAAGCTATGTACGGAGCTGAATGCGTGGCTGCTTGCCCATCACTTGGGTCATGGATTCGATCCCGGGGCAATGACCCGGGTGATCATGGACAGTCTGACCACGCGTGCCGAGAGCATGAGTGCATCGGTGGCCTCCTATTTTAACGACGTCACCTTTTCACTTCTGTTGGTGCCATTGATCACCTTCTTCCTGCTCAAGGATTTTCGAACCCTGCGAAACGAAGCGATGCAACTTCTACCCAATCGTTACTTCGAGATGGGCTGGATGGTGTACAATGTTGCCTCGGATCAATTGAAGCACTATGCCCGCGGTATCTTCATACAGACCCTGTCGATGTCGCTGATCAGCACCGTCGGTTTTTGGTTGGCCGATATCGATTACGCACCGGTGCTGGGATTGTTGGTCGGGCTGCTGAATCTGATCCCTTTCTTCGGCATCACGTTGGCCAAGGTTCCGCCGGTGCTGGTGGCCCTGCTTTCGAATCATCCGGATGTGGTTTCGGTATTGTTGGCATTGGGCGTGGTGTTCGTGGCACAGGCGGTAGATGCCATGTACCTGCTGCCAAGAATCGTGGCCAGATCAGCCAGCCTGCATCCCCTGACAGTCATGATCGGCGTGATGCTTGGAGGCTATTACTTCGGATTTGTCGGTCTGATTCTCGCCGTTCCGGTGATGTTCTCGGTCAAGGTGATTTATGGGGAGCTGGTGCGTGGCTTCTACCAGTTCCACATGGGTGAGGAGGGCCACATGGGTGAAGAGGGGGTCTGAACGGATATTCGGAAAAGTGGTGGCCAGGGACGGAATCGAACCGCCGACACGGGGATTTTCAGTCCCCTGCTCTACCAACTGAGCTACCTGGCCGTAACCCGCTTACCTGTCAGGCCGCGATTTATAGGGGGAAAGCGCGTTGGATGCAAGCATGAATGCGGTTGGCATGTCCGCAGGCATGAAAAAAGCCGCGTGGAGAATCCACGCGGCTTCCGGAGATTAATCCCGATTGCGACTCCAAATCGCGCTCCTTGACCGGATGCGGTGATGCACCCAGTCGGGATCGTCGGATATCTTCAGAAACTGACCCGGTAGTGCGGGTCCAGCCAGCATTTTGGCAGGGCTTCGCCCGAAGGGAATGCCAGCTTGGTCTTGTTGACCTTCACCGGATCGCCCTCTTCTTCTCCTGCCTGATATCTGACGGTAACCTGTTCGGAGGTTGGATCGACTACCTCTTTTAGGTCGACTACCTCGACAAGATCGTTGGTCTCCGAATCCTTCAGAAACATAGCTGCTCCTCTCTTTTCGTGATGACTCCCTCTCCAATAAGTAAAGCAGTGTGCCGGTTGGCTGTCCAGATTGCAGGGCTACGGAATTTCAATCGGTTTTGGCGAACACATGTCGGCGGTAGTAGCGCAGCTCCTCGATCGATTCACGGATGTCATCGAGTGCCAGATGTGCGCCCTGTTTCTCCGGTGCGGGAAGGTCGGGGTACCAACGCCGTACCAGCTCCTTGACCGTACTGACATCGACGTTGCGGTAGTGTATGTACGCCTCCAATGTCGGCATGTGACGAACTAGAAAGCGGCGGTCCT
Source organism: Mariprofundaceae bacterium (assembly GCA_035267815.1). GTDB lineage: Bacteria > Pseudomonadota > Zetaproteobacteria > Mariprofundales > Mariprofundaceae > DATFLK01. The sequence continues at coordinate 2,974 of DATFLK010000049.1, read as the reverse complement.
GATGGATGGAGTTGCCACAGAGTGGCGAGGCACGTTCCGGTACGTGATCGCGGATAAAGTCGAGCGTTTGCGATTCCGCCTGTTGCATGGTGACCTCGGAGGCCAGTACTCGGTCGCTCAGGCCCGAGGCACCGTGATGTTCCCTGCACCAGGCATCCATGCGGTCCAGCTTCTTCTGGCTTTGGTGGATGACCAGACTGGGGCCTTCGGCGATCGGGTTAAGTTCCTTGTCCGTAATGATGGTGGCGATCTCCAGGATGGTGTCCCGATCCGGGTCGAGCCCGGTCATCTCAAGATCCATCCAGACCATGTGGCTGTTTTCACTCATGGGCACCATCTTATACGACCTTGATGCCGAGTGCAGCGGCCATGCTCGACAGCTCCGGGGAGCAGGCCGGTTCGAAGTGGACCGGAATGAGATCCCAGTTCCGTCGAACAGGATAGTTGCGTCGGATTTTCGTGAAGGCCCTGGACGTGGCTGCCTCGTCCATCCCGACACACGCCTTCAGGGCGCGGTGATCCGCTTCAATGTTGTACAGGTAGTGTGCAGCCCAATGAAGGGCTTCAAGGCTGTGACGTCCTGTCTTAAGCGTCACAGGCACGGTGTTGGCGTCAGGCAGGTCATCTGTCATGTGCCATATTGGCTCGATGCCAAGATGGCAGCACAGGGCGTCGTAGATGTATTGCGTGTTGGCTGCCTTGCCGTCCAGTGAGTGCCCGGCGATATGTGGTGTGGCCAGTACGGTGCCGTCGTGTGCCAACAGTTGCCGGTCGATGGCCGGTTCATGCTCCCAGCAGTCCAGTACGGCGAAATGTTTCCGATCTGTATCGAGCCAGTTCAGGAGGGCTTTGTTGTTCACCACGGCGCCGCGAGCGGCATTGATAAGGCCTCGGCCGTTGAAGAGATCGAGTGTCGTCGCATTCAGCAGATGGAAGGTGGGGTCCTGTCCCTCTTTTGTCAGAGGTGTGTGCAGGCTGACGATATCCGCCGTGGCGAGCAGGGTGTCCAGGTCCGTGAAGGCATCGCCACCCTCCTGGCGAGTCCTAGGGGGATCGTTGATGAGCACATGCATGCCCAGTTGCCGGGCGATCCCGGCCAGCCTGCCACCGATACGGCCGGCACCGATAATGCCGAGTGTGGCGTCAGGGATGGGGAGGATATCGGTGGCATGCAGGTGGAGAAGGGCTGCGGCCATGTACTCCAGTACGGAGCCGGTGGAGGAGCCGGCTGCGTTGGCGAAGGCGATGTCGTGTGCCGCCAGATATGCCTTGTCGTAGTGGTCGTCACCGATGGTAGCCGTGGCGGCGAAACGGACGGATGTGTCATCCAGCAGGTCGGCATCGACCCGGGTGGAGGAGCGAGTGAGAAGGATATCGGCATCCCTGAGTCGATCGCGGGTAATCTCCCTGTGTTCGAGGATGCGCAGCTCCACATCGAATCCGAGAAGCTTGGAGAAGGCCGACTCGACACCCCAGATATGCGCATCGGCGACGAGGGTGAGATGCCGGGAACCTATACCGGCATCTCCCGGATGCGTGCGATCAGGGAGGTGGTCGAGTGACCGTCCCTGAAAGGGATCACGATCACTTTACCGCCGTGTTCCCGCACCTCTTTCGCACCCACGATCTGATCCGGCTGGTAATCCCCCCCCTTGACCAGCACATCCGGCAGCAGAGCGGTGATCAGGTTCAGCGGCGTGTCCTCGGAAAAGGGGATGACCATATCTACCGGTTTCAGGGCAGCGAGCATGCAGGCCCGGTCCTCAAGGGGGTTGATCGGTCGTGAGGGACCCTTGAGTCGACGGATCGAGTCATCGTCATTGAGGCCGATTACAAGGATGTCGCCGAGTTCCCCGGCCTCCTGCAGGTAGCAGATGTGGCCCGGGTGGAGCAGGTCGAAGCAGCCGTTGGTGAAAACCACGCGCTTGCCCTCGCGTTTCCAGTTATGAACGCGCTCTTTGGCCTCGAGAAGAGGGGTCATGTAGGTCGGCTGAGTCAATGTTTGTCGATGGTCAGCAGGTTTTCGATGCTTTTGACACCCTTGACCTTTTTGGCCACAGAGGCTGCCTGATAGCGCTGGTGAGCGTTTTTGACGACACCGAGCAGATAGACCTTGCCGGCCACTGTTTCCAGATGAATGGTAAAAGCTGATACGTCCGGGTCCTCGACCAGCTTCGATTTGACCTGGGCCGTGATCCACGAGTCGGAAGCAAGCTCGTCCGCGGTAGGTTTCCCCAGCTTGATATCGGAGCGGACGCTTTTGACTCCCTTGAAGCTGCGGCTGATCCAGATGGCGCGGTCGATCTGGTCCTGTCGCGGCAGGTAGCCGGTCAGCAGTACCTTGCCGTTGATCACGTCGACACTGACCCAGCGGGAGGGAAGGTCCTTCTCGGCAGCCATTCGTACCGAAATCTTCGTTTCCAGAGTGTCGTCATCAATGTGACGACCGACGGAACGTTGATCAAACGCGGCGCTTCCCGCAGCAGCGCCACCGCCGACCAGAGCTGTGGCGATACAGCCCGAGAGCCACAACGAGGCGAGCAGGAGAGGGACAAAGAAGAAGCGTTGCATGAGAACTCCTTGATTTTTTATGCCTGATCCAGTCGGCCAGATCAGGTTTGCATATGGCTTAACAGATAGGCGAGCATGGCGCAGAGCAGGACGAGCACACCGATCTTGATGACAGGGGCCCTCTTATCCACCTTGTTCCAGTAGTGCTTCAGTTCATCTTCATTCAATGTCATCCCTCAGTGCATCCTGAACTGCCGCAAACAGTAGCGGCAATAGAATTTCGCCGGGGCCGGGTAGCCATTTTCCCTGTCCGCCGGGCTGGGAAAGGCGATCCACCACATCAGATATGTGACCCGGACCGACCGGCGAGTCGATGGCCACGGTGGTCAGACCTTCCACCTGATTGCCGAGATTGCGGGCCGCATCGACAGCCTGCAAAAAGACCCGGGGCAGTACGACGCTG
>DATFLK010000048.1:0-3324 GCA_035267815.1 Mariprofundaceae bacterium | reverse complement strand
CCCGCAGCCAGCGCCTCGGGCATGTGGCACGGTGTCGGGGTAAGGGCGGGGAAGTCCATCGACAGCTGTCCGTGTGATTGTTCGACGGTAAGGGTTCCGCTCCGGGTTTCGAAGTTCACCCGCTCTGCAGGGTGGCCGAGGATATTCAGGATCACGTGTGCCGTAGCCAGCGTGGCGTGGCCGCAGAGGTTGACCTCCGCCATCGGTGTGAACCAGCGCAGGCGAAAGCCCTCTCCCTCGGGGACGAAGAAGGCCGTTTCGGATAGGTTGTTCTCCTCGGCGATCGCCTGCATCAGAGGGTCCGGAAGCCATGCATCGAGCGGACAGACTGCTGCCGGATTGCCTGCAAATACCCGCGTTGCAAAAGCGTCCACCTGATACTGCCTGATCTTCATCGACTCTCCTCGTCTCCGGTCTTCAGGTATGGTAGCAGCCCCGTCACTGCTTTACCTATGTCCATATCATGAACGACGGAAAGGAGAGCAGCTATGTCGGAACCGCGCATGCGCGCTGAGGCAACAGCTCCGGCCGGACCGGATTCGATGGCGCCGTTCGTTCTGTTTCTTTATGGGAGCGGATACTAAAGAAGCGCGCCTTCTGGCGCGCTTCTTTGCTTTGGCTGAATGGAACGGACGGTCAGTGGCGCTGCGCTTCCTCATCCAGCTCTTCGATTCGCTTAACGCCCGGTATGGAGGTCACTGCCATCAGTAAGACGCAGGCCCCAAAAAGAACGAATGCGAACAGGAACGTGAAAAGTTGATCATCCATTGGTATCCCCCCTTGAGTGAGTAAAGTAATCCCCCTCCGTGGAGATAATTTATTTACCATAGACCAGATATGACTATAAGTCAATTTTTTTCTTGTGGTATTTATCCTGCGGTGTTGTGTGGGCGTGCGTAGATAGTGCTCTGAGGGTGTCAGTGTCTTTGCCGATATCGGAGGAGCGGGCGATGCGGCTCGTTGCCGATATACTGTTTGCGGTGGCATGATGTGAGTCCATGATGTCATATCAGGAGGTGGTGTGGTGAAGAGGTTGCTGGTTTTTGCGGCGGTTGCCGCTGTCGGATTGATGTCGATGCCTGTCACGGCGAAAGCCTTTTCGACCACGCAGTGTCAGGCCTGTCATGCGATTGATTATCCGATGGCCGGCCCCTCCTTTAAGGTGATCGCCGCCAGATACGGTACTGAGCAGGCGCTGGCTAAGGTCTTTGAGAGCGGCTTTGTCGTGAAGGATCGCAAGGTCGCCAGTGCCGATGCGAACTGGGCGCGCAAGGCGGCACTGATGACAGGACAGTACAGGATGGCGATCAAGGGGCACGGAAAAGAGGCGGCGCACGCGCTGTTTGCGACCCTCAAAGACAACATATTCGGTAACTACTGATACTCGTTTGTGTACCAGGTTCTCACGGTTTACTTGATTCGTTCCGGGCTTCGGAGAGGAGCCAGTCGCGGAAGGCGATGAAGCGTTCAGTATTGGCGATACGGTCGGGGTAGACGAGATAGTAGGCCCCGCGGCTGATGGGGGATTGTTCGAAGGGCTGGACGAGGCGGTCGCTCTTGAGATCCTCGGCGACGAGGTGTGGATCGACGATGGCCACGCCCAGACCGTCAATGGCCGCCTGAATGGCAAAGTTGCGGGTCTCGAAGACCGGACCACGCTCGGCGTCACAGTCGTCGACGCCGGCGGCGTGCAGCCAGATGCGCCAGTCGTCGGCCCGGAGCTGGGCATGCAGCAGGGTGTGGTGCTTCAGGTCGTCCGGGGTGGCGAGCGGCCTCTCTTTCGTTGGAAGATTCGGGCTGCAGACGGGCACGAGCTGCTCCGGGAAGAGCAGCTCGGCGTGTAGCCCCTGCCATGTCCCGTCGCCGAAGCGGATGGCGCAGTCGATGTCGCCGGCACCGAAATCGACCAGCGCAACCGAGGTGGAGATGTGGACGTTGATCTCCGGCCGCTTTTTCTGAAAGGTGGAGAGGCGCGGGATAAACCAGCGCATGGCGAAGGTGGATAGCATGCTGATGGCGATGTCGTTCTCTCTGGGGTCACTCTTGAGCATGCCCAGTGTGGATGCGATCCTGTCGAAGGATTCGGTCAGGCCCGGCAGCAATATGCGTCCTTCGTCGGTGAGGGCGAGCCCCTTGCCGGTGCGTCGGAAGAGTTTCACACCGAGCTGCGCCTCTAGTCCGCGGATCTGATGGCTCAGCGCCGAGGGGGTGACAAAGAGCTCGTCCGCTGCTGCAGTCAGGTTCAGGTGCCTGCCGGCAACCGTGAAGGCGCGTAGTGCGTTGAGCGACGGCATCGGATCAGACATGAAATAATCTCATCTAAGCTTGAGATAATGTCCTTTGATATATCGTTCCATAATCATAATATTAGGTGAACAGATTGAGATTTTCTACCGGAGGCAGAGATGGCAAAAGCACTCTTCGACAAGGTTTGGGATCAGCACGTGGTCAAGGCGAATGAGGACGGCTCCGTGCTGCTCTATATCGACCGCCACCTGATTCATGAGGTGACGAGTCCACAGGCCTTCGAGGGACTGCGGCTGGCCGGTCGTCAGCCGTGGCGTACCGATGCAGCGGTGGCAACCCCCGACCACAACGTGCCGACGGTCAACCGGGATCAGGGTATCGCCGATTCCGTCTCGCGTGTGCAGGTCGAGGCGCTAGACCAAAACTGCCACGACTTTCATATCCGCGAGTTCGGCATGGACGACGTGCGGCAGGGGATCGTGCATGTCATCGGACCGGAGCAGGGGCTGACACTGCCGGGTATGACGGTGGTTTGCGGCGATTCGCACACCGCCACGCACGGCGCCTTCGGCGCCATTGCGATGGGCATCGGCACCTCCGAGGTGGAGCATGTGCTGGCGACCCAGTGTCTGATCCAGAAGCGGCCGAAGCTGATGCGTATCACGGTCGAGGGCGAGTTGCCGAATGAGGTGACGGCCAAGGATGTGGCGCTTTTCATTATAGGACATATCGGTACGGCCGGCGGTACCGGGCATGCCATTGAGTTCGCCGGTTCCGCCATCCGCGCGCTCTCCATGGAGGGGCGCATGACACTGTGCAACATGGCCATCGAGGCCGGTGCGCGCTGCGGCATGGTGGCGGTGGACGATACCACTGTCGACTACGTGCGCGGCCGTCCGTTCGCCCCCAAGGGGGAGGCATGGGAACGGGCTGAGATGGCCTGGCGCGAGCTCTACTCGGACGAGGGAGCTGCTTTCGACCGGGAGGTGGAACTGAATGCGGCAGAGATCGAACCGCAGGTGACATGGGGGACCAGCCCGGAGATGACGGCGATGGTCAGCGGACGTGTGCCCGACC
>DATFLK010000047.1:0-10575 GCA_035267815.1 Mariprofundaceae bacterium | reverse complement strand
GGTGGCGGTGCCGCTATGATCAGGTATCAGTCGGCATGCCCGTTTCGTGCCTTTGCCTCACACCGTTTGCGCTTGGCGCCCCTTGGGGAGACGGTGCCGGGCGTGACGCCGGCGGACAAGGGATCGCTGATTCACCATGCGCTGGAGTATATATGGGGGCAGCTGGGCTCTCAGCATGCCCTGCTGGCACTCGACGAGATGGCCGTTGCCGAACTGATCAATGCGGCGATGACACATGCCTGGCGCCAAAGCCGGATTGCCGCACCGGGAACGATGCAACAGTTCGAGCGCCGTCGCATGGCGTCGGTGCTGGGTGAATGGCTCGAGGTGGAGCGTCAGCGTCCCGCATTCGCGGTGGAGCAGTGCGAGAAGCCGTATCGTCTGATGTTGCCGACGTCGGGGGTGTCACAGTTTCCGGTTGTCCTGAAGGCGGACCGGATCGATCGCGACGATGCAGGGCACAGGATTCTCATCGATTACAAAACAGGTCAGCGGCAGAGTATCAGCAAGTGGATCGGAGAACGGATCGCCGAACCGCAGTTGCCGCTCTACGCAGTGGCCGAGGGGTTGGGTTCCGGGGATGCGGTCTGTTTCGCACGTGTGCGCAGCGGCGATACCGGGTTTGAGGGGCTTTCGGGTGAGACCACCGATATCCGGGGAATCAATCCATACAAAGGGGAGGATGAATCGGCGGAGGATTGGTCCTCCCTGTTGGCAAGATGGCGCGAGCGCATCGATGCACTGGCCGCCGAGTTTGTGCAGGGGCGTTGCGACGTGTCGCCGCGGGATGCGCATGCCTGCGATTATTGCGGCCTTGAGGCGGTCTGCCGTATCGATGAGATTGGCATCGACCGCGATACGGAAGAGGAAACACCATGAGCGGTGAAGTGCGTGCGGCCGCGATCGATCCTGCCGGTTCGTTTCTCGTACAGGCACCGGCCGGTTCCGGCAAGACGGAGCTGCTGACCCGCCGCATTCTCCGGCTGCTTGCCGTGGTCGACGAACCGGAGGAGATTCTGGCGCTGACCTTCACGCGCAAGGCGGCGGCGGAGATGCGTGCCCGTGTTATCGAGGCGCTGACGATGGCAAAGCCTGCGGACGGTGCCTCCCACAAGCTGGAGACCTGGCAGTTGGCACAGGCGGCCAACTGGCGCTCGACCGAGCGCGGCTGGCATCTGGCCGGGCATCCGTCACGCCTGCGTATGATGACCCTGGACAGCTTCACGCATGCACTGGCCCGCCAGCTACCGCTGCTATCGGGTCTGGGGGATATGCCGGTGCCGTCGGCGTATGTCGAGCCGCTCTATCGCGAGGCGGCGGAGCAGGCTGTGTCCATCTTGGCACGGCGAGATCCGGATCAGGCCGCCGCGGTCCTGCTTCACCAGGACCACAATATGGTTGCCCTGGTCGAGCTGGTTGCCGACATGCTCGGAAAGCGTGACCAGTGGTTGCACGAGGTGGAGATGCATGTGGACGATACGTCCACACTGCGAGTCCTGCTGGAGCGGAGCCTGGCTGAGATCATGCAGCAACGGTTGATCCGGTGCGATCGGCTGGTCCCCATCGATGTCCGATGCGAGATGCCGGCGTTGCTGCAGTACGCCGGCACGAATCTCGGTGATGCGGTGTTGGCGGAGATGGCGACATGGCCGGAGGCCGATGTCCGGTATATGACGGCATGGCAGCGGATGGCCGATTTGTTGCTGACCAAAAACAAAGCCGGATTCCGCAAACGTGTCGATGTAAACTGCGGTTTCCCACCCGATCCGGAAATGGCCGGCCCCAAGCGACAATTCATGGAGATGGTGGCGCATTTGGCCGAGGTCGACGGTCTCGCCGATGCGTTGGACGGCCTCAGAAGGCTGCCCGCCACACCCTGTTTCGACGAGGGGCAGTGGCAGGTGCTCGAGGCCCAGTTGTCACTTCTGTTGCTGGCCAACCGGCAGCTTCAGCAGCTGTTCGAACAGCATGGCGAGGCAGATTTCATTGAGATCGCCATGCGGGCCATGCGGGCCCTCGAGGACGAAGAGGGCAATCCGACCGATCTGTTATTGAAACTCGATTACCGTATTCACCACATCCTCGTCGATGAGTTCCAGGACACCTCGCTGCTGCAGTTGCGGCTGCTGCGGAATCTCACCGAGGGGTGGCAGGCCGGTGACGGAGCCCACCGTACCCTCTTCATGGTGGGCGATCCAATGCAGTCGATTTACCGTTTCCGCAAGGCCGAGGTCGGGCTTTTTCTGCTGACGGCCGAGAACCGCTCCGGGCTTCCTCATGTAGAGCAGAAGAGGCTGACGCGCAACTTCCGCTCCTCGCCGGTCATTGTCGACTGGGTCAACCGTGCTTTCTCGTCCATCTTTCCGGACGAGCCCGATATCCTGCTCGCGGCCGTGGGCCATGCCGGGGCGCATGCCGCCCTGTCGCACGCCGGTGAGGTCCGCCTGCAACTGCAGCCGCAGCCGGATGCGGATTCCGAGGCGCATGCGGTCGTGGCGCTCATCCGGCGGGAGCTTGCAAAAGGGGATCAACGCATCGCCGTGCTGTCACGCTCGCGCAAGCATCTGCACGCCATCATGCAGACACTGACGGATTCGGAGGTTCCCTTCAGGGCGGTCGACATCCTGCCGCTGCATGCACGTCCGGAGATTCGGCTGTTGAAGGCGCTGCTGCAGGCGCTGCTGCACCCGGCGGACCGGGCGTCGTGGGCGGCACTGTTGCGGGCACCCTGTTGTGGTATCGATACGGCGGCGATATATCGGTTGCTGGCCGGAGACGATCGGCCGGTTGCCGAGATTATCGCCGATGCGGTATGCCTGCGTCGGCTGGATGAGGAGGTGCAGTGGCGTGTACGCTTTTTGACACGAGCACTGTCGCCATGCCTGCAACTGGCCGGCCGCATGCCGCTTCGCTCACTGCTGGTGCTGGCTTGGGAGCGGCTTGGTATGCCGGGTCTGATGGCTGCCGACGGTGGTCGCAACATCGAGGCGATGCTTGATCTTGTCGAAGAGGTTGAGGATGGCGGACTGGTCGATTTCGGTCTGCTTGATGAGCGGTTGCAGAAGCTTTACGCCGCTCCCGATGCCTCATCCGAGGCCGCACGTGTCGAACTTCTTACCATGCACGGCGCCAAAGGGTTGCAGTGGGATGTGGTCATTCTGCCGGGGCTCGGTTATGGCAACAGCCGCAGCGATTTGCCGCTGCTCGCCTTTACCGATGTACCGGTCGAGAGCGGCATTCAGCCGCTGATTGCGGTGCGTGGAGCGGTGCGCAGCAGTGATGCCGTATATGATTTGGTGCGGCGTGTGGAGAAGACCCGCGAAGAGAACGAGCAGGCGCGACTCCTTTATGTGGCGTGTACGCGTGCGGAGACGGCCTTGCACATGTTCGGCCATCTGCCGGAAGGGAGTGAACGGCCGGCATCCGGCTCCTTGCTGGCGCTGCTTCTTCCGGAGGGTGGGAAGAACCACTGCTTCGGTGCCGAGATCGATTGGCTGAAGTGGGGAGAAGAGGGCGTGACGCATGTCCGGCCGCGCTTGACCCGCGTCAAATCGGTGCCGGAAATAATCGATAGCGCGACCCCACCGCGTGGTGAAAGCGAATACTTCTGGGCTGGTCCCGAGGCGGCTCCCGTGGGCAATGCCGTTCATGCCGCGTTGCAGCGCATCGGTGAAAAGGGTGTGGAAGCCTGGCGCGATGAAGATACCGATACAACCGTGACGATGATGCGACGCATGCTGATGGCGGACGGCCTTTCCGGTGACATGTTGGAAGCGGCGGCCTCACGGAGCTACGATGCGGTTCGCCGGACATTGGCGAGTTCGAAGGGGCGCTGGATTCTGTCGTCGCGCGATCGACAGGCGCGTTGCGAATGGGCGCTTTCGACCATAGTGGACGGCCGGCCGATGCACGTGGTTCTGGATCGAAGCTTCATCGAAGCGGACGGTACGCGTTGGATCGTGGACTATAAGACCGCCTCGCACGAGGGCGGAGCCTTGGATGATTTTCTTGATCAGGAGCGCCAGCGTCATGCCGATCAGCTACTCCGTTACGCGGCCATTGTCTCCCGCATGGAGGCGCGGTCCATCAGGCTCGGACTCTACTTTCCGATGCTAGACGGCTGGCGGGAAGTGCCAGTCGATCAGGATGCCGGAAACGGTGCGTCGTAACCGGTATCCGATTTACTTATTCCCCCGTTTGAGCTAAGAGATATATGAGGAACCGTTGAAAAATCGTTCCCCGGTTTCTCGGCCAATGGACGCATTGTCGTCCGCTTGTATTGGAGGCGGCATCGGCGTTGAAGAGGGAGGCTTCGGGAGTGAACGGGGCCTTTTGATGATCTGGCGGTCAGCGCAGTCCGGTTGCCAGCGATAAGGAATAAGGAGGCTGTAATGAAGGGGAGAAATGTAGCAATCTATATGTTTGCCGCGTTGTTGGCGGCGTATGCACTTCCGGCCCGGCAGGCATGCGCCGGTGAGGAGGTGAGCAGTTCCGGAACGAAGGTGGGCGTGTTGACGTGCAAGACGGTACCCGGTTCCGGCATGAACCTACTGATTCACTCGACGGTCGACGTGAAGTGCGTATTCAAGTCCACGGCCGGCGGATCGCCCGAGCACTACAAGGGGGAGACCGGTATCGGTCTGGGTATCGATGTCAACGTCAAACGGCAACAGACGATCGGATACACCGTGCTGTCGGCCGATTTCAAACCGGGTACCTACCAGCTCGCCGGCAAGTATGGAGGCGTCGAGGGCTCGGCGACGGTCGGAGCCGGTGTCGGCGCTTCGGTGCTGGTTGGCGGGAATGATCGGAGTATCTCTCTGCAACCGATCGCGATCTCGGCCAGTACCGGGTTAGGTGTCACCGGAGGATTCAATTACCTCTACATCCAACCGGACAAAAAAGCTGATAAATAGCGGGTTGTCCGCGCACGGGGCGCAGTGTATGCGCCCCGTGTCGTGCGAGCATCGATTTGCGGCGGAGCACCGGGTTGTGCTACGGTCAGAACTGGAATGGACGCCTTACGAGTGAACAGATATCGATGATGCATAGACGCCGGAAGGCTATCGCATGAAAGCAGTTATCCTTGCCGGCGGTCAGGGATCACGACTTCGTCCCCTGACGGAAAACCTCCCCAAGCCGATGATCTCGGTCTTCGGCAAGCCGATCATGGAACATATTACCGGCCATCTGGTCGCACACGGTGTGCAGGAGATCGTCACCACACTGCACTATCGTCCCCGTGTCATTCGTGACCACTTCGGGGACGGCAGCGATTTCGGCTTTACCATGCACTACACGCTTGAGAAGGAGCCCCTGGGAACGGCAGGATCCGTTAAACTCGGTACTCCCTATCTGGACGAGACCTTTCTCGTCGCCGGCGGTGATGCGCTGGTCGATTTCGACTTTAATCAGTTTCTCGAATTCCACCGGAAGAAGGGGGCCAAGGTCAGCCTCTGTCTGGTCCGGGTGCGTGATCCCAGCGAGTTCGGCATCGTCATCACGGATGAGAACGGCGCAGTGCAGCGCTTTCTCGAGAAACCGGGCCCGAGCGAGGTCTTCAGCGACACGGTTAATACAGGCATCTACCTGATCGAACCGGAGGTGCTCGACTATATTCCCGAGGGCGAGGATTATGATTTTGCCGGTGACCTCTTCCCGAAGCTTCTACAGGACGGGGTGCCCATATTCGGATATGTCGCCCAGGGCTACTGGAGCGATATCGGGACACTCGATCAGTTGCGGCAGGCCCACTGGGATTTCCTCGACGGCAAGGTGAAGCTTCCGCTTGACGGCAACCAGATATCGGAAGGGGTCTGGATCGGGGAGGGAGTCGATATGGCCCCGGATATCAGTATCACACCACCCTGCTGGCTGGGTAATGGGGTGCAGGTCCATGCCGGTGCCAAGCTCGGTCCCTACGTGATGTTGGGTGACAATGTCGAAGTGGATGACCACGCCATGATTGGCCGCAGTATCGTTATGCGGAACTGTTTTATCGGCGAGAGCGCCGACCTTCGAAACTGCATTGTGGCCCCCAGGAACATCATCGAGGCGGAATGCGAACTGGGCAACGAATGCGTGATCGGGGCCGGTGGTCACCTAGGGCAGCGCGTGGTGGTGAAGCCCGGTGTCATGATCTGGCCGGACAAGAAGGTCGATATCGGCGCTACGGTGACCGAGAATCTCGTCTGGGAATCACTGACCCGTCCCTCCATTTTCGGTTCCCGCGGCATCTCCGGACTCGGCAACCTGTGGGTGACGCCCGAGTTCGCTGTTGTTGTCGGTAAGGCACTCGGCACATGGATCAAGCAGGGGGGCAGGGTGGTGGTCAGCCGTGACCGCCATCCCTTCTCGCGGCTGATCAAACGTGCTCTCGTGTCGGGGCTTCTGGCGGTCGGTGTCGACGTCGACGACCTGGAGGAGAGCAGTGCTCCGGTGACCCGTTTCTGCGCCGGCTACGGGCGCGGTATCGACGGAGGGGTCCATCTGCGAGTCTCCGAGGAGCACCCCGAGGTGGCTCAGATCGAGCTGTTCGAGAGTCATGGCCTGCCGCTGACCCGGAGCTCGCGCCGGAAGGTGGAGGCCACCTTCTACCGGGCCGACTATCCGAAGGTGGCGATGCGCCATGTGGGGCATCTTCGCTATCCCGGACGGGTCTCCGAACGCTATCTCGATTCATTGATTCCATGTCTGGATCTCCCCTCGATCGGTCGCATTCAACGGCAGACGGTCTGCTGTATCGAGGGGAGTGTCAGTATCCGTATCCTCGATGAGATATTCAGGCGCTCCGGGATCAGCTATCTACGTGTCGGCGGTGGAGGCGATCCGGACATCAACATCGAGTCCGCGCGCAAGATCGTCAAACTGAACCACTCCCTGGGCTTCGTGATGAATGCCGGCTCGGAGCGGCTGCAGCTGATCGACGAGGATGGCGAGATCCTTGATTACGAGCGCTCCGAACATCTTCTGATTGCCGCCTTCATTCTCGGTGCACCGGAGCGGTTACCGGTATTTCTTTCCACCGGTCATCCCGCCTTCCTGTATGAGCTGGCAAGGGAGCAACACAGGGAGGTGGTCGTGACCCGCGTCGAGGCGGCGGCCCGTCTTGCCGAAATCCGTGAACAGACGAAAGGGACGCTGGAATGGTTCGAATTCGAGCATTTCTATCTCGGATATGATGCACTTTCGGCCTGTTGCCGCCTGCTCGAGTTTCTGGGCAAATACGGGATGCTGTTGCGGGATTTGCACCGAAGGGTGCCGCGCAGTTTCGAGCATCATTTCAATGTCGCTTGTCCATGGGAGGAGATGGGGCGTGTCATGCGCACGCTGTCAGATCGAGAGGAGGCGGATATGGAGGGGGTTCCCGAAGGGGTTCGGCTCAGTATGCACTCGGGCAGCGCTTTTATCCTTCCGAGCGCCGATCAGCCGGAGGTCATGGTGTCGCTGGAAGCGACCGACGCATCCAGCCTCGGTACGCTGACAGATGAGATGAAACACATGCTTCTCAATATCATCGGTTGATGCATCGCCATCTTTCCGCATCGGCCGGTTCGGAGTAGGCAGATCATGCGTATCGGTTTTTTCTGTCCGCATAGCGATCCGCTGGCTCCTCCCGGCGCTCCCGATTCCGGCGGACAGTGCGTCTACGAGGCCCGTATCATGGAGGCATTCTCGGCCATGGAGCATGGGGTGAAGGCCTTTACGCGCGCCTTCGACCAGAGACCGTCGAGGGAGCGCGTGGCGGATCGCGCCGAGGTGGCTCGTTATGCCATGGGACCTGAGGGGTTCCTGCGCAAGGAGGATATGGGGCCCTTCCTGCCGGAGTTTTCCGATCGCGTGGTGCGTGCCGAAAGAGACTGGCTGGCCGCGGCCGACCTGTTTCACGGCCACTACTGGGATGGTGGCGTCACGGCGCTGGCGGCGAGCCTGGCCTTCGGCAAGCCGCTAGTCTTTACCAGCCATTCATTGGGAAAGCTGAAGCAGGACAGCCTGCCGGACATGGAGACCTACCGTTACGATATACGCATCCCCGCCGAAACCCGTGTGATGCGGGCCGCCGATACCATTATCGCACTCAGCAGCGTCGAACGCCGGATACTGACGGAACGCTATGGGGTTGATGCCGACAAGATTCATATCGTTCCCGGCGGGGTCGAGGTGGATCGTTTTGCACCTGTGATGGACAAGGCCGGACACAAGCAGGAGTTGGGGATTACCAATGAACTGATGGTCTTCACCGTCGGGCGACTGGATGCCCGCAAGGGCTTCCTGCAATGGATCGAGGCGATGCCCGTGGTGGCCCGTGAACTCGAACGGCTCGGCCGATCCGTCACTTTCATGATGCCGGCGGGCCCGCAGTCACCCTCGGAATCGGAGGCGGAACTGCTTGCCACGATGCAAAAGCGGGTCCGGGTACTCGGGATCGGAAAGCATATCCGCTGGTTTCATCGTCTCTCCGACGAGGAGATACAACACGCCTACTGTGCCGCCGATCTTTTTGTCTGTCCGTCGCTCTACGAGCCCTTCGGACTGGTGCTGGTCGAGGCGATGGCGGCAGCCACGCCGGTGGTGGCGACGTGTCACGGCGGGCCCGTGGATATCGTCCGCGAGGGGGTGGACGGCTATCTGGCCGATCCGAATGATCACGAGGCATGGGCAAGACGTGTGCTGGCCGTACTGACGCTTGATGAGGCAAGGCGTCGGGAGATGGGCCAGGCCGCGATGCAGCGTGCACGCGAGCGCCACGCCTGGCCGGCGGTGGCGCAGGGTATCGAACGGGTCTACGCCGGATTAACCGCCTGAGGGCGGCACCTTTTTGGCAAGATCGCGGTAGCCCAGCGCATAGAGCATCTCCAGATAGCGCTTCGTCTCTTCGCGTTGCAGGTTGGTGACATACTTCCAGAAGCCGTAGACGCGCGAGAGCATCATCAGTCGGGATGCGTAGTGCTTCCAGGTATAACGGCTCTCGATACGCCATAGCGCCGCCTCCGAAACCTTCTGCCACTGCTCCGGATTGTCCCGGCACTGGCTGAAAAAGCGGGCGATCTTCTCGGCGGTTTCCGTCCCGTTGTTCGGATCGATGTGGAAGCCCGAGACGCCATCCTCGATGATCTCCAGAGGTCCGCCGTAACAGGTGGCAAATGTCGGAAGACCGGAAGCCATCGCCTCGACAACGGTCAGGCCGAAGGCCTCGAACAGGGCCGGTTGCACGAAGGCTCCGCGGCGGTCCGCGATCATGCGATAGAGCTCGCCGGCCATACTCTTCTGCAGATGCACGCCGAGCCAGCGGACTTTGTCGTCGAGTCCATAGGTGTCGAACAGATCGTGCATGCGCTGTATCTGATCCCGTTCCTCGGCATCGTCGGAGCGATCTAGGTCGATGTGGCCGGCGATGATCAGCAGGTTGGCTTCACGCTGTAGCTCCTCGCTCTGTCCGTACCACTCGACAAGGCCGGTGATGTTCTTGATGCGGTCGAGTCGGGCCATGGAGAACAGGATGGGTTTGTCGGGATCGCCAAATTTTCCCCTAGATTCGCCATGTTCCTCAAATAGCACCGACTGGATCTCATCCTGGGTGTGTGTCAGTCGCCGTTCGCTGTCACTATGGGAGAAGTAGATCTCCGCATCGGCACCCGGCGAAACAATATTGAACTTCGGGTCGAAGACATTGATGCCGTTCACAATCCTGTAGAGATCGGGTAACGAGAAGGATTGATAGCTTTCGTATTGGCCCAGACGATCCTCGGTACCGGCGATCTCTTGGTAGGTGCTGGTAATGATGAAATCGGCCGCGTTCATGGCGATCAGATCGGCCGTGAACTGACAGGCGAAGTGATATTGTTCCTCGTTTTCCTTCCAGTAAAGGTCGGACATCAGGTATTTGCTCTTCTCTAGGGCGTGGGCGATGTTGCACTGCGTGACCTTCAGGCTGCGGGCGATCAGCATGGCAACCAGGTTGCCGTCGGAGTAGTTGCCGATAACCATGTCGGGCCGTCCGCCCATTTCGGCGACCAGCTCGAACTCCGCATCGTGGGCGAACTGTTCTAGGTAGGGCCATATCTGGAAGCGCGATACCCAGTTCGGCACGACACTGCCGTCCGGATTGCGGAAGGGGACGCGGAGAATGCGGGCGTTCTCGGTACCGGAGATCGGCTCCAGATGCTGGTCACAGGTGGTGCCCTGTGCATTGGGAATGAGTCGGGTAAGCACGACGATATCGGGCATGATATCCAGGCCTTGGTCGTAAAGATTGCGGCGCATCTCCCGTTCGAGGGCGCGTACCTGATCGAGGATGTAGACCACTTGTCCGCCGGTGTCGGGACGGCCCAGCACATCGGCCTGACCGAAGAAGCCGTGCGGCGAGATGATGGCCAACCGGTAGATCATCGGAATGCGATTGAGGAAGAGTTCCAACGCGCCCGGTTCGGGTGCCTCCAGCAGCTCCGAGAGCAGCGACATGGTGTTGCGAATGCGCTCGACGTCGCGACCCCAGCCGGGGGCGAAACCGAGATTGGTCAGGTCGCGTTCGACGTCGTCCCACGAGGCGTCGGGAGCCGAGCGGCGCAGCAGTGT
>DATFLK010000046.1:0-10804 GCA_035267815.1 Mariprofundaceae bacterium | reverse complement strand
ATCGTTCCATCCAGCTGGCCGTCTCCGATGAGGTGCTGGCCGAGCGCCGTGCAGCGATGAACGCGAAGGGTACAGAAGCTTGGAAGCCGGTCAGTCGCGAACGCGTTGTCTCCAAGGCGCTTCTGGCCTACGCCGCCCTGACCACCAGCGCCGACCGTGGTGGTGTCCGTGATCTGGAGCAGTTGAAGTAAGGCCAGTCACTCAACCAAAAAGGCGCCCTATGATGGGCGCCTTTTTTATTCTCACGCATTTGTGTTTTTCGAACTGCACTAGAGTGAATTCCCGTTTATGATAGCAAGTGCCAAAAATTGATTCGACGAGTCTATAGAGTCCAGATCATACTGTAGAAATGAGGGGAGGGGTGTATTTGCAGTCCCCTTTGTTACTGAATTAGGAGGCGATCTACACATTATTTGAGCCTAAACCGAGAGGAATGATGATGAACAAAGTTGTTGCCCCCAAACGAGCCAGGAAAATCATTCTGTTCGCCTTCATATTCCTGGCTGTTGGCGGCCTGAGTGTAGCGATTTCATGGTGGAGAGCCGATTCATTAACGATTCGGAAATTGCCTGACTTTTCAGCCATCCAGAACGTGAAGATGAAGAAGAAGGCATTTTTCGATTTTTTACGCCCGATTGTTCAAGCAGAAAACAAAAAGGTGAAAGTGAAGCGTCAACAGATGTTGGCCATGCGAGACAAGTTGGATCACGGTAAAATTCTTACTGAATCCGAAAGTGCCTGGTTGTTCCAGTTGGCCGACAAGTATCATGTGGAAATGGATGATATCAACGATAAGCATGCGTGGATGCTGCTCAGGCGTCGCGTTGATGCGGTGCCTTTTCGATTGGCGCTCGCGCAAGCTGCAATTGAGTCAAGCTGGGGGACGTCGCGTTTCGCACGTCAGGGTCTGAATTTGTTCGGGCAATGGTGCTTCACCCCAGACTGCGGCATCGTGCCCAAAAAGAGGCGAGCAGGGATGACCCATGAGGTTGCTACCTACGCTTCGATCAATGAATCCGTGGCCAGCTATATTCGAAGCATTAATCGGGTGCAGATGTATAAACCACTCAGGAAACTGCGTCACAGCATCAAAAAAAGAAGGAAGCAGCCGACAGCAGTAGAGCTTGCTAAGGGGATCGCCGGTTATTCTCAGCGAGGCGAGGAGTATGTGAAGGAGGTTAGGAGCATAATCAGGAAAAACTATGACCTTATGTCCGGCAATCTTTCCGTTGGTAATAATAGGATGTAACTTCTCAAGCGGGGCAGTCGAAGTTATTGCCAGTCCCTGAACCTAAAAGGCGCCCATGAGAGGGCGCCTTTTTGATTCCTGTCCGTCCGGGAAGCCCGGTTAAAGAGCGTCTTCGAAGAGCTCAATCTGCGGCGGTCCGAGGTAGATGTGCTTATTTGCACCGGCACCTGCATGTGCCTTTCTGAACTCCTCCGACTTGGTCCAAGCCTCGAATGCGTCGCCGGATTCCCAAGTGGTATGTGAGGCAAACAGCGTGTACTCATCATTGCTCGGTCCTCTGAGCAGATGGAACTCCTTAAATCCCGGAACAGTCTCCAGGTAGGTCTCCCTGTTCTTCCAGATATTCACGAATTCATCCTCGCTACCTTTGGCGATTTTGAACCGGTTCATGGCAACAAACATATTCACCTCGATAAGCTGTTTTTGATACAGGCGCCAGCACTTGTGCCGGCTGGCGCCAAATACGCAGCGTACCGGAGAGTTCGGCGTCTAAGTAGACTTATTTGTTATGGTCTTTGGATCGTTAAGTGATATGAATACTGTAACACAGAAACCTCCGAAAGGGGTTTGAAGCCCCCTGTTCATGATCGGCGGGGCGCTAGGCTGGTCTGGAGCCGGCATACGCCATAGCCTTATATGCATGTCAGACAAGGGTGTACGTATCGATAAATGGATCTGGGCGGCCCGCTTCTTCAAGACGCGAGGGCTGGCCACCGAGATGGTCAACGGCGGCCATGTTCAATTGAATGGCGCGAGTGTGAAGCCATCCAGAACCGTGGAGTGCGGTGACGAACTGACCATCCTCCGCGGACAGGAGCGCTTCGTTGTTACCGTCACCGGCCTGGCAGAGAAACGTGGCTCGGCAGCCGTGGCCCGAACCCTCTACGAGGAGCATGAAACAAGTATCGAAGCCCGCGACCAAGCGCGGCAGATACGAAAGCTCCATGCCGCATCAGCCCCGAAAAAAAGACCGGATAAAAAAGCCCGGCGTCAGATCATCCGCTTTATCAGGAAGAAAGATTAAAGGCCAAGCAATAAGCGCCTGCGACCGGCCAAATGAACTCCTTCAAATCAACCGAACCTGACCTTGGCTCCGTAAACGATGGGGTCAATCCTTCCTGTCCACCTTGTTCCTTCCTTCGCTGAGGGAGGTGATGATGTTCTTGATGCTAACAAGGAAAACCAGAACGATGAAAACGAGTATGACGCCGATGATTTTGTGTTCCGTAACAAGCTCGACGAACGTCAATGGATGTGGTGCGGATTCTCCACCATACAAAACTGTATCCTCCTTAGGCTCGAGGGATATCCAGAACCGTTATTTTTTTCGGGAATCCCAGAACTGGATAGAGAACAACAGAACAAGCAGTATGATGGATAAAGCAATAAACCCGTTAATAAGAAAGTCACCACTCATAGAAGCTCTCCCGAAAAGCCGTAGGTCTTTCATGAAAGGTAATCGCCAGAGGAAGTATATCAAGAGCGATATCTGCACCAGGCACCCGGAGGGCTAGTGAAACTCCAGTCAGGGCCGGACGAATCGCCAAAAAGCGCCTTCCGGTGGCGTGATGTTGAAGTGAACGTAGATAATCTACCGAAGTCATCTCTCTTTACGGCGACCTTCGTATCAGCAGAAGTCCTGCCCTGTGGATTCCCCGGCGGAAGGCGATACAGTCATGCCATCGATCTCGATCGGGAGGGTAGATGCATGGCAGCAGAGGTTCGAATCGGTACACCGCTGACGCCCGCGGCGATACGGGTGATGCTGCTCGGCTCCGGGGAGTTGGGCAAAGAGGTGGTTATCGAACTGCAACGACTCGGGGTCGAGGTGATCGCCGTGGACCGCTATGCCCACGCGCCGGCGATGCAGGTGGCGCACCGCTCTCACGTCATCGACATGCTGAACGGCGAGGCCCTGCGCAATCTGATCGAAACGGAACGGCCGCACATGATCGTGCCGGAGGTCGAGGCGATCGCCACGGACACGCTGGCCGAGCTTGAGACGGAGGGCTTCAACGTGATCCCGACGGCGCGCGCCACGCAACTGACCATGAACCGTGAGGGTATCCGCCGGCTGGCCGCCGAGGAGCTGGGTCTGCCGACTTCGCCCTATCGTTTCGCCGCCGATTTCGAGGGTTTCGAGGCTGCAGTTTCGGAGATGGGAGTGCCCTGCGTGGTCAAGCCGATTATGAGTTCCTCGGGCAAGGGTCAGTCGGTGATTCGAGATGCAGCCGATATTCATAAGGCGTGGGACTATGCCCAAGAGGGTGGCCGTGCCGGCAAGGGGAAGGTGATCGTCGAGGGCTTTATCGATTTCGACTACGAGATCACGCTGCTGACCGTCCGCCATGCCGGCGGCACCGCCTTCTGCGCTCCCATCGGTCATCTGCAGGTTGACGGCGATTACCGCGAATCGTGGCAACCGCAGCCGATGTCCGGTTCTGCTCTCGAAAGTGCTCAGAATATTGCGCTCAAGATTACCGATGAATTGGGCGGCTATGGTATCTTCGGCGTGGAGATGTTCGTCCGGGGTGATGCGGCGATCTTCAGCGAAGTCTCGCCCCGGCCGCACGATACCGGCATGGTCACGCTTATCTCGCAGGACCTTTCCGAGTTCGCTCTGCATGCGCGCGCCATTCTCGGGCTCCCGATCCCTACCATCAGTCTCTTAGGTCCGGCCGCCTCCTGTCCTCTGGTGGTGGAGGGTAGCTCCTCACAGGCCTCGTTCGGCGGGCTTGAGACGGCGCTTTCCGAGCCGGACACGCAGCTTCGGCTCTTCGGCAAACCGGAGATATGCGGCAAGCGCCGCATGGCCGTGGCACTGGCGCGCGGCGAGGATGTCGTGGAGGCACGCCGCAAGGCCGAAGCCACGGCTGGAGCCATCAAGGTCTCACTCTAGGGGCGTTGCGCTGTTAAGGCGTTCAGTCGACGGGCAGGTGGCCGACCTTGACGAGGATTATCGTCTCCTCCTCAACGAAGGGGTGGTGCTGGCTCATGTGCGGATTGCGCAGCCAGGTCAGCGGCGGGTAGGCGCCATACTCGTCCATGAAGGTGCCGGATAGCACTAGAATCTCCTCGCCACCGAAATGACGGTGAGGCTGAAAGCGTTCGTTGGCAGGCCATTTGACCAGTGCCGTGTGCTCTACCCCGAAGTCGTGCAGCGGCATCACCTCGAGCCCGCCCTGGCCGGGTAGCCACGGCGCCCGATTCGTGTCGATACGCACCGTCTCGCTATCCCCGTCGGCGAATTGCCCCAGCTTGACGAAAAGCGTGCAACCGGGCTCGCTGTAAGGGGCATGGGTGCTGCCAGCCGGGTTGCGTATATAGCTTCCAGCCGGGTAGTCACCGCTCTGGTCGGAGAAGACGCCGTCGAGCACGAAGACCTCTTCCCCTCGAGGGTGGGTGTGGGATGCAAAGCGGGCGCCGGCGGCGTAGCGGACGATGCTGGTGGCGTGCCCCGATTCGGTCTTCTCGCGCGCCAGCGGTTTGCGTTCGATCCCTTCGACGGGGCTCGGCTGCCATGCCATGTTACCGGTCTCGATGACGACCCGTTCGGCGAGATCCATGTTCAGGTTTACAGCCGGGTTTTCACCTTCCGTGACTTGATGTGTCATCATTTCAACTGGCTTGAGACGGTGTCGAACAGCTTCTTGTCCATGTGGATGATCTGTGTGTCGGTGTGCTGGTGCGCCGGATCGTCCCCGTAGATTTCGCGGGCCAGGATGATGATGCCGTCCGCGTCATGCCACTGGACCAAGTAGGCGGATTCGCGCACGTTTGCTCGATACTGCACCTTCTTGTCGATGACTCCGTAGCGCTTCATCAGCCGCGTGTGATCGGTCTGATAGTGCTTTGCCGGAGTCTCCTGAAGTGCCATGCCAAACCTCCCTCTGAAGAAGAGGCAGTAGCTCGAATCGCCAGCATCAAGACGGCTGAGATGCTTGAGCGCGTCGATGCTGTCAGGATCGCTGCCGGTCTTCCCGGTTACGAGCTTCGAGAAACCCTGCTTCAGCAGTATCTTGGCCCTCGGAAGCTGCCGGTCGTCATTGCCGAAGAGTGAATCTACCTTCGAGACATCCGGTGCCGCGTTCAACTGTTTAGCCACCGTCTGGACGTCGACCCCCCACGGAATGCCCTTGTAGCCGGTCTCCTGGTTGCCGGGGCTTTTGGCGCAGGCGACGAACGCCGTGCCGAGCAGAAGCAATAAGATACCTTTCTTCATTGAGAAACCTCCTAGGCGGGTAATTCGTAGCAAACAGGGCTAGCCTAGTCACCGGTGTGACTGAACGCGAATGGGTATCCGGGAGAGTGCGCCCCTCAATTGACCTTATAATATTATATAACAATTAGAGTATACACTTATACTTGACTAATTAAATCCGGATTGACTATACAATATCTTGTATTACTTCTTTTGAAGTCCTCTGTAGCACGTCAAATGAGCCAAGGAATAGGTCGAACTATGGCAAGCAGGACTGAAAAAAATCGTCGTGATGTTGAAGTGGAACTCCCGTCCCGGATGAAGGTTGAAACGTATTATAGAGTCCTTTTGGAGCATGTATCGGATGCCGTCCTCATCGAAAGCGGAGAGGGACACATTCTTGACGCGAATCCTGTGGCATGTGAGCTGCTCGGATATGAACGTGAAGAAATCGTGGGAGTATCTTTTCGGGATATCGCTACAGCCATAAAAGGCGCTCATGTTGGTGAATTCCCTGATAAGTCCCAACCAGAGGAAAAAGAACATCAGGAATCCATACCGTTTCGGTGCAAGGATGGCTCCGTCCAATTCCTTGATGGGATCTTAGCAAAGATGCCATGCGGCGACTTTATGTGGACTCTTCGTCCCACAATCGGACCGGAGCAATCGTCTGTCGATTCTGCTCGTCTGGCAGCCATCGTCGAGTCATCTGATGATGCAATTATAGGCAAGGATTTGAATGGAATCATCAGTAGCTGGAACTCCGGGGCGGAGAAAATTTTTGGTTATACGGCTGAAGAGATGGTGGGAACCTCGATAAAACGGCTGATTCCGAATGATCGATTGGATGAAGAGGATCATATCCTGGGAGAGCTCAGGAAAGGAAAAAAAATAAGCCATTTCGAAACGATACGACAGACAAAAGACGGACGGTTTATCGATGTATCGGTGACAATTTCTCCTATCAAGGATGCCAGAGGGAGGATTATTGGTGCCTCGAAAATCGCTCGTGATATCTCGCCTCTCAAGGAACGGCAGCGTGATGCGGCTCGCATGTCACGTCTGTACGCCGCGCTCGGCCAGATCAATCAGGAAATTGTACGCACCAGCGACCATGACAAGCTGCTGCAGTTTGTATGCCGAATATTAGTCGAATATGGGGGGTTCCATCTGGCATGGTTTGGGCGATATGACCCTGAACAGCACCTTCTAGTGCCGGTAGCGGGGCACGGAGGGGCATATAATGAACTCCTTGGTGCTGAGTTTCCCTTGAAAGGGAAGGGAAAGGATATTTTCTGGAGCAGGGTGTTTAGTACAAGGCAAAGGCACATATGCAACGATATATCGAACGATGTCTACGGCCATCCGCATCTGGAGGGCGGCAAAACTGCTGACCTTCTTGCCTACGCTGTGTTCCCGATATGGAAGCAGAGTCAGCTATGCGGTGTGCTCTCTGTCTACACCCATGAGCGTAATTTCTTCCACGGTGACGTGGTTATATTGCTGGAAGAGATAGTCAGCGATATCTCGTTTGCCGTAGAGAGTTTTGCGCGCGAGGAGAAGAGGCGGCAGGCAGAGATTCGGGCTGCGCGCGAGAGAGCCTTTTCCGACACTATTATCGAAAGCATGCCGGGCATCGTTCTTTTTTTCGATCAACGTGGGAATCTTCTTCGCTGGAACAGGAATCTGGAGACACTTACGGGTTACTCGGGCAGCGAGATTGAGATGATGCAACCGCTTGACTTTTTTGCCAAGGAAGACAGGCCTTCCATCCAGCAAAGTATTTCAGCCATTCTTGAACAGGGCGAGGCCTCCACGGATTCATCTCTGATCAGCCGTAAAGGTAGATCGAACCCCTATTTGCTAACCGGAAGAAGGGTGGTGATCAACGGAGAGCCATGCCTCATTATGATGGGCTTCGATATCTCCAGACGGAAACGAATCGAATCCAGATTGCGCTCGAGTGAAGAGAACTTGGCCATGGCCCAGCGGATTGCCCACTTGGGGAGCTGGGAGAACGATCTGGTTCGTCATCGGTTGGCCTGGTCGGATGAAACCTACCGTATTCTCAGTATTACCCCTTCCGAATCGATGCCAAATTACGAGGCATTTATGGAGGTGGTCCATCCCGCTGATCAGGCCATGCTGCGTCAGGCGCAACAGCGAGCCATCAACGGTGAAGAGGAATTGGAACTGGAATACCGGGTTGTCAGGAAAGATGGTGAGGTGCGTTGGGTTTACGAGATGGGCAACCTAGAGCGGGATGCGGAGGGTAATCCGCTGAGGCTTACAGGAGCTATTCTGGATATTACGGAACGGAAACAGGCCGAGCATGCGTTACGTGATCTCAATGAATCGCTCGAAAGGCAGGTGGCACTCCGTACCGCCGAGCTTCGAGAGGCGCTGGTTCGTGCCGAATCTGCGGACGAGGTGAAATCCCGTTTCCTTGCCACCATGTCGCATGAATTGCGCACACCGCTCAACTCCATTATCGGGTTTACCAGCACCGTGCTCAATGGCATGGCCGGCCCCTTAACGGAGGAGCAGTCCAAGCAGCTCGAGATGGTGCAACAGAGCGCGCGTCACCTTCTGGAGCTGATCAACGATGTGCTCGACATCTCGAAAATCGAGGCGAATCAGCTGCAGATCCGTACCGAATCGTTCGATTTGCGCGGCTCCCTTGATCGTGTGATCTCCTCGATGCGGCCGATGGCCGAAAGGAAGGGCATACAGCTGAATACCACGATCACGACCGAACTCGAGACCATGCGGAGCGATCGCAGAAGGGTGGAGCAGATCCTTCTCAACCTGATCAACAATGCGATCAAGTTCACCGAAGAGGGGATGGTTTCCGTTCGTGTCGGCGGGGGGCGGCCGCAGGGCGATGGCACCCTGTCGCCACTCCGTTTCGAGATCACCGATACAGGGATTGGCATTGAAACGGGCGATTTTGCAACCCTGTTCAGGCCCTTCCATCAGATAGATGGCAGTATTGCACGGCAGCACGAGGGAACCGGACTCGGGTTGGCGATCTGTCAGCGGCTCGCGCAGTTGCTTGAGGGCGAGATATCTGTGGAGAGCGAGCCGTCGAAAGGGAGCACGTTTACGGTATTGTTGCCCGCGCAACTGGAAGGTGTGTCATGAGACGGACGGTTTTCCTGGTCGAGGATAATGAACAGAACCGCTACCTGACCACCTTCCTGCTCGAAAAGCAGGGGTATCACGTGGTCTCTGTCCAGGATGGGCCGAGTGCCATAGAGCGGGCTCCATTGCTGAAACCGGACCTGATCCTCCTCGATATCCAGTTGCCCCTGATGGACGGCTACGAGGTCGCCC
Organism: Mariprofundaceae bacterium; assembly: GCA_035267815.1. Taxonomy (GTDB): domain Bacteria; phylum Pseudomonadota; class Zetaproteobacteria; order Mariprofundales; family Mariprofundaceae; genus DATFLK01. The sequence goes on along the minus strand of DATFLK010000046.1, from coordinate 2,018 downwards.
GGGCTCTGCGTCAGATCGCTGTGCTGCAGCATACGCCGATCGTGGCGGTAACCTCTTATGCCATGGTCGGGGACCGGGAGAAGTGCATCGTTGCGGGGTGCGACGGCTACCTTGAGAAGCCCATAGACCCCGAAACATTCGTGACGCAGGTCGAGGTCTTCCTGTCCGGTTCGGAGAGGGATGCATGAAGCGTGTACTGATAGTCGACGACAGGGATGACAACCGCTACTACCTGCAGGTGATGCTGGAGAGCCAAGGGTATACGGTTGATTTTGCCGGTCATGGTGCCGAAGCCTTGGAGTTGGCCCGGAAGTCCCCACCGGATGTGCTCATCTCCGATCTGCTGATGCCTGTCATGGATGGCTATACGCTACTGCGTCACTGGAAGCGGGATAAGCGGCTTATGCATATCCCCTTCATAGTCTATAGCGCAACTTATACGGACAAGGCCGATGAACGGCTCGCATTCGAGCTGGGTGCCGATGCATATATGGTGAAACCGACCGAACCGGATCAGTTCGTTGCCACCCTTCGCGAGGTGGAAGGGCGGGCGACGGCGGCGCGACCGCAGAGCCCTGCCGGAGATGAGGAGGAGAGCCTCAAACACTATAACGAAAGACTCGTTCATAAGCTCGAAAAGAAGATGGAGGAGCTTGAGACGGCGAATCGCACTCTTGAACAGGAGGTCGCCGAAAGAAAGGCGATCGAGGAGGAGATCAGCTTCAGGAACATGATCCTGAAAACACAGCAGGAGACCTCGCTGGATGCCATCCTGATCGTCGGCGAGGATGGCAGAATACTCTCCTACAACCATCAATTCCTCGATTTATGGGGTCTTCCGGGATCCATGGTCGATGCAGGTCCGGATGAGGTGGTTTTGCATGCCGTGCTGGAGCTGGTCGAGGATACTGAGGCGTTCCTTGACCGGATCAAGTACCTCTACGCTCACCCTGAAGAGAAAAGCTATGAGGAACTCCAGCTGAAGGATGGCCGGATTGTCGATCGCTATTCCGCCCCGATTATTAACGCGAATGGCAAATACTACGGGCGCGTCTGGTACTTCCGCGATATTACCAAACGCAGAAGATACGAACATCAGCTTCGTGAGCAGGACAGTCTGCTGACTGAGATGAGTGCCATGGCGCGTATCGGAGGTTGGGGGTTTGACCCTCGAACTGGGGAGGGGACATGGACGGAAGAGACCGCGCGTATCCACGAAGTTGATCCCTCGCTTCCCACCAGTGCGCCGTTTGGCTTGAGCTTCTTCCAGGGTGAGGATCGAAAAAGGATCGAGGCCGCACTGCATGATGCTGTCGAGCATGGGAAACCCTATGACCTTGAGCTGGAACTGGTCACCGCTTCGGGAAACAGGAAATGGGTGCGCACGATATGCACCCCCGACGTGCAGAACGGGCAGGTGGTACGGGTGCGCGGCGCCATGCAGGACATTACGGAGCACAAGGTGATCGAGAACCGGATCAAGGGCTTGAACCGGGTTCTTCTGGTACTCAGCCAGATCAATATGTTGATCGTGCGCGTTCGGGATCGTAACAAGCTGTTTCGGGAGGCTTGCAAGATAGCTACCGAAGCGGGCGGATTCCCAATGGCAATGATCGCCATGGTGGAACCTGAGCAGAAACATATTGTCCCGGTGGCTTCGTCCGGCAAGGACTCCGAGCTGATGGGTGCCATTCACGATATTCTCTCTACGAACGAGGGGGCGTCGACGACCATGTGCGGCCGGGCTGTTCAGGAGCGTCATGCCGTGGTGGCCAACGATTCTCAAAATGACCCCAGAGTCGTATTCGGCGATAGGTATGGCGAGGCCGGTATCAAGTCGATGGCGGTGATTCCCATCATGCTTGCCGATGAGGCAGTGGGCGTACTTGCCCTCTACTCCGACGTGGAGAATTTCTTCCACACCGAGGAGATGCAACTGTTGAAGGAGTTGGCTGATGATATCGCCTTTGCGGTCGATCATATCGACAAGCAGGAGAGGCTCGACTACCTCTCCTTTT
>DATFLK010000045.1:0-25206 GCA_035267815.1 Mariprofundaceae bacterium | reverse complement strand
GAATGTGCTTCGCTACCTTTGCCTCAACACTTCGAAACAGGGAGCCGTCCTTTGATTATCGACTTCGACCAGCGTACCCCCCGGGAGCGTTACATCCAGACCATCCAGACCCTGATTCCGCGTCCGATCGCCTGGGTGCTGAGCGAGAACGAAAACGGCAGTTTCAACCTTGCACCCTTCTCCTTCTTCACTGCTGTCTGCGCCGATCCAGCTCTGGTTATGCTCTCGCTGGGGCATAAGCCGGACGGCAACCTCAAGGATACGCGCACCAACCTGGAGTCGAGAGGACACTGCGTGATCCACATCCCCGATCGCTCCATGCTGGAGGCGATGAATGCAAGCAGCGCCACATTGGATGCCGGCGAGTCGGAGATCGATAAGCTGGGGCTCAAACTGACCGATTTCGACGATTTCCGTCTACCGCGTCTGGCCGATGCAAAGGTCGCCTATGGCTGCAGCCTCTACAGGATCGAGGAGATCGGCGCCGGGCCACAGAGCCTGATCTTCGCCGAGATTCAGCGTCTCTATATCGATGATGCCATCCTTGAACCACGCGATGATGACCGGATCAAGGTGGATACGATGAAGCTTGACCCCGTGGCCCGACTGGGTGCCAACGAATACGCTTTCCTGCACGAGGTGACTCACCTCAGGCGCCCCGATTGATCACAGGCGGCCACTCCCCTCTTGCCGTGTCGCCGTTCCTTGGCATCATGCCTTCTCATCAGCATGGCCGGGATGGCGGAATTGGTAGACGCAAGGGACTTAAAATCCCTCGGAGCTTAGCTCTGTGCGGGTTCGACTCCCGCTCCCGGTACCACTTTAACTCCTTCATTTGAAAGAGTTTCTTCTGGATTCTGTTTATCGTCAGTGACCATATTTTGCCCAAACAGCCCTGATTTTCTCACCGGCATGCGGGTACATTTCCGGCATCCAACGCGCATACTTCTTGAATAGCACGCTGGGATCAGTATGCCCCATCTGCCTCGCGATCCATGAAGGATGCTCCCCAGCCGATAACATAGACGAAGCGTATGTGTGCCGGGTCTGATAAGGCTCACGATAAGGAACATCGATCTTTGCGAAGGCTATCTTCCAATATCTCCAAATCGCGCCATCATTCGACCACTGCCTATTGGTCACAGGGTTATGAAACACCCTCCCCGACTGCTTAAAGGTAAACGCCTTTTGATCTTCCAAGGCATCGATAGCAGGTTCGAACAGAACCACATCACGATCACCGGCAGCCGACTTCGTCGAGGATTCCTCTTGCCTACTGATTGAGCGCCTAACATGAACCAAGCACCGACCAAAATCGACATCCGACCAACGCAAAGCAATCAACTCGCCGGTTCTCAAACCGGTATAAAGAGCGAAGCGAATCAGATTCCTAACTTGATCGGGCAGAACGGCAAGAATCTTCTTCTGTTCACTTTGGGTGAAAGGCTGAGGCTCCCTACTCCGCACCTTGAGGTTACGAATACGATCCATCGGGTTTTCTTTTATCAACCCATCCGAATGAGCGTCCTTAAGCATGCCTCGCAGAGGTATCAGAATGTTATTTGTACGCTTCGGAGAACAAGCCAAACCGCCAACCCATTGCCGAATCATACCGACATTCAGATCAGCCAAACGAACATCACGAAACGCGGGCGCTAAATGACTTTCGATAACCTGCCTGTTGGTCTGCATGGTCGATCTTTTCCAAGACCGTTTCTTGGCATCGAAGTATGACCACAAGGCATCTTCGACTGTCATGTTCCCCGCCAGAGGATTGCCAAAGATCATGGCCGAATGAGTTTTGCTATGTGGGAAATGTTTTCGATACTCAAAATTGTTGGTAGCTATCTCATATTGAATGGTTGCCAGAAGGTTCTTGGCATGAAGCAGATTCGCCTTAGTAGGAACAAGCTTCAAAGTCTCACGGCAACGCACAGAACGATAATAGAAATCAATCTGGATGCTGTCTTTACGAGGACGGATACTCACGATTGATGATCCTCGATCCAACGTTCGATAGCTGGAACGCAGTAATAAATCACACGCTCCGAAGTCTTTCTCCAATGAATATTCTCAAGCCACTTGCCCTGATGCCGCTTTGAATTGATAGCGGCGACAGTCATACCGGACATCTCGGCGAGCTTTGTGGCGAGAACGTATTTCATAAGACAGGGAAAACCATGTATTCCGGGCCAGTATCAAAAAGCAGACTCACCTCAGAAAAACGACCAAAACGCGACGCCATGCCAAGGGCATCGTCATAATCATCAAAAACTTTTGCTAAATGAGGAGTTGGAGAGAAACCACGCAAGTCAGCATCATCGTCTTCAATCGTGAGGAAGAAATAATCGTCCCTCTCAGGGAAATAGATCACATAGCCAATGAATTGAGAATCATTGGGTAGCCCCAACTCTTGAATAACTTCGGATATAGGAGTTAACCGAGCCTTCATTACAAAACCCCCAATGGCACAACAAGCCATCTAGGAGCCAATATAGACCTACCAAATATAGAACGTCAAGTGCTATAGAACTATTTTGTAATGTTCGGGCCTCTTGCCTCTGGAACTTGGCCGCGTGCGGCCTGCCAGAAATCCTTTACAGTGCTAGCAACCTTCCATGCGACAGAACGGCGCATGCCCTCCCCCTCAGCGGGAAATTCGTCTTTGAATGTAATGCCAAGAAACCCCTCATAGGAACGGACAGTAGCGCGACTATGTGCGAGGTAAATCCACTTCCAGCCCATATAACGAGCCATAAACAGCGCGCCAATGGCTCGCTCTAATTTAGTGGCATCGCCCGTATAATCTTTCATAGCACGATTAACAGTATCGAGCATCCACTTATCATCTTTGGAAAGATCACCCATGACAGGAAGCATGCACCTAGAACAACAGGTACTCAAGGCAGATAAAGGAAAGGCTGATACCGGCCAGAAGCGGACACTCGTCTAGCCCAATCAAATTAGTTGATTTAGCCCCAGATAACCTACATAGATGCCGACGCACAAGATGAGCGCCCCAGACAGGTAGGGTGCCTTGCGGGCGAAAGCCTCGAAACCACCCCAGTGCCTGGACACATGCTTAGCACTCAGTGCAGCCACCACGCCGGTGGCCACCATGGTAACGGCCAGGCCGACACTGAAGCACAGCACCAGGAGAGTTCCCAGGGCGATTTTCTTTAGTTGCAGACACAAGAGCAGCACAGTGATTGTCGCCGGACACGGGATCAGGCCTCCGGTCAGGCCGAACATGACGATCTGCCCGGTGGTCACATCCTTATTGGCGAAGCGGCGGCGGATGTCGTTGGCATGAGCCAACTCGTGCGGGTCCTGGTAGCCGGGTGCCGACACGTCCAGATCCTCGTAGTCGGCGATGGCATGGTGATGGTGGTCGTGCTCGACGAACTCCACGTCGTAGGCATGGAGATGATGCTCATGCCCGAGAGATAAGCGAGCGACGAACTCATGCGGTTCCGAGATCTCCTCGTTCGATTCCAGGAAGCCGTCCTTCTGCACGAAGGTGAAGACTTGCCGGGTACCGTCCGGGCGCTCGGTCTCGATACCCACCTGATCCGCAGTCCAGGCATGCCCCCTCTCATTGAACAGACGAAAGCGGGGCGGCACGCCTTGTTCGAACACCTCCAGCCGAACCATGCTGTGGCCGATATCGATCCGCTTCACCTCGTCATGATGATGGTCGTGGTCATGCCCATGATCGTGATCGACCAGGCAAGCCCTCTGCTGCCGCCAGGTGCGCCAGATCATCCAGACAGCGACACCGACGATCAGCACCGCCGAGGCCACCTGGAGATACGGTTCGCTGATTTCGGCATTCCAGTGCCGCCCGAAATACAGCCCACCGATGGCGATGATCCAGACGATGGCCGTGTGCGAGAGTGTGGCCGACAGACCCAGCAAGGCAGCCTGGGTGACGGTGCCGCGCACGGCGATGATGAAGGCGGCCATCATGGTCTTGGAATGTCCCGGCTCCAGGCCATGCAGGGCACCCAGCAGGATGGCGCTGGGGATTAGCAGCCACAAGTTGACCGTACCGTGCTGAAGCATGCTGACGAGATCTTGGGCGTTGCTCATAGGTATTTGGTGATCTCCTTGAACTCGTGAATGGCCTCGTCCGCGTCCTGGCTTCCCTCTCGTACCGCGTGCTCCAGGCAATGATCGATATGATCGTGCGCCAGAGTCTTCTTGGCCTTACTGATAGCGCTCTCGACTGCCTGGAGCTGCTGCACGATATCCAGGCAGCCGCGCCCTTCTTCCAGCATGCCGACGATGGCCTTCAGGTGTCCATCGGCCCGTTTCAAGCGCTTGATGATGTCGGGATGTGAGCTGTGTATCGTCATGACCAATATCCCCCTAGGGGGGATAAGATATAGGAAGCGATCATCAGACCGCAATGGTCAAGAAGCTGTTATCGATGGATGTCCGCTTCTGGCCGGTTTGAAACACAATAAAGAAGGGGGAATCCGAAGGCTCCCTAATCTCTATTCCCCAGCCATATCTCTCTCAATGTCTTTTTGAACGCATTCAAAAACACGGTTCAGGCACATCAGAAAGTAAACATGCCGAGAAGAATCGAACTCATACTTATCGTCAGGCACATCAATGGCATCTGCCAAAGATGGATTCACAACATGCTCGATATACACATCAGCCAATGCGGAAAGCATTGATCTAACATGATGCTGTCGTTGAAGGTCATCTTGGGTTAAAGGTCGAATGTTCATCGGTACACCTCCACTAGAATACAGGATTCGGAGGGGGTCTAACTGACTCCCATTGCTCCGCACCCGTACAGTTATTGACAGGACTCCAAGGGCGCTCCGCGCCACCGCACCCGCGCAAGAGCGCGGGACCCGCAGTGGCCCGTTCGGCCAGAAACGATCCCGGCTTTACTTCATCGATACGCCATTCATGGATGCGAGAGACGACACAAACACCAGAGGAAAGAACGCCGTTCACGATCCATCCGATAGGGTCGCCATACTGGTTTTCTTCATCGCTCCACACTTTGTTGAGATTGACGGTGTAGTTACCACGGCCACAGGAAACGCCGCCCATTGCATGGATGAAGGCGCACCAATCACCAGAGTCGGCAGCACGCCACGCGGGTTCTAGGGGCTGTTCGTCATCGGAAAGAGACTTAACACGGCGAAGCTCGCGCCACACCGAGACAGGAGGGCCACCGATTTGCTGAAACTGGCGAATGTTCCAGATGGAGGCCCAAGCCGTAACACGTTCGGCGCTATCCTTTGCGTCCTGCCCGTAGAGGTCAGAATCGACCATATAGCCGTCGATGTTCTTTGAGATGTACTTCGCAATATACCCAGCGGCACTCCCCTTCTCAGGATCGATCGTTTCCACCTTAAAGCGATGGCGATCAGCACCGGATTCGGAACCGTCCTCACGAAGCGCGTACTCACGGACAACAGAGGTAGCCGCGTCATGTTGATCCAGAGGCAGGAAAACCAGAACGTGCCAATGGGGTGTGCCGTCATGTTGAGGCTCGACCACCCGGAAGCCGTAGGGTTGAAGGCCCATCCGCTGGAACTTCGACCGAATACAGGCCCAAAGGCCGCAGAGATAAGCCTGCGCCTGATCCGGGGTGGTGCCATCGAACTTGGGATTAGGCTCACCAGAGAGACTAGAGGTTGAGTGCATACGGCTAGGGCAAGTGATCGTCCAAAACAGACCGACATGCCCAAGTTCGTTGGCGTAGTTTTCAAAGCCAGCGATGCGGCACATGAGTTCATTGCGCCGGTTCTCAGGATTAGCAACCGAGGTATCGGCCAACTCAGCAAGGGAGTATTCCTCGCCCTCCTCATTCACAGCGCGAAGGTGCTCCAACAGACGACGATTACGGGCCTTCTGATTCCGATGAAGCCCCAACCCTTCGGAGGAAACATAAATGCTCTTGTAGAGGCTCACGCGGCTTTCAATGATGGCTTGAGACTCTAGCTCATACATGAATTTCCGACGAAGGACGCGACGCCACCAATGCTCAGAAACAAGACGTTGAACTGCGCCCTCCACTGAAACAGATTCCGACAACTCAGGCATATCGACACCGATCATCTGACAGAAATCGGAGAGCTTGCCGAATGCGGCAAACTTAGAATCAGCAGCACCAGCAACACGGATACAAAGGTGCACGTACTGATCAGACATACGCTTAAGGGAAGTCCAGAAGTTGTCAGGGTTTGTGACCAATCCGTGCCCAATGGAGGCACTTTTCGGCATATTTTGGTCCGATTCGGGGGAATGCCCCTTTAGGGCGTTTCGCCTGTAATTGCTTGGGATTCTACGTGATTTTCCATGTCTCTCAGAGTACCTGCGGGAGGTTTCGACTCCCGCTCCCGGCACCACTAACCCCCTCTGCGGCCATTGACGTCCGGTTCAATTCGATTTTCACTGCCTCCATGTCTACCGAATTCCCCCTCGACCCCGAAACCCTTTACCTGAACCATGCAGCCGTGGCCCCTTGGCCACGCCGCACTGCCGAAGCCGTAAAGGCGTTTGCCGAAGAGAATTGCACAAGAGGAGCGGCGGACTATCTCGCATGGCTGAAGACGGAGCAGAGGTTGCGGCACCGGTTGAAGCGGCTCGTCAATGCAGAGAGTGTGGACGATATCGCCTTGGTCAAGAACACCTCGGAGGGTCTATCGCTGGTTGCCTATGGTCTGGAGTGGCAAGCTGGCGACAATGTCGTCTCGACCAATCAGGAGTTCCCCTCCAACCGGATCGTATGGGAATCGCTACAGAACCGCGGCATCGAGTTGCGCTGCGCCGATCTCTCCGGAGATGATCCGGAGGGGGCGATCATCGCCGAAATGGACGAACGCACCCGGCTGCTGTCGGTATCCTCGGTGCAGTATGCTACCGGCCTGCGCATGGACCTGGAGCGGTTGGGCAAAGCCTGCCGTGATCGAGGCGTGCTTTTCTGTGTCGATGCTATCCAGTCACTCGGCGCCCTGCGCTTCGATGCGGCGGCATGCCATGCCGATTTCGTCACCGCCGATGCCCACAAATGGATGCTCGGACCGGAGGGCATCGCACTTTTCTACAGCCGCCCGGAGGCGCGGAAGAAGCTCAATCTCCACCAATACGGATGGCATATGGTCGAGCACGCCGGTGATTTCGATCGCATCGACTGGACAGAAGCCACGTCCGCCCGCCGCTTCGAACCGGGCAGCCCCAACATGCTTGGCGCTTTCGCGATGGATGCAAGCCTCTCTCTGCTCGAGGAGACAGGCATGGAAAGGATTGAATCGGAGCTTCTGAACCGGACATCCTGGCTGGCCGAAGCGATCCTCTCCGAATCGGCGTTGGAGCTGGTCACGCCGCAGGGTTCCGACCGCCGCGCCGGCATCATCACCTTTCGTTTTCGGGAGAGGGATTCGGAGTTTCACGCACAAATATACCGGCAATTGATGCGTGAAGGCATCATCTGCGCCCACCGCGGCGGCGGCATCCGTTATTCGCCCCACTTCTACACCGACAGGCAGGTAATCGACACAGCGCTGCACCGGGCGCTTGCCCTGGCTTCACACATCGACGGGCGGTAACCCCCCCTACCCTACCTTGGCCCCTGCCCGCAGCAGGTGCACCGAGAACCACTGCCGAGGATCGGTCCAGACATCCACCGCCTCGAAATCGGCCCGGCCGGCAAGACGATGAAAGCCCTCTTTCGTGTACTTCCACGAACTCTCGGTATGGATGCTCTGGCCGGCGTGCAGAGTAACCCTGTGGTCCCCGAGACCCACCTCGGTATCGTCCCGGCAGACCAGATGCATCTCCACCCGTCCCACCTCCTCGTCATAGAAGGCGCGATGCATAAAATGCTCCGGTCTGAAGTCGCAACCCAGACGGGCATTGAGATGATATAACGCGTTGAGATTGAAAGCGGCCGTAAGACCGGCACTATCGTTGTAGGCGGCATCGAGAACCGAAGGATCCTTCTGCAGGTCGACCCCGATCAGCGCATAGCCGCCGGGCCCGACCATCGCCCGAAAACGTTTCATCAGTGCGACGGCCTCGTCGGGATCGAAATTGCCGATCGTCGAACCTGGGAAGAAGAGCATTCGCCCCTGTTCCGGTACGCTCTCCGGCAAGGCCTCGCAGCTGGTGAAATCGGCGCAGATCGCATCGATATAAAGATTCGGGTAGCGCTGCCGAAGCGACCGGCAGGCCCGAATCAGAAAATCGGCGGAGAACTCGATCGGAACATAGTGCGAGATATCGCCGGACCGGAAGAAACGCTCCGCCTTCTCGCAGTTACCGCTTCCCGGCTCCAGCAGCAGCGAACAGTGAGACGCCGCCAGCATCTCCGGAAGATGGCGGGCGAAGATCTGCTCCTCTGTGCGGGTGGGATAGTATTCAGGAGTCCGGGTGATGCGGTCGAATAGCTCGGAGCCCTTCTGATCGTAGAAAAAACGAGGCGATATCCAGGGCTGGTCAGCGGAGAGCCCCTCAATCAGCTCAGTCAGTTCATCAACCGACGAGGTCGGCATCTGGTGAACGGTGAAGCCGTCCTCACGATCTGCATCCCGCGAGTTCATCCGCCACTCCTCTCCGGCTCTCCGGCATCCCGTGCCAGCCGAAGGCCGCTAAACTGCCAGCGATCGGGTGGGTAGAAGAAGTTACGGTAGGTGGGGCGTATATGACCGGCGGGGGTGATACAGGAGCCACCGCGGAGCACCTGCTGGTTGCACATAAACTTGCTGTTGTATTCGCCGATGGCACCCGTCGCCGGGCGGTAGCCCGGATAAGCGACATAGGGTGATGCGGTCCACTCCCAGATGCCGCCATAAAGCCCCCAAAGCCCATCCTGCTCCTGTCCATGGTCCGGATGCAGCCGATCCGGATTGAAGAACTGGCCGGTTTCCGGCGAACGCGAGACTGCGGCATGCTCCCACTCCTGCTCCGTAGGGAGGCGGGCACCGGCCCAGCCCGCATAAGCATCGGCCTCGTAATAGCTCAAATGCACTGCCGGTCGATGGGGATCAAGCGGCCGTAGACCGTGCAGCGTGTATTCATGCCAGACCTCGTCGATACAACGCCAGTACAGAGGATGGGCCCACTGCCCCGACTGGACTGCGGCCCAGCCGTCGGAGAGCCACAATAGCGGATTATCATAGCCACCATCCTCGATAAAGCTCAGATACTCGCCGTTGGTCACCGGACGGCTAGCCAGTTCGTACGGCGCCAGCCAGTAGTGATGTCGCGGGTGTTCGTTGTCGTAGCTAAAGCTATCGCCATCATCGGTACCGATCTCGACAAGACCGCCATCGAAGTGGAGATAGGCCAAGTCGTGCGGTTCAGTCCGATTCAACGGCCCATCGCGATAAGCAGGATATAGGGGATTGACCGACAGATTGTACTTCAGGTCGGTCAGCATCAGCTCCTGATGCTGCTGCTCATGATGCAATCCCAGCACGGTTCGCCGCACCAGCTCATCCGGGGCCTTCTCAAGCAGGCACTGCATTGCCGCATCGACATGGCGTCGATAGGCGTACACGGTCTCCAGCGTAGGGCGCGAGAGAAGATGCCTGTTGGGACGGGGAAAGGGATTTCCGACGCCGTTGTAGTAGGAGTTGAACAGTGTCTCGAAGACCGGGTCGAAGAAACGATAGTCCGCATCGAAAGGCTTCAGAATGAAGGTTTCGAAGAACCATGAGACATGCGCCAGATGCCACTTCAGCGGACTGGTCTCGGGCAAAGCCTGCAGCCCGAAATCATCCGGCGGAAGATCGGCGCACAGCGCTTCGGAACGCATCCGCACGGCGGTGTATTGTCCGGCCAGATCGAGCGCTTCCTCCATAGGGTCCCTTTCTAGTCCATTCATGGTCCCGATGCCAGTGACGGGCCGAACACAAATACTTTTACCGAAGCGACAAAAGCGCCTCGATTGAGACATCGAGTCCACGCTCATCCGCTGCGACGACGGTGGCATGCCCCAGTTTTCTTCCAGGTCGCGGCAGCTTTCCATAGTCGTGCAGGTGAACATCGACCAGGGAGACGACCTCCGCGGAGGCAGGCATGGTACCGATAAAATTGACCATGGCAGCATGTGCTACGGCGCGGGTCTCACCCAGCGGAAGGTCGAGAATGGCCCGAAGGTGATTCTCGAACTGGCTGACGGCCGCGCCCTCGATCGTCCAGTGACCCGAGTTGTGTACACGCGGCGCCATCTCGTTGACCAGCAACCTGTCACCGGCCTGAAACAGCTCCAGTGTCAACACCCCGACGTAATCGAGCGACTCCAGTACCGAGCGGACATACTGTTCGGCCTGTGGCTGCATCGCATCGGCGGAGCGACACCGGGAGACACTTAGAATGCCGTCCCGATGAGTGTTCTCGGCCACCGGATAGAAACGAACCTCCCCACTTGCCCGCCGCACGGCGATAACGGAGATTTCGCGGTCAAACGTGACAAAACCCTCGAGAATCAGGGGCACTCCTCCCAGCTGTTCCCAGACCGTGGCAACATCGCCAGGTTCGCGCAGCACTGCCTGCCCTTTCCCGTCGTAACCGAGTGTCCGGGTCTTCAGCACAGCTGGCAGACCAATCTCGGAGACCGCTTGCTGCAGTTCAACCAAGCTGTCGACCGGGAGAAACGCCGGAGTGTCGAGTCCGAGTTCCCGGAACAAGCTTTTCTCTCGCAGCCGGTCGCGTGCCACAGCCAGGGCCTCGGCACCGGGATGGACTGTGGTATGCTCGGAGAGATATATGACTGCACTCTCAGGCACATTCTCGAACTCGTAGGTCACGACATCACTGCTAGCCGCTAGTTGCTTCAGCATCTCTTCATCGTCGTATTCACCCTGCAGGTGCGTGCCGAGCGGTGCAGCGCATGCATCCGGAGCCGGATCGAGAAAGGTAAAGCAGAGACCCAGCGGATAGCCGGCCAGCGCCAGCATCCGGGCCAGCTGTCCTCCACCGACGATGCCGATATTCATGAGGCGTCGCGGGGATCCGGTTGGGCGAGCACGCTCTCCGTCTGCTGCTGGCGAAATGCCGCCAGTGCATGCCGGACATGCTCATGCCGGTTGGCCAGCATGCTGGCGGCCAGCAAGGCCGCATTGACCGCACCGGACTTTCCGATAGCCAAGGTGCCCACTGGCACACCGGCCGGCATCTGTGCAATGGAGAGCAGGGAATCAATACCGTTCAATGCCTTCGACTGGACCGGTACGCCCAGCACGGGGAGCAGTGTCTTGGCGGCTACCATGCCCGGCAGGTGAGCGGCACCACCCGCACCAGCGATAATCACCTCCAGCCCCCGGGACTCGGCATTCTCGGCATACTCGAACAGGAGATCCGGTGTGCGGTGGGCCGACACCACCCGCACCTCATGCGGAACGCCCAGCTCCGTCAATACTCCAGTCGCATGGGACATCGTCTCCCAGTCGGAGGTGGAACCCATGATAATGCCGACGAGCGGCGCGTTCTCAGTCGTCTCTGTCATCGTACTGCCTCGGTCATTTGATCGTCATCAGACCCGCCGGCCGAACCGTCGGGCTTCTGCAAGCGCTCGACAGTACTGGTAGCAAGGTCTTAATACCAGTCAATGATGGGACCGGTATCAATCATGCGGACATGAATCCATAATGATATGCGACACTTTGCATTTAGCCAGTCGCAGATTCATACGCACCACAAAGGTATGTGGCTGACAATCTTTATTCGGCAATGATTGCGACTGCAAGGTGCTCGACGATGCCATAACCTTAAGGCTTCATCGCGAACCATCGTCGCCTCAACCTTGATCAGTCATTCCGGAACAGGTGAACAGTCGCGGGCGATGACTCAATTGCTTAAACTATTTACGACTGATTTCATTGAAGTTTTCGTTTAACCTGAAATAGCTGTTGCCTTTCTCGATCAGGAATTGCAGGAACTCCTCCGCGATCATCGACAACGATTTTCTTCTCGGATATACGATATTCCACTGTTTACGGATGGGAAACCCTTCAACATCCAAAATAGCCAAGGGGCTATCTTCAGACTCCAGATTGAGGGCATGCAGGGACACCACCGAAACCCCCAACCTTCCATAGACAGCATGTTTCAGGGCCTCATTGCTCTCCAGAACCATACGTTCCTTGACCTTGAGACCATTCTCCATGAACAGGGACTCAATGGCTGAGCGAATGCCGGAGCCATGTTCGCGCATCAGGATCGGCTCCTCAGCCAGTCGGGACAACGGAATGTTCTTTTCGCCGACAAGTGGATGATCTTGATGGGCGATCACCACCAACGGATTCGGCGCGAACGGCACGATCTCGAGCTCCAGATAGGATGGCGGCGCCTGACCCAGGATATAGAGATCGTCAAGATTCTCCTCAATACGCTTGTATATCTCTTCACGGTTGGTCACTTTGAGCGAAAGATCGATCTGCGGGTATTTCATGGAAAATTCGCCCAGGGCCACAGGCGCGAAGTATTTGGCAGTCGTCACCACCGCGATCCTTAAATGACCACGCCGCATATCCCTGAAATCATCCAAACAGATTTCGAGATTGGCCAGTTGATTTATCACCTCGCGGCACGCCCGCGCGACCATGACACCGACATCCGTCAGATGGATCGCACGCCCGACCTGCTCGTAAAGCGGCATATCGATGGCCTTGCTGAAACTCTTGATCTGTGCGGAGACGGTGGGCTGAGTCAAAAAAAGTTCATCTGCAGCTTTGGTAAAGCTCAGGTTACGTGCGACAGCCTCAAAAATCTGGATCTGGCGCAGGGTTGCATGCCGGATAAGATTTTGATTCCGCCCCTGGGGCACTGGATTCTCTTCTAACATGTAGTCGTTTTCCATACATCACCCCGCTTCTTCATCTCGGCTGGATAAAAAGATCTCCCGTTCCCACGAACCGTGGTGATAGCGATAGACCTCGCCATCCCCACTCCAGTGAAACAGGTATAACCATCCATTATCGATCAGGTTGTACAGGCTCTCATGGTGCTGAACCACCTGTTCGATTGCGTGGCGAGGTGCATCAATATAGACGCTCAGACGCAATGGCTCATGCATCCACTCCTCGCCGTTATGCAACGACTGCATGGGTAAACCGATGCGCAGATCGCCACCATTGCCCTCAAACACTCCGATATTGCCACCGACCACATTATGGAGCACCTTATTTCCGCTACCGTACCTGTAATTGTCGCACACAGAAGCGTAGTACTGCAGATTAATCCAATTCGCCACCACCATCGGTGCCGTCATGATCTGCTCCAGCAACGCAAACCCTTCATCAGAGTCGGCATCATAATCGTGCAGGAAAACCCGTCCCTGCAGATCCAGTCCTCTTGTTCTCTCTCTTGAAGCCGCAATAAAGGCCGCATTACCAGCCAAGCCCCATTCCGGTCGCACCTGCGACCAGTCGCGGCTGCGACGGACAAGGGTCTTGCGCAAATCCTCATCGGACATCGCAGGCAAGCCAAGTTGGCCAGCCCGCTCTTTCCGCACAAGCTCACCGGCTCGTTCCAACCAGCCATCGACCATGGTATCCAAGCCATCAGTATCGAAACAGCGAATCTCGTCCGTCATAGTGTTATGCAGGGCAGCCACGAAACGGGTATCCTGGGCGATGGGAACGCCCTTGGTCTGAAGTCCCCGTCGGATCTCCGGCTGGTTCAGAAGGTGGCATAGGATTCGCACGTTCAGCTCTCCGGTCTGACCACCACAGGCCCCGCAATCCAGGCCGGCAGCATGCGGGTTATTACTAGTGCAACTGCCATGGCCGACCAACAGCACCCAGGGTGCTAGCCTCCGGTCCAAGCCCATTGCCTTCAGAATGGCATGAACGGTCTCTACCAATTGGTCCGTGGAGAGAGCTGCCTCATTCTGAGTCAGCTCCCACTCCCTTCCGACCGGAAGGTCGTTGACCGGATGTCCGTGGCCGGATGGGAAGAAGCTCTCCTTGAGCAGCTTCAGCACATACATCATGCCGCTGGATTCAACCATGCTGAAGGTTGCAGGCGCCGCCATGCCCCATTCAGCCCACCGCGCCTTTCGATTTAGCTCACTGCTCTGCGTCTTCACTGTTTTCGGCTTCAACCTCGGCTGCGCCTTAATGCTGGCTTTGAGCAGGCCCGGCAGTTGAGGCCTCTTCAGCGTTGTCCCAGAAGGCTGGTACTCGATGGGCAGACCAAAGAAACCGGCAAAACCGATGGTCTGGATACGTGCATCCAGCGACTCCAACGCCCGCCGCATCGGCTCGGAGCGCACGTCAATGCAGAAGGCGGCCTGAAGCATCGGTTGCTGTGCCTTTGAAGGCACACCCTGACAGAGCTGCTTATGCAACCCCTCCTGGTAGGCGATCTCGGCGGCACGCTGCCAGATCCATCCCTTCTTCTGGGAGCGTGTGTGGACATCGATCAGGCGGGGCAATGTCGACATCTGGTGACGCCACAGCACATTCATCCTGGCAAACACCGACCTGTATTTATGCCGCTGGTAGCGCCAAATCACTAGCTCCCAAGCAACGCGGATCGCCAGAAGCTCCATCATCAGATGGTTCTCTTCTCCATTCAGACGATCCTGCCAGCGCAGGTATGCCACCCAGGATGCCCAGCCGTTGATGTCCAGAAGCAGGGCATGCGCATACAGTTCGACATACTCGTCAGCGATACCGAGTTCATTCAATGCCATGGAAAGGAGCGCCTCCGCATCGGAGGGCAACCCACTGAAAAACCGGGTCAAACCCTCTTCATCCATGACTATCTCGATACCCTTGTCGACTTGGGTCGTGCTCAACCATGCCTCATACAGACCCTCAGTCTCGTTGGTGAACTGCGATGCGACATCGGAGTTATGGAAATAGAAAGCACAGAACTGGCTAATCTGGTGGGTAATCTCATCCCGCCAGGCCATCTTGTGCTGGCGATCCCTGCTGCTGTCCAGCAGATCACTGATATTATGCCAGTGAGCCACCTCGTCGTGTTCGAGAAGATAGGCCTCCAGTTCGTGAACATCGATCGAGGCTCCGGTCTCGGTCACGGCCCGCTCGAGATGTTCGGGCTGTATCTGCTCCATCCACCTTGTTTCGAAGTAGATCTTCGGCATCAGGCAATGCGCCTGTGTCAAAGCTGCCAAGCGGGAGGAAACCTGGGGCAGTGTCATGCTCCGCATCTCCCACCAGGGGTTAACAGCAATCAACTCATCCAGCGGCCAGGTTGGTGCAATCTTGGCGCAAGCGCCGTCCAGCGCTTTCCTCCGGTTCTCGCCGAGCCTTGGGGTGGCGTCATCCTGATTGATTGCATTCTTCGCCATGGCACTCATTTGATCATCTCCTTATCGGGGATCTGGAGTTGCTTGGGATTCACACGCACTGGCAGTTTCATCGGGAACAGGATCATGGTCAGACGCGTCACCCACTCGTCGATATAGAAACCGGCGTAGAGGGCGATCCGGAAGTTCTGCACCATGTCACGATCCGGCCGGAAACGGATAAGCCAGTAGAGCATCAACAGCGCAGTGAACAGCAGGCCGACCCAAAGATCGCCCAGCCATCCGCTCGTCGTTGGCAGCTGGGGCTGAATCAATCCTGCCCCCTGCTTCTGCACCACATAGGCCAGAGTCAGCATAATTCCTAGGCCGAATGCGCGTATCAGGCTGCCGTTCCGGATCACGCTGTTGCGCTCCGCCAGAAGCAGCGTCATGGCATAGCCCAGCAGGAGCCACGCGCTGTACGGCGGCGGGATGTCGAGCACATAGATCACCGCGACGATTACCGCTGCCATGATTAAGCCGGCGACAATCCAGTCCTTCCCGCCGGGGCTGGCGTTGATGGCCATGCGGCGCTTGAGATCGTATTCGACCTCACTGCCTGAATTCAGGAAGGCGTAGGCCTTGTAACAGGAGTGTGCCACCAGATGCAGCAGCGCCAGCTCATACAGACCGAGTGCGCATTCGACCAGCATCAACCCCATCTGCGACATTGTCGACCAAGCCAGCCGCACCTTGACGCTTATACGCGTCATCATGATCAGCGCCGCGGCCACGGTCGTCATCCCAGCCACCACTAATAGCAGCCATTGCGCCGGAGCACACTGGGACAGCAAGGGCGCGAACAGGATGAGCAGGTAGCCGCCAAGGTTGATTATGCCGGCATGCAACAGCGCCGATACCGGCGTCGGGGCCTCCACTACCTGGATCAGCCAGCCATGGATGGGAAACTGCGCACATTTGATCAGGGCGGTCAACGCCAGCAGGGTAACCGCCACCATTTGCATGGCTTGCAACGCCGGTTGACCGTGCAACTCCCGGTAGCTATCACTGATCAACCAGGAGCCATGGACTGCATGCAGCAGCAGGAATGCCCCGAAGAGGCTCAGTTCAGCAATGCGCGCAAAGATGAATTTCTTGTGCGCGGCAAGCACGGCTCGCGGCCGTTGAGGGTAGAAGAGCAGCAGCTGATTCAAGCCGAAGCTGATCGATATCCATGCGGCCAAGAACACCAGCATATGGTTGGTGACGGCCACCAGTGCCACGGCACAAAGAGTCGTCATCAGCCAGCGCAAATAGCGCGCTTCTTCCTCCCTGTTCCCGGCCATGTAGGAGCGGGAATAACTCACATTGATCAGAGCGATGAAGCTGACGAGCATCAACATGATGAAACTGACCGGGGAGTGTGAAACCCATGGCTGATGCATAACCTGCATGGCGATCGGAGCGTGAAACAGCACCAAGACTCCAAAAATAACCGTAGCGATGAGGGCCAGCATGGACAGACCTTGGGCCAGTCGCCAGCGTGCCGCCCGCGCATTCGCCAACGCAGCAACCACAAAGAGCATGGGAATAGCGTAAGTAGCCAAAGACAAACCGACTTTCGTCATAAGTCTGCTCCTTTTCATCGACAATGAATCAATCAGTGCCATGAACGACTGCGCCACTGCTTGCGAAGCAGCGCATTGGCAGGTTCATATGTTATGGGGAGTTTCCTATAATGAGAAATAGTATTTTTGACAAGTACAAATAGATATCATCTATGGATTAGGGAGGACACACCGGACCAACAACTGATGTCACACCTTCCGGGAAAACGGGTATGGCCTGTCGACCGCCCCCTCCTAGCCGCGGAATTTGACCATGCGTGTCACCTGAATATCGCTAATAAACACAACGCCTGAGTGTTCGCTGTAAAACGGAGCAAGGCCCTCAATGATGGGGTTGACTAACTCTTCAGGCACGGCCACCACAATCATGATCAACACGTCCTCCTCGTTGAACATCAGATGGCCCTCATGGAAGCCCTGACTGCCTTTGCCTGACAGATTGTTGATAATCGTATAACCGGTGACGCCGGCACGGTCGAGCACGTCAGTAACAAACGCCTGATGCTCGCCCTCCAGAATAATTTCGAGCTTTTTGAGTGTGCTGAAGTTCAAATTTTTCATGACGCGTAGGACTCCTTTGAATACCCCGAAGCTGATTCAAAAGCACAGGGCTGTTTATGCCAGTCTCCATCTTCGTACGTATATACTGTTCTGGTCTCCGGATCGATGATCAACATACGTATCCAGCCATTGCGAACGAGGGTCTTCACGGAAACGACCGCATCGATCGCCTGAACCGCATGTTCAAACGGTGCTTCAATGACCGTAATCAGACGCAAAGGCTGATGATAGGGTTTGCCGTTTCCGAGAACGGTTTGTGCTGGCAGACCGGTTCGCAGATCGCTGATGTTGCCGGTCATGACACCAAAACGTCCGGCAACGTTATGGTATACCTTGCTGCCGCTACCGAATCGCTCATTATCCACCGTGGAAAAATAGTGCTCCATGTTAATCCACTGACCGACGACGAGCGGACCGGTCAGGATATTTTCCAGAAGGCGGTGCTTCTTATCCAGATGGTAATCATAGGAGTGCAGGAAGGCGCGACCGTATAACGGCATCTGTTTGGTCAATTCGCGGTTGCCGATAATAAAATAGGCATTGCCTGACAGCCCCCACTCCGGACGCACCTGCGACCAGTCGACGGCATTGCGTTGCATCATACGCTCCGCCACCGCGGGTTCCTGTTGTTCCTGCGCAGGATACAGTGTCGGCAGGCGTTCCTGGGAACACAGTCGGGCCGCCGCAGTCAGGCCCTTCTTGAGTCGATCCAGATAGACCAGGTGTGTCGGTGGCAGCAGGTCCACATCGGATATCGCAATCTCATCCGTGGTGGTGTTATGCAGGGCCGGAACGAACCACGAATCATCCGGAATATTGAAGCCCAGTTCATGAAGCCGCTTACGCACTTCCGGCTTGTTTGCCATCTGGGCAAGTACCCTTGCACTGGAGAGGCCGTGGTTGCCGCCGCACGCACCGCAATCGAGTGCGGATTCATACGGGTTATTGTCAGACTGACTGCCATGACCGACCAGCAGAATGAAGCGCGAATAGTCTTTGGTCAGGCCAATGGATTTTAACGCCGTTGAAACGAAGTGAACCTGCTCATCCAGCGTGAAACCGATCCGTCCTAGACGCTCCAGTTGCATCTGCGCAAAGGCGAGATTAATACGATAGTCCTTGCGCAAACGTTCGATAAACTGTTCCAGATCGGTCTCACTGATACCGAGCGACCCGGCATGGCGGCGATAACTTTCATCATGTCCCAAGGCCGATTCACGCAGGTCACGAATCAGTTCGTCGGTCAGGGTTTCGGTTTCCTGACCCAGCTCCAGCTCCATCGCCTTCACGATCATCGCACGCTGCACCGCGCGTACAATGGAGTCCGCCTGTTCACGTGTCAGCTTATCGAGAAGCAGTCGTGTGGCCGGTTTCTTCTTGTCGAGGTATTTGCGCCACTGATGATAACGGCGCGGCACCACGGTCTTGCCCACCATATCGAACCCGAATAACAAACCGATGGCTTCGACCGTGACGAATGGCGTCAACACCGAGTCCTTGAGTGCATGTAACCCTTTTTCCAAAGCACCCAATGCGTGCGCCCCTTCGCCGTTCACGGACGTTTCCAGCACCACGTTCTTCGGCGTCAGCAGTACCGGGCATAGATGCGTCTCACTGCCCTTGCCCAGCTCCATGAAGCTGACAGGGACGCCAAAGAAACCTGCCGTACCAAAGGTTTGATAATCGCCAATGGACTCCAGTTGGCGCCGAATACGTTCGGAGCGTGTATCGATACAGAACAGGGCCTGTGCAAATGGACGCTTGTCGCGCAGACCGGGGGGGACCACGTTGACGCCCTGCAGCAGATGATTCGTTGCATGGGACTCCATGGCCCGCAACCAGCACATGCCTTCCTGTTGTTCGAAGGCACGCAGGGTATCCAGTAAGCGTTCAAATTCAGCGGCCGGCAATCCGGCAAGCCTGTCTGCCATGCTGGCTTGGGCCAGCATGTCTTGCAGCGCATCGCCCTGACGACGTGCCTCGTCGGCACGTTTCTGTTTAACGTAAGACTGAAAGACCCTGTCGAGATTGCCGTCGTGGTTTCGCTGCAGCGCTGTCTCGATCCGGTGCGCCATGGCAGGCATGACCGTGCCACCATAAAGCTGGTGACGCAGGTACGCCTCGTGTGGACGCGTTTCGATCAATTCACGAATCGATTCGGCCGTATTCGCCATGGAGCGGTGTTCGTGTTTGCCCAACAGCGCAAGCGCGAGCGTCAGGCGTACCGCCATATAGTCCACCAAGTCTGCCGGGAAACGCTGCGTCCAATAGTAGTGTTTGGCATTGGCGCGCCAGCGAATAAAACCGGCCCATCCATGCAGCCTCGCAATCTCCCGAGTAAAAAAGCCGATCCACTGCTCTTCCGGCACCTGCAGCGTCGTCATCACATGGTGGATGACATCTTCTGGCGTCTCATGATCTGCCAGGATTTTTTGGATATGCAGGCCGCGCAGGGAGAAACGAATGTTACGTTTTGCCACTTCGCGCCATGCCCGAAAGAAGCCCTGTTCGCGATTGGGCATACGCCAGACCGACTGGCCTTCATCAAAGAAGTCCAGACAGCTTTTAATGACCAACTCATCCAGGCTGGTCCCGATGTCTGTACCGTACAACACGTCCACTGATTCGTAGACGGTGCGTTGCTGAAGCAGCGACTGACGCAGTCGTGCCGTGATGATCTCTTTTGACCGGTCCGATTCGTCATGAACGGTCTTGCCTTGCAATGATGCCTGCACGTCGGCCGCTGTTGCCAGCAACGTTGGAAGCATGACGGGCGATTCAGTTTTCGTCAGCAGCGTCATCAGCAGTTGCCGCATATCGAGATCTGCAACGGCCGATCGATCCGCAAGGAAGCGTCCTATTTCGTACTCCAGACGGGAGACATCCACTTGACCCTCGCGTAGATAGTCCTGGTACTCGGAACGCGGCAGGAAGACCTTCCCGTGGAACAGGCTCGCACCTTTCTTGACCGCCGCGTCAAACGGCATTTTTTCGAGCCCATGCAGTGGATTGTGATGGATAAAGGAACGCATGGGCCAGAAATACGGCACGGGTTCGGCAGCCACATAGATCATGCTTCGAATCTTTAATCGCTGGCCCAAGGTCACGCTCATAGCATCACCCCCAACCAGCACACCCCGCCCATCACCAGTGCAACGAGAATGGCAACATACGCCCACATGTTCGCCATGCCCAAATCCACCACTGCAGCCTGTTTTGGACCGACGATCAGTCCCTGTAACAGCTTTGCACCAGCCCAGCTCCACAACATCCAGACGAGCCCCACGCCCATCGCCAAGTAGGGCATCACGGGAATCGCCTTGATGATGATCGACAGCATGGCGAAGAATGTCGGGAACAGCGGTGTCGCGATCACGGCGAGCACGACCATGACAAGGACACCGGCAAAGCGTGGAATCGTTTGTGCTAGGCCACCATACAGACCGAGGTACGCCGCACCGTAGCGTTTTTCGAGTCCGCCCGTCAGTACGGCCATCAGTGCCAACGGCACGCTGATACCAACGGCAAACAGTTCCAACTGTACGGCGCTCAAACCATCGTTCTCCAGCACCCAGAGAAGAGCCCAGGACGATGTCGCCATAAAGCCGGTCCACAGACCCACTTCTCGCAGCCCCAGGGCACGCAGGGCATACAGCGCCGACGTCAGTACTGCCCAGACCGGCAACCAGTCCGGGATACTGGAAAATGTCCTAGTAACTGTCAGGCCGATCAACGGCCACACCAGAAGAATTACGCTGCGCAGCCAAGGGTTTCTGACACGCGCATACAGCAGGTTGAACAGCATACTGAATGGAAACAGCGGTAGAAAAATTGCGGCAAGGATGAGCGTAAGGCTCAACATATCACACCCACCTGAACCAGACATTCAGGTTGGCCGCAAGCCGTAATACCATACGTGTGAACCAGGCATAGATATCGGCCAGATAGAATTCACGCGAGATAAGCGCATAAAAACTCAGCCACACTGGTCGCGGTTTCTGCGGACCGCGTTTGCCGCCGCGTTCGGCGTAATGGGTGCTCAGCCATCCGAACACAATGATGATCGTCGTCAGGGCTATCAGGATATCGAACCAGACGAAATTGATGTTCGATGCACGATGGATCAGTTCACGGAAAGCCGGATCAGGGTACATGAACAGCTCGAAAACATGGCTGATCAGGGTATAGCCGATCACGATGACCGTGAATGAAGCCAACACAATCGTAAACAGGTGAGCGGCTCGCTCGGTGCGCATGCGGAATGTCGCAAATAGCAGCTGCGTACCCGTCACCCAGCCAAAGAACAGCAGAATGACTGCGCCCTGCTCTTGATAGAACGCGGGCGAGACCAACCAGTGCGCCAGTACCAGAACAAGCGCCGGAATCGTCAATGTCATCGCCGCCATCATCAACCATGGGGGACGACGTTTTGCCGTCCTGCGCTCCACCACGAAGGTGTACAGATCATCCTTGGGCACGCCATCATCAAGGCGTGCTTCCCCGATCACACTCCCCGAACCGAGAAACAGTGTGCCCTTGAAAAGGCCATGTGCGATCAGGTGATAAACCGCCAGTGAGAACGCACCCACACCGCACTCCATGATCATGAATCCCATCTGACCCATAGTGGAATAGCCCAGTGATTTCTTGATGTCGTTCTGCGCCAGCATTAGTACCGAACCGATCACCGCAGTGAACAGGCCCACGATGAACAGTCCGTGCAACACATCACCCGAATACACAAATACCGGTGCAAATCGGTTTACCAAAAAACCGCCGGCATTCACGATACCAGCATGCATGAGCGCAGACACAGGTGTCGGCCCATCCATCGTATAGGGCAACCAGTTATGCAACAGGAATTGTGCCGATCGGGCAAAAGCGGCAATTGCCAGAAAAGCCGCCGTCTCTGCAACGACAGAGAAACCGAGAAGGCCCCTCTTGTCGGGGTCAGCATGGATATGGGCGAATATATCCGCCAGCGACCATGTACCGTATGCGTGATACAACAGTGCTGCGGCCATCACCAGCGCAATATCGCCGAGGCGGTAGGTGATGAAGGTCCAGAACGCATAACGGAAACTGCTCTGACTCCGTGTGTCGTGCCCGAGCAGGAAATAGAGCAGTACGCCGATAATATGCCAAGCAATCAGCATGGTGATGAGATCGGCGGCGGCAACCAGCACCAGCAGGGATGCCGTCATCAGATCCAGCAGGACAAAGAAACGCGCATAACCCGTCTCCTCGACCATGTAGCGCACCGAATACAGATGCACAATCAGACTGATTCCGGCAATCAGCGTGCCCATAATCGCGCTCAACGGATCGCTGAGCAGTTCACCCCATGCATGAGTCAGACACATTGTCTGTAGGCTCACACCGCTCGCTTCGAGTGCCAGCACGACCAATGTGAGCGCAAAGGTCAGGCCGGTTGCCATGGCACTTACCCAAGCTGCGCGTCGCTCTAATTTGGCGGCTGTCAGCTGGATGAAAATGGCAGACAGAACAGGTAACAAAGGTATGACAATAATCAGTTTTGACATATTTATTTTACCTTTCTTTTGATTTACACCTTTCGTTCCTCCGACGAATCCCAAGCTGTAAAAAGCACATGGAGGGCACTCTTTCTGCTTTCATGCTATGGACATGATCTCATAATAGAAATTGGATTCTTAACTGATATGTATGTGTGATTATCTATGTGTTAGTCGTTATGAGACTGGCGTCAGGAGCCCCATATACAACAAACCCAGCAGGAGAATCCTGCTGGGCTGCAGCTGGTAACTAGGAGAGGTTCAGTCTGGCCACACCCTACGGCGTGCAAAACCTGGGTTGGCTGACTTTCGCGAATCCGGTTTGGACGATTCGACAGGGGCCGGTTTGCCGGGCTTCGCCTGGGGTTTTGGATTTGTATTCCGAGCCTTTTTGGCCACTGTTTTAGCGGCTGTAGAGGCTGACTGGCTCTTTTGAACAGGGGCCTTGGTTTGGCCCTGAGCCGTTGGATTCTTTTTCTCGTTATCGCTCGTACTGTTTGAACTCATGGGTCACTCCTCTAACCGACCATCGCTTTCTTCGTAGAACCGATCGAGAGATTCGGCCAAGCTGTATTCGGCATCTTCAAGCGCATCGTTCACAGGATATATAAGAACGGAAGCGTAATCCCTGCCGAAACTGATATTCGGATGCACCTCAAGCTTCTCTGAAGAGTCCGCCGCCCTGTCGAGAAAAACGCGCAGCGTTTCGTAATCCTGGAATAAAAACTTCGCTTCCAGGCTGTGTGGGTTTTGACGTTCTTTCCATCTTGGATTCATATCGACTCCTTATGGTCCGAGCTCAGTTACACACCTCTCGGCAGATGCGATCGCCATTGCCCAATGCGTTGCAGTTGGGTTGCCTCCTCTTCCTCAAGCTTTGCGAAAAGAGCGGCATCCTCTTCTGCTCCCATGTTGGTGCAGTATATCTTGGCTTCGGTATACAGCTCGACCAGCTCTCTCTCTTGGGTCTCACAGATGTTCAACGCCTCGCCAAGACCGGTCGAAAGCGTTGTCGAATGCAACACCGACTGAGCAGGCAGTGCTCCCTGAAGAACCAGCCGTTCCGTGAGCAGTGCAACGTGGCTAAACTCTTCATTGGCCAACTCCACAAACCCTCTCGCAAATTCCGTCTCGTGACGAGATTGCGCCAGGGCAGCCTGAGCCAGATACTCCTGAGCGGAGGAAAACTCATAGCTAATGGCACGGCCAAGATAACCAAGAATACGCGCATCAGTGCGCAATCCAGGTTGCACAAAATGTCTTGAGTATTGACCTACTCCAGCCATCACACTGCCCGGCATTCTTGGTTCATAGCGCATCATTCGCTCCTTATCCAGCCTACAGAAGATTTCTTGTCAATGATTAATCCTGGTTCAGATTGCCGTCCAACACCTGCTCCACCTCACGATGCGGGCGGGCAATAATGTGGGCAGCTACCAAGCCGTCACCGACCCTTTCACAGGCGTCCGCACCGGCCCGAACCGCTGCATTCACCGCACCGGTCTCACCACGAACCATCACCGTCACATAGCCTCCACCCACAAAGTCACGGCTGATCAGTCCGACCTCCGATGCCTTCGTCATGGCGTCAGCCGCCTCGATGGCGGGCACCAGACCCCTGGTCTCAATCATTCCCAAAGCAATGCCATACTGGTTACTCATGACAACTCTCCTTTATCTAAAAAATCTTACGATTTCGTGCCGGCCAGGTTGCCGTCCAGCACCTGCTCCACCTCACGATGCGGGCGGGCAATAATGTGGGCAGCTACCAGACCGTCACCGACCCGTTCACAGGCGTCCGCACCGGCCCGAACCGCTGCATTCACCGCACCGGTCTCACCACGGACCATCACCGTCACATAGCCTCCGCCCACAAAGTCACGGCTGATCATGCGAACCTCAGCCGCCTTCGTCATAGCGTCAGCCGCCTCGATGGCGGGCACCAGACCCCTGGTCTCAATCATTCCCAAAGCAATGCCATACTCGTTACTCATGACCGTTCTCCTTTGATATAAAAACGGGTTTGGCTTCATATTTCACTGGCCGCTTCGCAATGACAGCGGGATCGGATCCATATATGCCATCCGTCATATTTATGTTCGCCCTACTATCAGACGCCTCTTGGCCGATAGACCACGAAGTTGTGCCCCTGGCACTGGGTGTAGTCGTCGTATCCGATCAACCGGATCAGATGATCGGGATACGCCCTTCTGCACTCCTCAATCTCCTGCATCACCTCATCCGGGTGCTG
>DATFLK010000044.1:0-16221 GCA_035267815.1 Mariprofundaceae bacterium | reverse complement strand
CTGGTCATCGACGGAGAGATCGTCGGGCGCGGCCACAACCGCCGAGTGCAGCAGGAGAGCGCGGTGCTGCACGCCGAGATGGACTGCCTGGAGCACGCCGGGCGGCTGACGGCCCGCGACTACAGGCGCGCCACGCTCTACTCGACCCTCTCCCCCTGCGACATGTGCAGCGGCGCGGTGCTGCTCTACGGCATCCCGAAGGTGGTCATCGGCGAGCACCGCACCTTCCGCGGCCCGGAGAATTACCTGCGCTCACGCGGGGTGGCGCTGACGATCATCGACGATCCGGCCTGCCGCCGGCTAATGGAGACGTTCATCGCCGGGCATCCCGGGCTCTGGAACGAGGATATCGGCGAGTGATTCAGCCTCTCTACCCCCGTTAGCAGGCGGCCGCTCCTGTCCTTTTGTCTGCGCGCAGGAAAGAACAAGGGCATTCATTCACGCACCAAAGGATGAAAGCCAAAGGCATCCTCTCCTTCTACTCCGCCTCGACACCTCGCTTCGGCAGCGCCCGGCGCAGCACCAGATAGCCGGCCACGGCGGAGAGCAGCGTGCCGACAAGGATCCCGAGCCGTTCATCGAACATCCGGTGGGCGTTCATATCCTCGAAAGCGAGTGAGCTGATGAAGAGGCTCATCGTGAAGCCGATGCCGCACAGCAGCGCGATGCCATAGAGGCTTGCCCAGCCCACCCCAGCGGGCAGACGCGCGAGCCCCATGCGAATGGCCAGCCAGGAGAAGGCGAAGACACCGATCTGTTTGCCGAAGAACAGTCCAGCGGCCACCCCGAACGGCACCGGATGGAGCAGGTCGTGCCATCCCAGCCCTTGCAGCGAGATACCGGCGTTGGCGAAGGCGAACAGCGGCAGGATGCCGAATGCCACGGTCGTATGCAGGTCGTGCTCCAGCTGCCGCAGCGGCGAACGCCCCGGCTGTTTCCTGTCATGCATGGGGATAAACATCGCCAGAAGAATCCCCGCCAGCGTGGCATGCACGCCGGATTTGAGCACGGCCACCCACATCACCAGTCCGACCAGCACATAGGGGGTCAACTCGGCGGTACCGCGGCGGTTGAGCAGGAAGAGCACGAAGAGACAGGCGGCCGCCACCAGCAGCGCCATGGTCGAGAGGTTGCCGCTGTAGAACAGCGCGATCACGATGATCGCACCGATATCGTCGAAGATGGCCAGCGAGACCAGAAACACCTTCAGGGCCGAGGGCACACGGCTTCCGAGCAGCAACAGCACACCGAGCGCGAAGGCGATGTCGGTCGCCATCGGGATCGCCCAGCCGTTGATGGCGATGGCACTGGCGCCGTTGAGATAGTGGTTGATGGCCAGATAAATCCCGGCCGGCACGACCATACCGCCGACCGCGCCGATGGCCGGCAGGGCCGCGCGCCGCATGTCGACCAGCTCTCCCTCCAGCATCTCGCGCTTGAGCTCCAGCCCAACGAGAAAGAAGAAGACCGCCATCAGCCCGTCGTTGATCCAGAGCAGCAGGGGCTTGGCTAGCTGCAGCGGCCCGATGCGAATCTCCACCGGCATGTCGATCAGCAGGTTGTAGAGGTGTGCCAATGGTGAATTCGCCACGATCAGCGCCAGCAGGGCCACGCCGACCAGCACGATGCCGCTGGCCGATTCGAACTTCAGAAAGTCGCGAATAGATTCCAGCATCTCAGAGCGCCCTGTTCCGGCCCGTGCCATACATACACTGCAGCATAACCCAGCCGTCCTGCACCGGCAAAAGGCAGCGACGGGACCGCGCCGCAACGGCTTGGCTCGGCTTCCGGAGTGTGGTGGAATGATCCTGCTTGAAGCGACGCTTTGTCAATCCACGGAGGAATATGTTCATATCCAGCCTTGTCAGATTCGCCGCGCTCCTAGTCTGTCTCATCGCGATCACACCGGTTCGCGCATGGGCGGGCTCCGGTGATATCAATTGGAGCCAGTCGGCCGAAGAGCTGATGCAGGCGGAGCAATCGCCGGCGAAGAAGGCACCGCCCGAGCCGACCTCTCCCCATAAGCTCTTCCTGCGCGGGCTCGACCACTACCAGAACGCCTCGACCCAGAAGGATTACGACAAGGCCCTCAAGCTGTGGCTAAAAGCGGCGAAGATGGGCGATCTCGATGCCCAGTCGAGCCTCGGATATCTCTACCACACCGGCAAGGGCGTCACCCGTAACGAGCGCACAGCCGCCATGTGGTATCACAAGGCCGCGCAACATGGCGCGGCCGATGCCCAGAGCAACCTCGGCGTCATGTACTACAAGGGGACGGGGGTACCGCAGAACAACGTACGCGCCATGGTCTGGCTGATGCGCGCCAAGCGGAACGGATTCAAACGCGCCGAGGGCATGCTGAACTATATCGAGGGCGCTTCCAGCTCGGACGAAATCGCCAGGGCACAGAAGATCGCCACCGCGCAACCGAAGGGGCAATAGCGGGAGACCTGCCCCCACGCAGTCGGCAACCCGACCCCAACAAACAGGCCCAGTTGGCGGCTTTGCATCGTTAACCGGGAGGCATTGCAATCACCTTCCGGTTTCGATTGTAATAGGGGGGCGGATTCAGCTTTAATCTGGACAAGCATTCGGGACCGGGGACCGACACGGCCCGATCAAAGGAGCATGCCTTGAAGAATCGACGGATCACGCTCGGCCAGGTCGCAATCGCATTTCTGATTATTCTCCTCTTCCTCTACTCCTACAATTCGCACCAACAGCCGCCAGAGGAACACGCCGCCGGCCATCAGACGGCCGTGTATATCAACGCGACCAGCAACACCAGGGTGCCCAATGACCAGGTGACCATCCTCTATCGCATCGAACAGACCGCGGACGACACCGCGGAGATCGAGAACCGCGTGAACACGATATCAGCGGAGATCGACAAGGTCCTGCGGCCCTTCAAGGCGGATCGGCAGACCCTCGACCGGCGGATCGTCAAACAGCGCGCCCCCGGCAAGGAGCACGATGAAAAACAACCGCAGTGGACCATGATCCAGCAGGAGAGCATCACGACCACCGATCTTAAGAAAGTCAGCGCCATTATCCGGACCATCGAGCATCATCGGGGGCTGGCAAACGGTATCCGGTTCGGGATTTCCAGAAGCGCACAGGAGAAGATCTGCTCCGGACTGGTGCAAAAAGCCATCGAAAGATTCAAACAGAAGGCAGCCGGGGTCGCGCGCGCCCTAGGCCTTGCATCCTACCGGATCGAATCCATCCACATCGACCACAACCGGCCACAGCCCATCCGCCCCGCCATGCTTGCGGCCACGGCCAGAACGGCCTCCCCCACCCTCCAGTCAGGGACGGGCGAGGTGAAGGTTTCGGTACATGGAAGAATCGATATCCCGGGCAGGGCGTACGCCGTCGACTAAAGCGGCCGGAAAGATGGCCGGTGCATGAGATCGGGCGTTACATCTTCGGCATGCCGGGCGGCATCCCGCCCGGTGGCATGCCACCGCCGCCCATGCCGCCCATCTTGCCGGCGAGCTGGGCCATCAGGCGCTTGCCCTTGCTGCCCCGCATCTTCTTCATCATCTTCTGCATACCGGCGAACTGCTTGAGCATCTGGTTCAGCTCCTGCACCGAGGCACCGGAGCCCGCCGCGATGCGGCGCTTGCGGCTGCCGTTGATGATCTTGGGATGGCTGCGCTCGTACGGCGTCATCGAGTAGACCATCGCCTGCATCCGGCGCATCGGCTTCTCGTCCACCTGGTCCATCGCCTCCTGCGGCAACTTCATGCCGGGGATCATCTTGAGCATCTGCCCCATGCCGCCCATCTTCTGGACCTGTTCGAGCTGCTCGGCGAAATCCATCAAATCGAAGCCGCCCTTCTTGACCTTCTTGGCCAGCTTCTGGGCCTTCTCCTGATCGACATTCGCCTGGACCTTCTCCACCAGGCCGACGATGTCGCCCTGGCCGAGGATACTGCCGGCCATGCGTTGCGGGTCGAAGACATCGAAGGCATCAAGCTTCTCGCCCAAGCCGACGAAACGCACCGGTACGCCGGTGCTGAAGGCGACCGAGATTGCCGCGCCGCCGCGCACATCCGCATCCGTCT
The DNA here is from genome assembly GCA_035267815.1 of Mariprofundaceae bacterium. Taxonomy (GTDB): domain Bacteria; phylum Pseudomonadota; class Zetaproteobacteria; order Mariprofundales; family Mariprofundaceae; genus DATFLK01. Next base: position 12,151 of record DATFLK010000044.1, on the reverse strand, counting down.
TGGTCAGGATGCAGCCGGAGAGCTCGACCGCCTTGTGGAACTGCTCAGCCACCGTTAGGGCAGTCTGACCGGTCATCGCATCGAGCACCAACAGGCGCTCGGTAGCGCCGACCCGCTTTTGAACGGCCCGGATCTCAGCCATCAGGTCATCATCGAGCACCTGCCGGCCGGCCGTATCGAGGATCAGGATATGGTGTCCCTCGCGCCGGGCCTGGTTCAGCGCATCCTGCGCCATCGCCTCGGCGCTGCCGCCCTCGCCCGCCAGATAGGGCACATCGATCTGGCCAGCTAGGATCTGCAGCTGCTCGCGCGCCGCTGGGCGCGTGGCATCGACACTGGTCAGCGCCACCTTCTTACCCTGCTGCGCCAGACGTCTGGCCAGCTTGCCGGCCGTCGTCGTCTTGCCGGCGCCCTGCAGGCCGCACAGCAGCACCACCGAGGGAATGGCAGAGGTATCGAGATCGCGGCGCTGGCCGCCGAGCACGTCGGCCAGCACATCGTGCACGATCTTGATGATCACCTGACCTGGCTGAAGGCTCTTGGCCACCTCGGCACCGAGCGAGCGCTCACGCACCTCGCTCATCAGATGGCGCACGACCGGCAGCGCTACATCGGCCTCGAGCAATGCCACGCGCATCTCGCGCAGCGTGGCGTCGAGATCGGTCTCGCTGACCCGAGCCGAACCGCGCAGGCGTCCGGCGATATCCCCCAGCTTCTCGGTCAGGCGATCAAACATCGTGCTTCTTCCCCTACTTCTTTCCGTTGATGCTGAGCAACTCGACGGTGAAGATCAGGGTCTCGTTCGGACCGATGCGATCGCCCGCACCCTGCTCGCCATAGGCCAGTTTGGCCGGGATAAAGAGCTTGTACTTGCTGCCCACCGACATCAACTGCAGCCCCTCGGTCCACCCCTTGATCACGCGGTTAAGCGGGAAGGTGGCCGGCTTGCCGCGCTGATAGGAGGAGTCGAACACGGTCCCGTCGATCAGCTTGCCCTCGTAATTGACCGTCACCGTATCGGTGGCCGAAGGCTTCGGACCGCTTCCCTGCTCGATTACCTTGTATTCGAGGCCACTGGCCGTGGTTTTCACGCCCGACTTCTTGGCGTTCTCGGCTAGGAACTTCTCGCCCGCCTGCCTGTTCTTCGAGGCCGCTTGCTTGTGCTCGGCCGCCGCCGCCTGGTTCTGTTTCTTGAAGAATCCGGCGCGCACCCGAGCAGCCTCCTTCTCCGTCATCAGCGGCTTCTCGTCCTTATCCAGCACGGCACGCATTCCGGCCGTGACCGACGCCATATCGACCTGCATACCGGTATGCTTGAGCGAATTGCCGATATCCATGCCGATGGCATAACTCTGTTTCTTCGCATCGCTGTCCAGCGACACTTTGTCCGAACCGGAATGTCCGTGCTGATTACAGGCGCCCAGCAGCAGTGCCGCTACCACCATATATCTGTTCATACGTGTCATACATCCATCCTTTTCATATCTCTCCCCGTCGCTCCGGGGGTATTCATTCCCACTCGATCGTACCGGGCGGCTTGCTGGTAACATCGTAGACCACTCGATTGACGCCCTTCACCTCGTTGATGATCCGGTTGGAGACCTTGGCCAAAAGCGCGTGCGGCAACTCGGCCCACCGCGCCGTCATGAAATCCTGGGTCTCCACAGCACGCAGCGCCACCACCCATTCGTAGGTACGCCCGTCGCCCATCACACCGACCGATTTGACCGGCAGGAAGACAGCGAAGGCCTGCGAGGTCTTGTCGTACCAGCCGGCGGCACGCAGCTCTTCGATAAAGATGGCGTCGGCAAGCCGCAATATGTCGGCATACTCGCGCTTCACCTCGCCCAGAATGCGCACCCCCAGCCCCGGACCAGGGAACGGATGACGATAGACCATCTCCCGCGGCAATCCAAGCGCCACGCCAAGCTCACGCACCTCGTCCTTAAACAGGTCGCGCAGCGGCTCCAAAAGCTTCAGGTGCAGCGTCTCCGGCAGGCCGCCGACGTTGTGATGGCTCTTGATGGTATGCGCCTTCTTGGTCTTGGAGCCGGCCGATTCGATGACATCCGGATAGATCGTGCCCTGCGCCAGCCACTTCGCCGCCGGCATCCGCTCGGCCTCCTTCTGAAACACCTCGACAAACTCGCGCCCGATGATCTTGCGCTTCGCCTCGGGATCCTCCACACCGGCCAAGTGCCTCAGGAACTCTCCCGAGGCATCGACATGGTCGACCTTGACGCCGAGATGGTCGCCGAAGGTCTCCATCACCTGCCCTGACTCTCCCAGCCGCAACAGGCCGTTGTCGACGAAGATACAGGTGAGCTGGTCGCCGATAGCGCAGTGCAGCAGCGCGGCTGCCACCGAGGAATCGACACCGCCGGAGAGGCCCAGAATCACCTCATCACTGCCCACCTGCTCGCGAATCCGTGCCACCGCCTCGTCGATGAAGTGTGGCATGGTCCAATCGCGGCCGCAGCCGCAGATGTCGTGCACGAAGCGGGAGAGGATCGCCTTGCCCTGCCGGGTATGCGTCACCTCGGGATGGAACTGCAGGCCGTAGAAGCCCCTAGCCTCGTCGGCCATGCCGGCGATCGGGGTGGAATCGTTGCTGCATATGACATGGAAGCCATCCGGCAGGCCGCCCACCTTGTCGCCGTGGCTCATCCAGACGTCGAGTATGCCGCCCGCCTTGTCCTCGATACCGCGCAGAAGCCGCGAGTCGCCGGAGGTCAGGATCTCGGCGTAGCCAAACTCGCGTACGTCGCCGGCCTCGACCATGCCGCCCAGTTGCGCCGCCATCGTCTGCATGCCGTAGCAGATGCCGAGCACCGGCACGCCCAGCTCGAAGACGACCTCGGGCGCCTTCGGCGCATCGGCCTCACAGGCCGACTCGGGGCCACCAGAGAGGATGATGCCGGCGGGCGCGAAATCGCGGATCGCCTGCGCCTCCATGTCCCACGGATGCAGTTCGCTGTAGACCTCGGCCTCGCGCACCCGCCGCGCGATTAGCTGCGTGTACTGTGAACCAAAGTCGAGGATGAGGATTTTTTCCAAAATCTATTCCTTCTTATACAAGATTGAGCCCGGCCTTTTCCCTGAGGCACCCACCCACACACGGATGTGCGACTTCAGCAAGCAATCGGAAACCGCGTTGTCGATTGCGCCCCGGGGCCAAGGACAGGACGCTCCGAGGCCGGATCAATAAAACCCATCATGAATCGAGGCGGTAATTGGGAGCCTCTTCGGTAATGGTCACGTCGTGCACATGGCTCTCGCGCAGGCCGGCGCCGGTGATGCGCACGAACTTGGCATGCTCGTGCATCTCGTCCACAGTGGCGCAGCCGGAGTAGCCCATCGCTGCGCGCAGCCCGCCGAGCAGCTGATGCAGGATATCGGCCAGTGAACCCTTGTAGGGAACCCTCCCCTCGATCCCTTCCGGAACCAGCTTCATAGCCTCGTCCACATCGCCCTGGAAATAGCGATCCTTGCTGCCCTTTTTCATGGCGCCGACCGAGCCCATGCCGCGATAGGTTTTGTAGGTACGCCCCTGATAGAGGATCTTCTCGCCCGGCGCCTCGTCGGTGCCGGCGAACATCGAACCGAGCATGCAGCTGGAACCGCCGGCCGCCACCGCCTTGGCCAGATCGCCGGAGAACTTGATGCCGCCGTCGGCGATAATGGGAACGCCCGCGGCCTTGGCCACCTCGGCGCACTGCATGATAGCCGTCAGCTGCGGCACGCCGACACCGGCCACGATACGGGTGGTGCAAATCGAGCCAGGACCGATGCCCACCTTGACCGCATCCGCGCCCGCCTCGATCAGATCGTGCACCGCCTCTGGTGTGGCCACGTTTCCGGCAATGACCTGTGCATCGGAAAATCTCTGCTTGATCTGGCGCACCTGGTCGACCACGCCCTGCGAATGACCGTGCGCCGTATCGACGACCACAGCATCGACGCCGGCCGCGTGCAACGCCTCGAAGCGGAGCATCTCCTTGTCGCCCACTCCGATGGCGGCCGCCACCAGCAACCTTCCCAGGCTGTCGCGCACCGCATTGGGGAAAGCGGTCGCCTTCTCGATATCGCGCACCGTCACCATGCCGTGCAAATACCCGGCATCATCGACGACCGGCAGTTTCTCGACGCGGTACTGGCGGAAAAGCTCCTTGCAGGCATCCAGCTCCGTACCGGGTGCGACGGTCACCAGCTTCTCGCGTGGGGTCATCATCTCGCGCACCGTAGCATCGCCGCGCGCCTCGAAACGCACGTCCCGGTTGGTAACGATACCGCAGAGGTGCTTGTCCGCATCGAGCACGGGGAAGCCGGAGAAGCCATGCTGAAAGGAGAGCTCCCTGAGAGCGTCCAGCGTCATCTCCGGGGATACTGTCAGCGGCTCCTGCACCACACCGGCCTCGTAGCGCTTGACGCGTCGAACCTCGGCGGCCTGAGCCTCGGGCGTCATGTTCTTGTGAACGACCCCAATACCGCCCTCTTGTGCCATGCAGATCGAGGTGCCGGACTCGGTCACCGTGTCCATGGCGGCCGAGACCACCGGGATATTGAGCTGGATACCGCGCGTCAGCCGGGTGGAGAGATCGGCCGTGTTGGGCAGCACCGAACTCGCCTGCGGTACGAGCAGTACGTCATCGAAGGTAAGCCCTTCGCCCTGTATCCGATTTTCGCCTTGTGTCCGCATATCGCCTCCGAAAATGGAAGCGAGGTATTCTACCTTCCATCGGCGCTTGGGCCAAGGTCCGGAATCTGTTCTGGAATCTGTTCAGGCGCCATCCGGAAAAACCGCATCAATGCACTTTTTGACAGGGCTCCTGACCCGTTGCAGGCCTCAACAAGGGGTCAGGGGTTTGCCTCTTCAGTCTTCCCGCCACGCTGCAGGCGCCCCACCACGGCCGCGCCGACTGCATCGCCGAAGACGTTGATCGTGGTACGGCAACGATCCAGGAACCAGTCCACGGCCAGGATCAGACCGATGCCCTCGACGGGAAGTCCGGCCGTGTTCAGCACGATCACCATGGTCACCAGCCCCGCCTCGGGGATGCCGGCTGCACCGATCGCCGCCATGGTGGCGGTCAGCAGCACCAGCAGTTGCTGTCCGAACGAGAGATCGATGCCGTAGGCCTGGGCGATGAAGAGCGCGGCCACCGCCTCGTAGAGGGCCGTCCCGTCCATGTTGATGGTCGCCCCCAGCGGCAGCACGAAACGGCGTGCGCTCTCCGGCACGCCGGCGTTCTTCGTCCCCTCCAGCGTCAGCGGCAACGTGGCACTGCTCGACGAGGTCGAGAAGGCGGTCATCAGTGCCGTTGCCATATGTCCCAGATAGTCACCGACGCGCCGGCGCGTCAGAAGCATCAGCAACAGGCTGAGCACCACGGCATGGATCAGCAGCCCCGAAATCACCGTCAGCACATACTTGCCAAGCCCAGTCAACTGGGCGGCGAGAGCCTCGCCGCCACCCGCCTCTCCGAGTCGGCTAGCGATCAGCGCGAAGACGCCGAGCGGAGCCAGCCACATCAGCCACTCCACCACCCTCATCATCCCCTCGTTCAAGCTCTCGAAGAAGACGATCACCGGCCGGCCGCGCTCCCCCAGCGTGGAGAGCGCCGCCGCTAGCAGGATGCAGAACAGGATGATCGGCAACAGCTTCATATCGGCCGCCGCCCCAATGATATTGGGGTTCACCAGCGACAGGACCAAATCGGTCACACCGACATCCTGCAGATGCTGCGGCGGCGCATGATGGCCACCCAGCGGGGTGCCCGCACCCGGCTGCCAGAGGTTCGCCATCAACAGTCCGATGCTCACTGCGATCATCGTAGTGGTGAGATAGTAGGCGATGCTGATACCGCCTAGGCGCCCCAGCCGGCGCACGTCGCCGAGCCCGGCCACGCCGGAGATAATGCTGGCCGCCACCAGCGGCACGATCAGCATCTTCAGAGCGGTCAGGAAGAAGGTGCCGATCCAGGCCACCGCCGTCATGGCCTCGCCCCAGAGATAACCGGAGATGCCGCCGGCGACGATGCCGGCGAGCATCAGCCACATCAACAGATGTTCCCTGAAACGCTCCATGATACGACAAGCCTGCCCGGCCCCGGCCCCGGCGTAAACGCCCGGACCGGGCCTACATGAGGCATTGGGGAAGCGATGTCAGCCGCCCATAAACGGCGGGTGGCAAACTATCAGCAGCGCACCGACATCGTCCGCGAAGCGGCTGAGGAAACCGGTCCGGACGACATGAAGATCCACCGTCATGCCAGCTATTGTCCTCTCCTAGAACAGCGCACGACGCGCCCGCATCAGATCGTGCGGCCGACCGATATCGAACCAGTAGTGGCCATGGTGGACCATGCCGGAGAGCCGCTCCTCCTCAATCAGCGCCCGCATCGGCTCCGCCAGCGGAAACGCCTCGTCGGCGGGATATGGGCGCAGCACCGCATCATGCCAGACGGAGACTCCGGCGAAGGTATAAGTATGTGGTCCGGCGCTCGTGACCAGGCCATGCCGCAACGAGAAGTCGCCGCGAGGATGGTGTGGCGGATTGGATACCAGCGCGATGGCCGCGCCCGCCCCGGGCAGATGGTTCGCCAGTTCGTTCAGATCGATATCGGCCATCACATCGGTGTTGTAGACGGCGAGGGACGCCCCCCGCGGCAACAGCTCCATTGCCCGGCGCACGCCGCCACCGGAATCGAGCAACTGTGCCTCACGGCTGTAGACGAGGCGAACACCGAAGCGAGAGCCATCCCCCAATGCCTCGACGATCATGTCGGCGTGGTGGTGCAGGTTGATGGCGATATCGCGCACCCCCTGTCCCGCCAGCCTACGAATCACCCGCACGATGGCCGGCACACCCGCCACATCCATCAGCGCCTTGGGGCGATGGTGCGTCAGCCATTTCAGGCGGGAGCCCACCCCCGCAGCCAGTACGACGGCCCGGTCGACACGACTCACGGAGCGGCATGCCTCATCACGCCACCTCTTCCGGCAGCGTCGCCACACGGGAGAGACAAGCCTGCATACGTTCCACGTCGGCATCGTCGAGCGGCGTACCATCCCGATGCGCCAGAAAGAAGACATCCACCACCCGTTCGCCGAAGGTCGAGACATTGGCACCGCGGATATCGAAACCCTCTCCGGCGATTGCCTGCGCCAATTCCGCCAGCAGGCCCGGTCGGTCGGCCGCCGCCACCTCGATCGCCGTCTGACGGCTGGAGGCGAAATCGAGCTTGCGCACCCGCACCGGCACGCGCCGCATCAACATATGCACCTTGAAGCGCGGCAGGCCGGTCCGGTGCCGGACGCGCACCGCCTCGTCGCCCGGGATCGCCTCGTAGATACGCTCCTGCAACCGCTCGATATCGGCCTGCACATGCATCGGACCGCCATCCGGGGCATGCACATAGAAGACATCGAGCACCCGGCCGTCATCTAGGGCGTAGGCCTGGGCGGCCACCACGCTGGCCAGACCGCAAGCGATCGCCGTGGTCAGGTCGGCGAAGAGCCCCTTACGATCCCGGCAGAGCACTAGGATGGCGCTCTCGCCGCGCATCTCGTCTGTCATGACATGCATACCGGCACCACCCTTCGCCTCGGCCATCAGACGGCCGACATGGATCAGCTGCCGTGGCGGGAAGTAGAGCACGCAGCGGTTCGGCAACTGTCTGAACAGAGTCGACAGCCTGCTCCGTTCCGACCGGTCGGCCAGCGCCCGCGTACTCTTCAGACGGATCTGCACACGCTCCTTGAGACCCTCGCCGTAGAACTCGCGCCCCATCAACACGCGCTCAGAGGCGTAGTAGAGATCGCACAGCAGCGCCCCTTTCCAGTCATTCCAAACGTTGGGACCCACGGCCCGTATATCGGCCACGGTCAACAGAAGCAGGTAATCGAGGTACTCCTTGTCAACCACCTTGCGCACAAAGCCGCGCACCACCTCCGGGTCGCTCAGGTCCGAGCGCTGCGACACATAGGCCATCAGTAGGTGCTGGCGCACCAACCAAGAGACCAGTGCGGTGGCATCCTGGCTCAGCCCGAGACGGCGACAGAAACGGCGTGCCAGCCCCTCACCCACCTCCGAATGGTCACCCTGGCGACCCTTGGCAATATCGTGAAACAGTAGTGCCAGATAGAGCAGCTCGGGGCGCTTGATCTTCTGTGACACCTCGCTGACCAGCCGCAGCTGTTCGTTTCCCGGTTCGTCCCAGTGCAACCGCCGCGCCTCGCGCACGGCCCGGACGGTGTGCTCGTCGACGGTATAGGCGTGGTAGCGATTAAACTGCCCCAGCCCCTCGACACGCCCGAAATCGGGGATAAAGCGCCCGAGCACCCCCGTGTCGTTCATCTCCCGTATTGCCTTCCCGACATTGCGGGAATCGCGCAGGATGGAGAGGAATATCCCGTTCGCCTCCCGGCTGGCACGAAAACGGCGATCGATCAGATAGGCATGCTCGCGAATCTGGCGCAGCGCCCCGCTGGAGAGCCTGCGATGCGCCTGCTGCCCGGCGTGGAACACCCGCAACAGGCGCATGGGATCCTCGATGAAGACATCGGGATGCTCCAGATCGAGCCATTTCCCCTCCAGTACGAAACCATCCCCGATACTCCTGTGCCGGACAAAGCGGCGCGGGTGGAGCTCCTCCCTGAAGTGCATCACCAGCAGGTCGCTCACTCGGGCCACCCGCCCGGCGTGCCGGAAATAGTGCTTCATGAAGCGCTCCACCGCCGGCTGGGACGGCATGTTCCGGTAGCCCATCTCGACGGCCAGCTGCGCCTGCATCTCGAAATCGAGCCGATCGCCGGGATGATCGCTGAGCAGGTGCAGGCCGGCACGGCAACGCCACAAAAAACGCTGCGCCCGATTGAGCTGGCGATACTCCTTGCCCGAGAGCAGGTCGTTCTCGACCAGCGCGGCGATATTGGGCACGCCGTACCAGACCTTCGCCATCCAGTAGACGGCCTGGATATCGCGCAATCCGCCCTTGCCCGCCTTGATATCGGGCTCCATCAGAAAGGCGGTTCCGCCCATCTTCTCGCGCCGCACATCGAACTCGGCCAGCTTGGCCTTCACAAAGGCCTTGCGCTGCCGCCTGAAGAAACGTTCGCAGCGCTGCTGCAACCGGTCGAAGCACGCGCCCCGCCCGGCCAGAAGACGGGCCTCGCTGACGGCCGTGGCCGTATCCCAATCCGCCTCGATCGCATCCATGGCCTCGTCGACCGTACGCGTGGCATGGCCCACCTTCACCTTCATGTCCCACAGCAGATAGAGGAAACGCTGGATATCCTCCTTGACCGCCACGGAAGGATCATCGGGCAGCAGCAGCCAGAGATCCCAGTCGGAGAGCGGCGCCAGCTCTCCCCGGCCGTAACCGCCGACCGCCAGCAGATCGACACCCCTCGATGCCTCGCCGGCGCACTGCCGCCAGAGCTTCTTCAGCAACGCATCGACGGCCCGGCACATATGCCGCATCAGTACCGCGCCGCCCTTGCCCTGCCGGAACATAGCCAGCATCTCACTCTCCAGCCGGCTCAAGCGTTCGCGCCCCTGCTGCAGCACGGCATCGCTCACTGCGCCGACACCTCATCCTCGTTGCCGGTAGCCAAGCGGGCGAGCTCGTCGAGCACCCGAATCGCATCGACGGGGCGCATCTGCTCGACCGTCACGTCGCGCAGGCGCGCGACCAGCGCATCCATCACCTGCTCGCGCCGCTGCTTGCGGCGCTGCTCCGCCTCGGTGAACAGCCCCAGCTGCGTCTTGCCGGCCTCGGCTTGCAGCTCGGCATCGTACTCAAGCCGGTAAAGGTGTTCCCGGGCGCGTTCGACCACCTCCGGCGGCAGACCGGCCAGCTGCGCCACGGCGATGCCGTAGGAGCGATCGGCCGCGCTGTCCTCGATACGATGTAGAAAAATCACCTCGCCACCGTGCTCGCGCACCATGACTGAGGCATTAAATGCCTCTGAATGGCTATCCGGCAGCGAGGTCAATTCGTGGTAGTGGGTGGCGAAGAGGCTCAGCACCTGACGGCTGCCGATCAGCTTCTCGGCCACGGCCCATGCGATCGCCAACCCATCCCAGGTACTGGTTCCCCGGCCGATCTCGTCGATCACCACCAGCGAACGCGGCTCAAGCTGATTCAGGATATTGGCCGTCTCCATCATCTCGACCATGAAGGTCGAGCGGCCGGAGGCCAGCTCGTCGCCGGCCCCGATACGGGTGAAGATGCGCCGGGTCAGCGGCACCAGTGCCTCGCCGGCCGGAACGAAGCAGCCCGCATGGGCCAGCCAGACGATCCACGCCACCTGACGCATGTAGGTGGACTTGCCGCCCATGTTCGGGCCGGTCAACAGCATGAAACGGCGGCGACGCATGTGCATGCGGGTATCGTTGCAGACGAAGCTGCCGGGATCCATGCACTGCTCGACAAGCGGATGACGTCCATCGACGACCTGCAGCGACTGCCCATCATGCAGCTGCGGCCGGACATACTGATACTGGCAAGCCAGCTCGGCGAAGGTCGCCAGCACATCGATCTGTGCCACCGCACGCGCAGCCGCCTGGATCGCGGCCGCATGACCGGCGATGTCCTGTCGCAACGCCTCGAGCAGTGCCGTCTCGCGTGCCAGCGCCGCCTCGCGCGCGCCGAGCACTTCGGCCTCATGCTGATGCAACTCGTCGGTGATGTAGCGCTCGGCATTCACCAGCGTCTGCTTGCGCACATAGTGCGGCGGTGCGTGTTCGGCCTGTGCCTTGGAGATCTCGATGAAATAGCCGAACACCTTGTTGTATTTGACGCGCAGGTTGGCAATACCGGTCTGCTCCCGCTCACGTGTCTCGAAGGTGCGCAACCAGTCATCGGCCCCCTGCGACAACTGACGCAGGCGATCCAGTTCGTCATCCACCCCCGCCCGGATGACCCCACCGTCGCGCGCATGCGCCGGCGGCGGTTCGACAACGGCGTCGTTCAGCCGCGACGCCAGTCCGTCGAGACCGCCAAGATGGTCACGGATCTCCGAGAACAGCCCGTCGCGACCGGCCACTATGTCGGCGAGCTGCGGCAGCGCCAGCAGCGAATCCGCCAGCCCCCGGTAATCCCTGGGACTGGCCCGGTCGAGCACGACACGGGAGAGCATGCGCTCCATGTCGCGGATGCCGGCCAGGGTACGCCGCAGAGCCTCGCGCGAATCATGATCGTCCAGCAGGCTCTGGACGGCATCCAGCCGCCGGTCGATCGATGCCATCTCACCCAGCGGATAGTCCAGCCATTCGCGCAACAGCCGTGCCCCCATCGGGGTACAGGTCTGGTCCAGCACGCGGACCAGGCCGCCCGCCTTCTCGCCGCTCAGGCTCTCGTGAAGCTCCAGGTTGCGCCTGGAGCGGGCATCGATGTGCATGCCGTCGGACGAATCATGAAACACCGGCAGCTGAAGGTGACCAAGTTCGCGCTTCTGTGTCTGTTCGAGATAGACCAGCACGGCGCCCACTGCCGCCGCGGCCATGGGATGGGTATCGAGATTGAGGGATGTGGTCTCACTGATGCCGAACAGGGCGTGAATACGCTCCATGGCCACTTCGGACGAGAAGCTCCAGTCCCCCGAATGATGGACGGGAATCCCTTCCAGTGGCGGGTCGACCGTGGTAGGCAGCAGCAGCTCGGAGGGAGTCAGAACGGTCAGGTGCTCCTCCAGCATGCTGCTGCCTTCGCCCTCGACAAGCCGGAAGCGCCCGCAGGATAGCTCTACGGCCGCCAGCCCCCATTGGTTTCCGGAACGGTAGAGGGCGGCAAGCAACCTCTCCCGCTGCTCCTCGAGAAGATCCGATTCGGTAATCGTACCCGGCGTGACCACGCGCACGACCTCGCGCCTGACCGGCCCCTTCTTGCCATCCGGTGGCTCCATCTGTTCACAGATCGCCACGCGCCGGCCGGCGCGCACCAGCCGCGCCAAATACTGCTCCGCCTGATGCCAGGGCACACCGGCCATCGGGATCTCCTCGCCATTGCTTTTACCGCGCTTGGTCAGGGCGATATCGAGCACCTTCGACGCCTCCACGGCATCGTCGAAGAACATCTCGTAGAAATCGCCCATGCGGTAGAAGAGCAGGCAGTCGGCGTAATCGGACTTGATCCGCAGATACTGC
>DATFLK010000043.1:0-16991 GCA_035267815.1 Mariprofundaceae bacterium | reverse complement strand
GGGTCTGTATTGCATGTCAAGCGTGGCGCACTGACAGCGTCCGCACTACTCGTCTGCTTTTCCCCTTGACAGGTAATCCACTAAAGTAGTCTCGCGGTGACCCCGGCTTCTTGTATCGTATATCCCATTGCTTTGTATCCGCGAACTCTTTTGTCCCACATTCTTGCGAGCTGAGGGTGATCCAGTTCAGCATAGTCATAGATGCGAACATCATCCTTGTCGGCATGGTCTCTGTGGAGACGTCCTGCATATTGTTGCAAGGTTCCTTTCCACGATATGGGTAAGGCAAGAACGAGCGTGTCCAATGGAGGATGGTCGAAACCTTCCCCAATCAACCGACCCGTCGCCAGTAGTATCCGGGGCTCGGTTTCGCCAAGGCTTTGCAAGCTGTTCAATACGGCTTCCCTCTGCTTTTTCGACATCCTGCCGTGAAGCAAAAAGCAGTTCTCTATATCTTCGCCCAAAGCGATGCCGAGATGTGTCAGGTGATCTGTACGCTCGGTCAGAACCAGTACTTTTCGACCTTCCCGGTAGGCAGATTTCACGTCGTTGATGATCGCACGGTTGCGGCGATCATCTTCAGTTAGTGATTTGAATACCTGCTGAATCGCGGTTGCTTCGGGTAGCACCGGCGCAGACAGATACCTTGGCCAAACCTCCAGATTGGTTGGTGCCGTTTCAGCTTTGGGTGCGTTGTACCTTACGGGCCCGCATTGCATATGGATAATCGGTTGGTGACCATCGCGCCGAACAGGCGTGGCTGTTAATCCCAATACACATTTGGCCTTGGCCTGTTTCAGAATCGATTCGAAAGAAAAAGCTGATAAGTGGTGGCATTCATCGACGATGATCTGACCATAGCCATCGAGCAATCCGCCGACTTGATCCATCCGGGTCAAAGTTTGCATAACTGCGATATCAATGGTGCCTGTGACTCTCTTTTTGCCACCACCAATCGAGCCAACATTCTCACCCTTTGTTTCAAGAAATGTACCCAGCCGTTCCTGCCATTGTTTGAGCAGGTCGGCCCTGTGCACCAATATCAGGGTGCTGACCTTGCGCCTGGCAATCAGAGCGGCAGCAGTCACGGTTTTCCCGAAGGCCGTTGGTGCGCACAATACGCCGACTTCATGCTTGGCAATTTCGCGAACCGCTTTCTTCTGGTCATTTCGTAGGCTGCCGAGAAATTTTGCGGCAATTCTTTTTCCTGCTATCCGTTCATCGTGTATCTCTGCTTGAATGCCGTTCTGCTCAAGCAGAGCCAGTGCCGCATCCATGCAACCACGCGGCAGACCGATATATTGATCATAATTTTCTGCGCAACCGATGATGCGCGACTTATTCCATACCGGCATTCGCATGGCTTGTGCCTTGTAGAACTCAGGGTTCTGGAATGCAGCAAGACGAACAAGACGATTGGCCAGCGGCTGCGGCAATTCCGACTTTGCGAAATAAATCTGGTTGGCTGATATGATATTCAGTGTTGCTGGTAACTCACAGGGTAACGGAGCCGTTGCGGAATCCAATCGTTGCCATGGCTTGCTCTCCTCATCTTCAGCGGCAAATGCCACATCCAGCGGATGGCGGCCATTGCTGGAGCGTAGCAATGCAGTCTCCACCTCCTGCCGAGTCATGCGTTTGATCGATGCAAGGTAGGCCCATTGATCCGGAAATGGTGTCAGCGATTCATCAACAAACACGCTGCAACCATGCTCGCGCGGAAGCTTCTGTAAGGGTAGCGCGATGAGATTTCCGAATCCGCCCTTCGGCATGGTGTCCTGATTGGGAAACAGCCTGTCGTAGCTTTCAAAAGAGAGTTGGCGGGTGCGGCTGCAGGCGTGGCTGATCACTGCTGTGCCGAGCATGCGTGCTTCTCGTGCATGAACCGCGCCCGAAAAGAATATCCAGATGTGTGCGCCATTGCCGGAACGGGAAATTTCCAGAGATGCCGGAATATTCAGCTCCTCGCAAGATTGCAGGAAAGCTCTGGCATCCTCGCGCCACTCTCCTTTGTCGAAATCGACGGCAAGAAAATAGCAATGGTCATCCTGCATCAATGGGTAGATGCCAACAGTCTGCTTACCGGTCAGGTGGTCATAAATCACCTGTTCAGTGACTGGCAAAAGCATACGTTTGCTGCACTCGCCGCATTTAACCCGTGGCTTGTGACAAATTCCGGGCTTCCATTCATTGCCGCATGCCGGCGAATATCCCGATGTGCCTTTGCTCGATTCCCAGCGCAACGGGTAAACATCAGTGCGCCCACGGAAAAGCGATCTGAATAACGCAACCTTGTCTGCAGGTGAAAGGTTGTCGGGATTTGTTTCATTTTGACCAATAGGGGCGACGGCATCATTTTCAGGCATTTCCTGCCAGTCGATCCCATGCTGATCCAGCAGCGCTTGCAGTCGACTATTTTCAGCCTTCAATTTGTAGAGTTCGTTTTCCAGTTGGTGCTTATCGATTGCCAGCTCCTGGCAGACTTACAGGCGAAAATATGTGTCTACGCGGTGAAACAGGCACCTTACTTGCGACTTTGGGTTTCCGAATCGGACTCTTCACCAAGACGCACAGGTTGGCCATCTTTCCAGACCACGGCATATTGGCCAAGGCGGCGCTTTCGCTCCAGCGCATGCGAAACGGCCTGCTTCAATGAGTTGAGCATCACCTGGCCCTCTTCGGATGGCATCTCTTTCAACAATACGTTCATGGCGTCGCCTCGTTCAGCAGCTCCTGATAATAGTTACGATGCACAATATCGCGTTTTTCCGCCGTTTGTTCAAATACCAGCACCGGATCTTCGCCGTCATTCATAAAACATAGACAACGATCCGCGGCTTCGCTGAACAGAAACAGCAGATTTTGGATACTGCGCGGAAACCGCCTTTCGATATCCCGGACAGGAATATTGTGCCCGCCATGCGCGACCCTTTCAGCCACGCGCAGTTTCGACATCTCTACGCTTGGCAGTGCAAGGTAGATTAACTCCACACGCCAGCCGTCAAGGCGTAAACGTTTGATCAGGCGCAAATAACTTCGTCCCGACAACGTGGTTTCAAAAGCAAAGTTTTCCTTGCTGGCAATGTGGGAGTCGATTTCCGCAAGAAAGATTCGACTGGCTGCAACCAGTTCTTGCTCAGGTGCCAATGGCGACAAACCGGCTGCAATTAGGTCCGCATTCACGAAGTTGGTGCAATTGGCCACTTTGGGTAGGTACTCCATGGCAAAGGTGGTTTTGCCTGCACCGTTCGGGCCTGCGATGATCCAGCAAGTTGGCATTACAAGCGCTCCTTATTTATTGCCATTAATCGAGCACGATGACATCGACTAATCTCCTCAGTCAATCATTTTGATTCGGGCTTCGACGCAGCCAGTCAGTCGCTCAAGTATAAATAAGGTTGCACTATAAATATAACTATTGTGCCCAAAGAAGAACCAAGAAAAGGCAACCCCTGCATCTTCGCCCTTCGGGTGCCCTCGCATGCACTGTTTCGGCCGGTCGCTGCCTTGCAGCTCGTTCCCGTCCGAAACAGCATACGCGAGGCGAAACTGCAAAGGGGGGTTAGCAGTACTACAATTCCTTCCCGCTATTCCGCGAGGAACTCCACCCAGACGGGCGCATGGTCGGAGGGACGCTCCCGGTCGCGCATCCCCAACTCGACTCCGGCTTGGGCTGCCTGCATCCCGGAGTTGGCTAGGATATGATCAATACGCAGTCCCCAGCCACGCGGGAAGGCGTTCAAGCGATAATCCCACCAAGTGAACATCCCCTCGTCGGGATACAATTCGCGAACCGTATCGGAGAACCCAATGCTCAATATATTGGCAAAGGCCTCCCGCTCGGCATCGGAGCACATGATCTTGCCGTGCCAACGCTTGGGGTCGTGCACATCGATATCGGCCGGTGCGATATTGAAATCACCCAGCACCACCAGCCGCTCGCGACTCGCCGACTCGGCCTTCAGATAATCGTGGAACGCGGTCAGCCACTCGAACTTATAGGCGTACTTCTTGGAGCCGACCTCCTGGCCGTTGGGGATATAGGCGTTGATGATGCGCACGCCATCCACCGTGGCCGCGATCAGGCGACGCTGCGGATCGTCCAGTCCGGGAATGCCGGTCACGACATCAGTGGGCTCCGCGCGGCTAAGGATGGCCACACCGTTATAGGTTTTCTGGCCGGAGAAGCAGACATGGTAGCCACTCTCTCTGATTTCATCGGCCGGGAAGCGCTCGTCCGGCAACTTCGTCTCCTGCAGGGCCAGCACATCGGGCTTATACAGTTGCAGAAACTCCAGCACATGCGGCAGGCGCACATTTAGCGAATTGACGTTCCAGGAGACAATTTTCATAGGCCAATCATGGCGCGGTAAACGTCGCGCCTCAAGCATCCAAGGATGCGCAAGTTGTCCACCCGTCCGGCCTGATCTGAAGTGGAATGACGTATCAGAAAAGGCGGTTAGTGAAGAAACAGTATCCCCTCGCCAGTGGATCAGGTTGGTTGTGGTGTATCTCCTTATCTCACTGATTTTATTGATATGCGGTGGAGACCTCGGCTGGTGGCAGGCGTAGCTCTATTCCATGCTGTTTCTGGCCGCTGCTATCGGTGGGCGCATGTGGGCGGAACAGCGACATCCCGTATTGACGGCCGAAAGACAAAACAGTGAAAGTATCCAAAACGAAAAAGTCTGGGACAAAGTGCTTGCTCCACTGATGGTGATGAGTGTCGGGTTTCCTATGGTCATAGTAGCGGGACTGGACCACCGCTATAACTGGTCTCCCGAATTTCCACTATGGCTCAGCGTGATTGGCTTCATTTTGACTGCGCTCGGATACGCTTTCACTGCATGGGCATTGGCAGAGAACCGCTTTTTTCTCCAGCGTGGTGCGCATTCAGACGGATCGAGGGCATGTGGTATGTGACAGTGGCCCGTACCGGTTTGTGCGACATCCGGGTTATGCCGGGAATATGCTTGCACTGTTCGGTATTGTTCTTGCCCTGAGCTCGGCATGGACACTGATTCCTACGGCGATGGCATTCATCATCACGGTGATTAGAACCGCACTTGAAGACCAGACTTTACTGGAAGAGTTGCCGGGCTATCGAGACTATGCACGACGCGTGCGCTATCGGTTGATTCCTAGGATATACTGAGAGAGCTGAGTGGTAGTAGATGTGCCAAATTAAAACATCAATGGGAGGACAGACTCGATTGCTACCCCCATGATGTCGTGATGAGTATCGCGCCTCAGGCGTCCGGCAGGCGCGACTTCCGGTTGAGATACCATATCCACACCCCGCCGCCAACCAGCATTACCGAGGAGAGCAGCATCCCCATGGTGATCGGACCGAACAGGAAACCGAGCTGCGCATCCGGCTGGCGGAACTGCTCACAGAAGATGCGAGCGACGGCATAGCCGACCAGAAAGACGCCAACGCGCATCCCCTCCGGCCACGGCCGCTTGCGGGTGAACCAGAGCAGGCAGA
This sequence comes from Mariprofundaceae bacterium, assembly GCA_035267815.1. Classification (GTDB taxonomy): domain Bacteria; phylum Pseudomonadota; class Zetaproteobacteria; order Mariprofundales; family Mariprofundaceae; genus DATFLK01. Next base: position 11,503 of record DATFLK010000043.1, on the reverse strand, counting down.
ACAGAGCAATTCCCTCCAGGGCCATCTCGTAGAGCTGGCTGGGATGACGCGGCAGCGGACCGGCACGGGAGAAGACCATCGCCCAGGGCACGTCGGTGACGCGCCCCCACAGCTCGCCGTTGATGAAGTTGCCCAACCGCCCGAGCGCTAGGCCGATCGGCGCCACCGTGAAGAGGCAGTCGGCCAGCATCAGGAACGGCAGTCCGTGCCGACGACAGTACCACCATCCAGCCACCATCGGCCCGGCCAGCCCGCCGTGGAAGGACATCCCGCCCTCCCAGACATAGAAGACATGCAGCGGATGGTGGATGTAGTAGGGGAGGTTATAGAAGAGCACATAGGCAATGCGCCCGCCGAGGATCACACCTAGGATCAACCAGGTAAAAAGCCCCTCGAAATGTTCGGCCGAGACGCGCATGTTCCACTCACCCCGCTCGACCAACTGCTTCTTGGTCAGCGCGTGCGCCAGAAAGAAGCCGATGACATACATCAGCCCGTACCAGTGGATCGCCACCGGGCCGAGCCGGATGGCAACAGGATCGAAATCGGGGTGGGTCAGCATCGCCGCTATTGTCGGGATGTCCGCGGGCTACGCAAGCACCAGCAGCCCGACACCCAGCAGCACGCGGTAGAGGACAAACGGCAGCATACCCGTGCGCTCGAGAAAACGCAGAAAGAGATGGATGCAAAGGTAGGCGGCAACAGCCGACACCGCATACCCGATCAGCAGGGCATGCAGATTCGCCGCCTGGTCCGGCTGTTCGACCCAATCCTTCAGTTTCAGACCGCCGGCCAGCACGATCACCGGGATGGAAAGCAGGAAGGAGAAGCGCGCCGCCGCCTGCCTCGAATAGCCCAGCATCAGCGCGGCGGTCATGGTGATACCGGAGCGGGAGGTGCCGGGAATCAGCGCCACAGCCTGCGCCAGTCCGACCAGCATGGCATCCTTCAGCGTCCACTCCCCCTCCGACCGGATACGGCGGCCGAAGCGGTCCGCCCACCACAACAGCAACCCGAAGACGACCGAGGCCCAGGCGATCACCGTCACGGTGCGGAGCTGATGCTCCACCACATCCTTCAGCGCCAGCCCCGCCAGCCCGACCGGGATGGTGGCCAGCAGCAACAACCACGCCAGCCGCCCCTCCGCATCGGCATGCCACGAACGCGCCGCCAGCGTGCGCCCGAAACCCGCAGCCATGCGGCCCAGGTCGCGGTAGAAATAGAGCACGACCGCCGTCAACGTACCCAAATGCACCATGCAGTCGAAAGCGAGCCCCTGATCGGGCCAGGCCGAGAGCAGCGGCACCAGCGCCAGATGGGCCGAGGAGGAGATCGGCAGGAACTCGGTCAGCCCCTGCACCAGCGCCAGGACAAATGCCTGCAGTGTATCAATATGGTGGATCATGCCCGGCACTATACGGTCTGCCGAAGGCCTGCCAAGCCCCGACGGCCGCACCGTAAACTAATCGCCGACATGCACCTCGACGCGAATCTCCTGTACCGATGCCACCGGCCTGCCGTGATCGATCGCCGGGTAGAACATCCAGCGGTTCAGGGTCTCCAAAATAATCCGGTTGATGACCGGACTGAGGGTCGGGCGGACCAGCTCCGCCGTCACCGTCCCGTCCCGGTGGATATTCAATCGCGCCACTGCCTCCTCCTGCATGGCTCGGTCGCGCAGCGTCTCGGGGATGCGGGGCAGAGGGCTGTAGACCGCCCTTGCACCCATCACCTCATGCGCCGCCGGATGCCTTGCGGCATGCGCGGGAGGGGCGGCAGGAGCCGGGGTCGGCTTTGCTCTGGCGGCCGGCCGATGTGGCTTGGGCCTCTCCGTGTCGGTTCTCCTGGCTTTCGGTTTCGATTTTGGTTTCGGAGGTACATGACGAACCGGTCGCTTGCGCTGCTGCACCTGCGGCGTCGCAGGCGGCGGAAGCTCGACCAGCCGCGCATCAACCCTGGCCGGTACGGCGAGTACCGCCGGCTGCTCCGCCACCGCAGCGACGAAGAGCAGGGCAATCCCGATCCACACCGCCACCGCCACCACCACGGACCAAAGGAACAGAGTCCGTTCCCGCCGCCTCAGGCGCGTGGCGGCAAGCACGCCGCTAGTCATGCCTGACCGCGATCAGGAAATGTTCGACCCCGGCCTGGCGCGCCCGCAGCATCGCCTGGACCACAAGCCCCTGCGGCGCGGCCGCATCGGCCGACACCACCACGGAGTGCTGCGACTCGCCCCGGGAGCGGAGTGCACCGGCCAGCGTATCAAGCGTCACCGGCTGACTATTGATAAGAATCCGGCTGTCGTGCGTCACGGTCAGCGTCACCGGCAACGGCCGCTTCAGCTGCTCCGCCTTGCCCTGCGGCAGATCGACCCGCAGTGAATGGAGGTTCTGCATCGACAGCGACGCCAGCATGAAGGTAGCCAGAAGAAAGAACATCACGTCGATCATCGGAATGATCTCGATGCGCCCCTTGCGATAGCCCCTCGCCCTATTCAGTTTCACGGGGAGTCTCCTGCCGGTCGATACGGATTTGATCGATCAGCCGCGTGCCGAGGCGCTCCATCTCATCCAGCGTCTGCGACTGCAGCTTCGAGAAGAAGTTGAATCCGAACAGCGCGATCAGGGCGATGACGAGGCCCAGCGCCGTGGCGATCAATGCCTGCGCCACCCCACCCGTGACGCCGGTCGGGTTGACCAACCCATTGGCACCGATCAGATGGAAGGAGTGCATCATCCCGCCGATGGTGCCGACCAGCCCCATCAGGGGCGCAGCGGTCACGATCGTCTCCAACAGCCACAACCGCCGGGAGAGCGACGTCTCGATCACCTTGCCCTCGTCGACGGCGCGCGATTCGATCCACCATACCGGCCGCTGGCGATGCTCCACGATCAAGTGCAGGAAGCGACCGATATAATGCCCACCACCCAGCGACGAGAGTCGCCGCTCCAGCTCTTCCCATGAGAAGTCGTAGGTTTCGATCAGCATCCGGGTCTCGTCCGACATCCGGGTGGCTCGCCCGTAGACCACCCCCTTCTCGATCAAAATGGCTAGGGCCACTACCGCCAGTAACGATAGCGGCAACATCATGACTCCTCCCAGCAGCAGGATGTCCATCCAAGTATGAAGAATCGGTATCATGTTTCTCTCCTTTGTTCTCTTTTTGATCAGAAGATTCGGCTGACCGCGACGTAGAAAGCCCGCCGCGGACCGTATTGCGGTGCGCCGACGCCGACCCCGGTGCCGTCGCGCAGCAGATAGGTCTTGTCGAACATATTGATCACACTCAGTCGCGCCTCGACAGGGCCGAGCGGCGTGGTACGGGATCGGTGAAGCAGCGAGACATTGAAGGTGAGATAGGGCGAGAGGCTGCCGGTATTGGCGAAGCCGCGTCGCAGACCACTGCCGTAGATGGCATCGAGGCTCAGCGTCGTTCCCTGTCTCTGCCAGGCGATGCCGCCGGAACCAGTCAACCGCTGGTCGTGATCCAGATGGATCCAGTGCGTGGCGATATAGCGAAGCTCGGCCGGATCGAAGTTATACTGGCTCGAGATGATCTCCCTGCCCAGCGCCGTGGTCCGGGCCAGATTCAGGTAACCCGAGAACTCGTCACGATGCCAGGCGGCGGTCAGCTCGACACCGTAGATCCTGCCACTCCGGTAGTTGAAGGGAGTGAAGAGCATGGCCGAACCGAACTGGCCCTGATCGAGCAGGTTCTTCACCTGCCGGTAGTAGCCATCGACGCCCACCGTCAGCCAGGGCGTGACCTGCTGCGATACCCCGGCATCGAAGTAGTTCGACGACTGCGCCCTGACCGGATCATTGCCGCTGCCGGACGGGGCATTGGTCGTATTCCGGAAACGGGCAATGGTCGTGGGTGCGATCAGCGCCGTCGGTGGCGGTGTGAAATAGCGGGCATAGCCGATATGCAGCGTGGTGGACGGGCGCGGCCGGTAGACTAGGCCGATACGCGGACTCAGCTGTCCGGCAACCACGTAGGAGTCCACCCGGTCGGCCCGCACGCCGTAATGGAGGGTCCAGCGCCCGTTCAGGCGCCACCTGTCCTGCAGGTAGACGCCATAGAGCTGCGAGATCTTGCGGCTGCTGTCGATGATACTGAACGGTACCGTACCGGTCTGGACGCCGCCCGCGGCGGGAAAGACCAGCGAATCGCTGTCGTTGATCGAACGCTCGCGGCTATAGAAGAAGCCACTGCGCAGCGTATGGCGATCGCCCATCCGGTAACTGCCGTCCGCCTGCACGCCGCTGGAGAGCCGGGAGCGGTGGATGCGCGAGGCTACGCCGGTATAGATTAGGCTGCCGACCGGATCGGGCGAGAATCGCACCTGCGAATAGCGCGAAAAGAGGCTGACCTGGTAATCCAACCCTTTGGACGGGCTCTGCTGCAGCGAAAGGATGCCGTAGCGTGTCGCCTCATGCTGGTTCTCGTCCAGACGCGAGGAGGGGAAGGTGGTCACACCGCTGTAGCTGTAGCTCGCCGTCTGGCCCGGGTTGGCCGGTATCTGGAAATCGTTGCGGGCGCTGCCGCCGATCAGACTCAGCTTGGCGGTATCACCAAGCATGTAGGAGAGATAGGCAAAGCCGTGGCGCTCGATGGCACGGTCGTGCAGCACGCTGGCGGCCGGTGTCGGCTTCTCGAGCCCCAGATCGTTGCGGTTGAACGAGGCAGTGACATAGTAGTTGCCTCGCCCTCGGCTGCCGCCCAGCTCCCCGAACAGCTTGCGCGTGTTGTGACTACCGCCCATAACACCGACACGTCCCACCTTTTCGAAGGATCCGCTCCTTGTCCGGATATCGACGACACCGGCCGTACGGTAGCCGTACTGCGCTGGCAGCACTCCGGTCAGCAGGTCGATACTCTGCGCGAAGCGGGTATCCAGCGACTGGCCGAAGCCGGTCATGCTGCGGGGCAGCATGATGTCGTTGATACGGTACTGGATATCGCCGTGATCGCCGCGCACATGGATCTGCCCGTAGGAGTCCTGCGCCACTCCGGGGGCGCGCAGGATCACCTTGTCCATCGGCGTGTTCCGCCCCTGCGGCAAGGCGGCGAGCTTCTTTCTGCCGATCCGGTAGAGGCTGCCGCCCGTTGCGGCCGAGATGGCATTGGGCATGGAGTGGCGCTGCCGGGCGGCCATCCGGATCTGCAGCGCCCGGCTGCCGGCCAGTACCAGATCCAGCCTTGCCGTACTCTGCGTCGCAAGATTCGCAATCCGGACGCTCTGCCGGTACCCCTTCCTGTCGGCCTCGACGACATAGACCCCGGAGGCCAGGCCGGAAAAGGTGAATTGGCCCTGCGCATCGCTCCGCGCCGAGGCCACCACCTTTCCCGCCCCGTCCTTGAGGCGCACCGTCGCGCCGGCAAGCGGATGGCCGATGGCATCGTGCACCGACCCCTGAATGGTGGCCGGACCCTGCGCCACCGCTGTTTTTCCACCCATGGCGCACGCCATCAGGCAGAGCAGCCCGAAATATAGATGTCTGTTCATGACACATCCCCGAGAATGGATTCTTGATATGTATGTGGAGAAGCCACCCGCGGGCGCGGATTGCCCGGATGCCGACATCGGCGCTGCCGCTCTATTACGGCAGCACCGTTGTGAATCGCGTCGATGGCGCAGGGGATGATCCCCGCGTGCACTCAGCGCGGCGGATGCGGATGACTAGATGAGGCGGGGAGGTGCGCGGGAGAGAAAGGCCGGGAGATCAGCGACGCGCGGCTTGGCCGCGAGCACGATCGCGGCCTCGACCGGGACAGGATCGTGCGATACATCGAAGGCGTGCACCGGTACCGTGCCGCTGGACACCGCTTTTTCGAGATCGCAGAGCAGGCACTCGTTGGTGGTGTGCCAGCCTGGCTTGTGCACATGGAACTGCGCCCCGGCCCACAGAATACCGACCAGCGTCCCCAGAAAGAGGGCGAATGAAAACGCCTGCTGTCTTCTGCCGGTCGCCAACATAGCGGTGCGATATTATCCATACTGGGTATGGAGTCAATCCGCTGCCCGCTCGCATCTTGCCAAGGCCCCGGCTTTTTCTCAGGCTCCCAGCAGGGAAGTGCACGAGGAGTAGACACATGCTGAGCAGACTGTTGAACACACTCGACTGGATCCGGCGGATCACCGTCAATTTGGTTTTCCTAGCGGTTGTCGTCGCCATCATCGCCGCCATCGCCATGAACCAGCCACGGGTGCCCGACCAAGGCGCCCTGATCCTCAACCCGAAAGGGGCACTGGTCGAACAGCTTACCCTGCCCGCGCCGGGCGCCTTCCCCTTTGCCGCGCCGACCGGCGATCAGTCGCGCATGCGCGACCTCCTCGATGCCATCCATGCGGCCGGAGAGGATGCCCGCATCCGGGTCATGGTGCTCGATCTGTCGGAGATGAACCGCGCCTCGCTCTCCAAGCTGCAGGAGCTGCGCCGTGCCATCGACGGCTTCAAAAAGCACGGCAAAAAGGTCTACGCCTTCGGCAACACCTACACGCAGGCGCAGTACTATCTCGCGGCCAGTGCCGACAAGGTCTTCCTGCACCCGATGGGCATGGTCGTGCTGCGGGGGCTCGGGCTCTACCGGAACTACTTCAAGGATGCGCTGGACAAGCTGGATGTGAAGGTGCACCTCTTCCGGGCCGGCACCTACAAATCGGCCGCCGAACCGCTGGTCCGCAACAACATGTCGGCAGCGGACCGGATGGCCAACGCCACCTGGCTAAACCACCTGTGGGATGCCTATAAGCGGGATGTCGCCGAGATGCGCGGCATCAAGCCGGAGGCGCTTCAAAGCCTGCTCGACCACCCGGCCCAGCATCTGGAGAAACAGCACAGCAGCCTCGCCCGGCTGGCCCTGTCGGAGGGGCTGGTCGACAAGCTGGCATCGGAGGATGAGGCCGATGCGGCGATCGCCGCTGAATTGGGCCTGAAAGGGACGGAGCGATTCCCCGCCATCAACTACCACCACTATCTGAAGGCTATCGACCGCAACGGCAAGACACACGGCGACAGCGTGGTCGGCATCATCACCGCCAGCGGCACAATCCAGGGCGGCAAGCAACCCTCCGGCACCATCGGCGGCGAATCACTCTCGACCCTGCTGGACAAGGCGCGCCGTAATCCCCGCATCAAATCGGTGGTGTTGCGGATCGACAGTCCGGGCGGCAGCGCCCTAGCCTCCGAGGAGATTCGGGAGCGGCTCGAGAAGCTGCGCCGGGCCGGCAAGCCCGTCGTGGTCTCGATGGGAAGCATGGCAGCCTCCGGCGCTTACTGGATCGCCTCGGCCGCCGACGAGATCTGGGCATCGCCGACGACACTGACCGGATCGATCGGCGTGTTCGGCCTCTTCGCGGAGCTGCATGACGGACTGGAGAAGCTCGGCATCCACTCCGACGGCATCGGCACGACCAGCATCGCCGGCGGCATGCGTATGGACCGGCCGATGAACCCCGAACTCGCCCGCGTCTTCCAGATGAGTGTCGACGACATCTATCAACAGTTCATCGAAAAAGTCGCCAAGGGGCGCAAGATGACCCCGGACACGGTGGAGAAGGTAGCCGAGGGGCGCGTATGGAGCGGCATCGACGCCAAGCGCCTTGGCCTGGTGGACCATCTGGGCGGACTGAAACAGGCCATCGCAGCCGCTGCCGACAAGGCGGGGATCGCCCAGCACTACGGTGTACTGCACATCCATACCCCCCGCCGTTTCATGGACCGGCTCTACGCCGATATGATGGGCGAGGCGAAGGCTTGGATGCCTACGCCCATGGCCACCATGCTACCGGCCTCCCTGCACGGCGTCGCCGATGGCATGGCGCATCTCGGAGCGGCGGCGAATCCGACCGGAATCTACGCCTACTGCGGCATCGAGGCGCCATAAAAAAAGGGCGCGTCGATCGACGCGCCCCGGCCCTATCTGCTGCGGTTAACCGAGCTCAGCCTTCGGCCTCAACATCGTCGGCCTGAAGGCCCTTGTCGCCCTCGACCACGCTGAACTCCACCCGCTGCCCTTCGGACAGGGAACGGAACCCGTCTGAGCGAATCGCACGGAAATGCACGAACACATCATCCCCCTGGTCACGCTGGATAAAACCATAACCCTTACTGTCGTTGAACCACTTGACTGTACCTGTTTCACGATCTGACATAGCTAACATAACCTCTTGTTTCTTTTCTTAATTTCCGCTCGAAGCGGTCCCGGTCAAGACCGAGGTAACACGCACCATACACCGCCCCGAGCATCGCGCACCCTTTTTTCTTACTGATGTGTCATTCTGTCCCACTCATCATGATCGAAACGGGACGAATCCAATCCCATCATCGATGAATGGTGCATCGCGACTGTTGAGTGGCTAGGCTTCGCGTTGTGCAGAAGACCATTCCGATCCATCCACAGGCCGACCAGCCGGACGAGCTCCCCGCATCGCCGAAGCCCAAGTGGCTGAAGGTGCGGGCACCGCTTTCGCCGGAGTACAAGCGCCTGGTCAAACTGATGCGCGGCCTGAAATTGAACACGGTCTGCGAGGAGGCCAGCTGCCCCAATATCGGCGAGTGCTGGAAGCACGGCTCGGCCACCTTCATGATCCTGGGCCGCGTCTGCACCCGGACCTGTGCGTTTTGCGACGTCGCGACCGGCCGGCCCGATCCGATCGACGCCGAGGAGCCAGCCCACATCGCCGATGCGGTGCAGCAGATGGGGCTGAAGCATGTCGTCATCACCTCGGTGGATCGCGACGATCTGGGCGATGGCGGTGCAGCGCACTACGCCGACACCATCCGTGCCATCAAAGCGTGTGCGCCTGAGGTCACCATCGAAATCCTGACCCCCGATTTCCAGCGCAAGTCGGGCAGCTGCCTGGAGACGGTGATCGACGCCAAACCGGATATCTTCAACCATAATCTGGAGACGGTGCCGCGCCTCTATCGCAGCATCCGTCCCGGCGCCCGTTACTACACCTCGCTGCGCCTGCTGCAGCGCGCCAAGGAGCTCGACCCGGAGGTGGTGACCAAATCCGGCATCATGGTGGGTCTGGGCGAGGAGCGCGACGAAGTGCTGCAGGTGCTCGACGACATGAGCGAGGCCGGTGTCGACATCCTGACGGTCGGGCAGTACCTGCGCCCCTCGGCCAAGCACCACCCCATCGTGCGCTACTGGACCCCGGAGGAGTTCGACGATCTGAAGTACCTGGCCGAGAAGAAGGGCTTCGGCATGGTCGCCTCCGGTCCGCTGGTCCGCTCAAGCTTCCATGCGGAGGATGTCTTCAAGGCCCTGAAGCTTCGCAACCGCTGACCCGTGCGCCACTTCTTCACCGAACCCGAGGCAGGGGCGGCCGCCGAAACCGCCTGGCCGCTGCGCCGGCGCGGCGTCGACCTCGGCTGGGTCACGCCTGACCAAGGCCGCCGGAATACCCCCTCCGCAGAGACGATCCGCACTGCATGGGAACAGTCCGAACCGGTCTACCTGCCGGGCATGCTGCTGGAGCATCTGCCGGATCATCTCGAGTCCATCCGTGATGCGTTGACGATCATGCGACGTGTGCGCGAAGGGGAGAGCTGCGCCGATATCCTCGACGGCGAGCCCTATCAGGGCCGCCTGCAACCGGACTTCGACCTGCTCGCACCGGTCTACAATGACAGCGACGAGCAGGAGATCGAGAAGGTGGTCTTCGATGCGGTCAAATCGGGCGAACTGCACGCCGAGGATCTCTGGATGAAGTGCTCCTGCCTCTCCTTCCACGAGGCGGACGAATCGATCCGTTTCCGCTTCTCCTACGGCATGGAGATGTACAAATCCCACGTGGGGGATGCGCTGCGCGAACATCTCGCCTCGGAGCTGGCCAACCGCGTCTTCCCGGAGTGCCGTATCTTGGCCGAGCACCCGGAGCTGAACGCGCTGCTGACCGAGGCGCTCGGCCAGCGCCCCGATTATGTCGAGAAGATCATCTACTCCAACGCACCGGAGGGCGGCGCTCATTTCCATCAGGATGTCGAGACGGCGCACACCGGCGTCATCTACGGTCAGCTTTACGGCCACACCGGCTGGCTGGCCCTTCCGCGCCAGACGCTGATCGAAACCATGCGCGACTTCATCCTCGACCCCGCAAACGACTCGGCACTCCGGTGCGACTTCCCGGACGAGGCCGACCACGAGGCGCTGAAGATACTGGCGAACGATCAACACAAGATGGCCGAACAGCTGGAAGCGGACGACCAGGGAATACTGGAAAGGCTGCTGAACGGCCTGCCGGCGTTCATCCACAGCCTAATCGCGGCGGGCCACGGACGGGTGCTCTCGCCCGGCGACGTGCTGCTGCTGCCGCAGACCTCGACGGAGCAGTGCTGCTGGCACTCGGTCTTCTGCCTCGGCGACGAACCGGGCCACGCCCTGTCGTTTGCCATGCGGAACGCGGCCGGCTAGCACAACCGATGCGTTACGGCGCACTCCTCGCGCTCCTGCTTCTAGCGCCGTCGATGGCCGGTGCCACAGACCACGACAAGGAGGTTCACCCCGTGAAACCCGCCTACACCAACCACCTGATCAACGAGAGCAGCCCCTACCTGCTGCAGCATGCGCACAACCCGGTCGACTGGTATCCGTGGGGCAAGGAGGCCTTCGACAAGGCCCGGCGCGAAGACAAGCCGATCCTGCTCTCCATCGGCTACTCCACCTGCCACTGGTGCCATGTCATGGAGGAGGAGTCGTTCTCCGACCCCGATGTGGGGAAAGCGATCAACGACACCTTCGTCGCCATCAAGGTGGACCGCGAGGAGCGTCCGGACATCGACCAAGTCTACATGCGCGCCGCACAGCTGATGACCGGCTCCGGCGGCTGGCCGCTGAACATCATGATGACACCGGACAAACATCCCTTCTTCGCCGGCACCTACATCCCGAAGACATCACGCTTCGGCCGCGCCGGGCTGATCGATCTGACCCGGCGCGTACACCAGCTGTGGCACAACGACCGCGACAAGCTGCTTCAGTCAGCCGACCGGCTGGCCGATGCGCTGACCCATCTGAACAGCGCCGGCCAGACCGGCGAGTCGATGAAGGCGGACGTCATCCCGCACGCCTACGAAAGCCTCGCCAAGAGTTTCGACGCGGTGCACGGCGGCTTCGGAAGCCGGCCGAAGTTCCCCTCGCCGCACAACCTGATGTTCCTGCTGCGCTACTGGCGGCAGCACCATGACGACAAGGCACTGAGCATGGTCGAGAAGACGCTGGATGCCATGCGTGCCGGTGGCATCGACGATCAGCTCGGCGGCGGTTTCCACCGCTATTCGACCGACGAGCGCTGGCTGCTGCCCCACTTCGAGAAGATGCTCTACGACCAGGCGATGCTCCTGATGGTCTATAGCGAGGCCTACCAGGCCACCGGCAGGCAGCGATACGCCGATACGGCGCGCCGGATCATCGATTACGTAAAACGCGACCTGACCGCCCCCGACGGCGCCTTCTACTCGGCCGAGGATGCCGACAGCGAGGGCGAGG
>DATFLK010000042.1:0-22806 GCA_035267815.1 Mariprofundaceae bacterium | reverse complement strand
AAAACAGGCCTGCTTGACGACAGCGAGATAGAGGGCCTGTTTGTTCGGAAAATGGTGAAAGACCGTTGCCTTGCAGACATTCGCTTTTTCGGCGATTCGCTGAACGGAAACCGCATCAAACCCCTGTGCGGAGAACAGATCCGCCGCCGCCTCGAGGATTCTCTTTCCTCCATCCGATGTCTCTGTATCCATGAAACCGCCCTTGCACTGACCGAATGGTCGGTAGATTAAGGGCTCTGTGGAATAGTGGCAAGGGATGCATCCCCGGACAGGTCAGATGGGATTGGCGGCTCTTTGCTGCTCCCGCTCCAGTTTCAGAACATAACGCTGGATCATGGCCTGCATGCTGCCCTTAAGGTCAATAAACCGACATCCATAGCGCGTTGTCTTCCCACCCTTTTTACTAGATATTTCATAGATATTGACCACTTCCATATCGACCTCAAGGGTGCCGGTGCCCGGCAGACCTATACGACACCCGCGGTAGATGCGTCCCGACTCTATTTTTGCCTGTGGTGGCACATCAACAATACCGACCCCGCCTACGCTGATATTGACGACAGTCGCCTTCAAAGTGGTCTCGCTCTCCACAGCATCCTTTTCAATATGTACGGGGATAAGACAACAGAGCGGATTAATCACGGGGGTATCGATTCGGTAGTGTTCACGCCGCTGGATGCGCAAAACGCTATCAGGGATCTCCATCTTGAAGGCGTTCAATTTGTCGTAACGGACCTTCTTCAGGCTTTCCGTCGAGAACTGGATCTTCACCCGGTTATACGTGGTTGTGAAGACGACCTTGTCGCTTTCCAGCATGTTTCTATTGAGGGCCTCGTTCACACCATAATCGAGGATGAGGATATTGCGATCTTCAAGCACACTTAGAATGGTGGTCAGCATCGACTCCCGACCCTGGTCGAAATGCGCCGTGACCAGCTCATGGTTCTTCCTAAGCCCTCGAAGGAGGGCCAGTATCTCCGTTCTGGAATGAACCAGAAACTCCTCATGGTTATCCGTTGTCAATGTGGCTCCCGAAAACGACTGATCTGATTACGGCGGCTGTAAATTACCAGAATAGCCGCTTAGTTTGAAACCCTGTCCCCGGTGCACATCTCGACGGCCATTGCGGCCACTTCCCGGGCGGGATTTATCTCCCCCAATCGTTGACGAAGTTCACGGAAGGCCCGATGCTGATTGGCCGCCTTCATACCACCGGAAAGCAACGCTACCGCATGGTCCGTGATATTGGCCACCGTCGCATCCGACTGGATCAGTTCAGGCATCACCGGCGTATCATCCATAATGATATTGGCCAGTCCGATACAGTTGAGCCGCACCAGTCTTCTGGCTAGGAATAGCGTGAATGGAGAGGTGCGATAGATCAGCACGGTTGGTATATCCCAAAGCGCCAATTCGAGTGTCGCCGTACCCGAGACCGCAATCGCCGCATCCGTATGAAGTGCATAGTCTTCTGCCATCCGGTCCAAGAGCACCGCACCGGCATCGGCAAGCGGCTGCAGCTGTTCCATTGAGACACCCGGTGCAACGGGCACCACGCAGCGGGCATCCGGCATGCGTTGACGGATCTGCTTCCAGGCCTCCAGCAGCAGGGGGAGATGCCGGTCCAGTTCGCCGGGACGACTCCCGGGAAGGATGGAGAGCAGCGGCACATCATCAGACAGCGCCAATGCCGACCTGAAGGTCGATCTTTCTCCCTCCTGATGATGGATCGCCGCTACGCTGGGATTCCCGACATAACGAGCCGTAATACCGCGCTCGGCGAACCATGCGGGTTCAAACGGGAGAATCGACGCCAAGCGGTCCTGTGATTTTTTCAGGCGGCGTATCCGCCAGCTTCCCCACGCCCAGAGTTTGGGGGCAATATAGTGGAGCACCGGGATGCCCATCCGGCGAAGGCGGATGCCGAGATTCATATGGAATCCGGGAAAATCGACCAAAATAGCCACATCGGGGCGCTTTGCTTCGAGTTCTGCCAGCACCCTCCGCCGAATACGATAAATACGGGGAAGCGCACGCAATACATCGCCGATTCCCATGACGTTGAGCTCATTCATCTCGACCAGAGTATCGCAGCCCGCTTCACGCATGCATGGTCCGGCGATGCCGTAAGTTTCGTCGATGTTGACCGTCATGCGGAGAGCGCGGATGACGGAAGCTGCGTGCATGTCGCCCGAGACCTCCCCCGCACTGACAAAAACCCGCATTCAGCCTCGCATCCCGAAGATGGATATGCCGTATTCCGCCGCCCGTTTTTTTACATACTGGCGTTCAAGCAACAGGGTTTTCCCAGCCTCAACGACCAGGAGATTGCAACCAGATGCGTGCATGGCATCGAGTGTATCCGGCCCAATGGCGGGCACATCAAAACGGAGATCCTGATTCGGTTTGGCAACCTTGACTACAACTGACTTGCCACTGCCCAGTACTCCGCCCCGTTTAATCGCCTCGTCAGTGCCCTCGATAGCCTCCACGGCCAGCACCGCCCCCTCCTGTACAACCACCGTCTGACCGATATCGAGTGCAGCGATCCCCCGGGCCTGGGAGAATCCGAAATCCATATCGGCGCCAGAGGCTTTTGCCGGTCGAGGTCCGAACAGGTGGCCCTCTTCCGCAAGCATCTCACCAGCGTACCGTGTCTGTGGAAGCACCTCGATACCGTTCTTCTCCAGCTCGTCCGCGATCGCTTTCAGGATGGTGTCGTCACGACGATCGGAGAGACGAGCGAGCGTTTTAATGGCGGTAAGGTCAGGACGAAAATTACGGAAAAGGTGCAGCTTCCTCACCTTGCCGGCGAAGATCATCTGCTTGATACCTTCCGACTTGAAGGCACGGATCATCCCGCCGAGCTGCCCTACATGCAACCAAGAGGTAGAAGTCGAGTAGCGTTCGATCTCACTAGAAGTCTCTTCACGGGCTGCAACGGTATGGATCTCGATACCCTGCGCGCTCAGTTGCGAGGCAAGCTCTAGCGGAAACGTGCCATAGCCTGCCATCAATCCCAGTCTTGAAGGAGGCACTTCCCCGTCTTTATCGCTCATCGCGTCGATGTGTGATGATCCCTCGTTTGGCCGATCGGACGAACTCGATCAACTCGTTGGCATAGGGGTCGTTGTCAACCAGTGGCTCTGCGGCCTCGATCCGTTCAGCCACAGCCTGCCTGCTCTGCAGCAGGGTACGATAGATCTCTTTCAGGCGCCGAATCGTTTCGGACGTACAGCCACGGCGCTTGAGCCCGACAAGGTTGAGTCCGACCAGACCGGGCTTGTAACCGCCGGCGGTCAGACAGAATGGAGGCACATCCATCGTAATACCACTCATGCCGCCGATCATCGCGAAACGGCCAATACGGACGAACTGGTGAATAGCGGAGAGGCCGCCGATAATCGCACCATTCTCGATTTCGACATGTCCGGCTAGTGTGGCACAGTTGGCAAGTACCACTTCGTTCCCGACCAGACAGTCATGTGCGATATGCGCATAGGCCATCAACAGATTGTGATGCCCCAGACGGGTCACCATTCCACCGCCCTCGGTACCGGTATTGATCGTCACATTCTCGCGAATGGTATTGTTGTCACCGATGACAACCTCGGAGGGTTCGCCATGATACTTCAGATCCTGAGGCTCGTGACCAATACTGGCGAACGGAAAGATGCGGTTATTCTTGCCGATGGTGGTACGCCCTGATATCACCACGTGGGAGATCAGCTCCGTGCCGGCGTTGATGCGAACATCGTCACCGACGACGCAATATGGGCCGATCCTGACATCCTCATGAACCTCGGCCTCCGGAGAGATGATCGCGGTGGGATGGATCAAGGATTAGGCCTCATCCCGCGGCATCAGGGTGGCCATCAGGTCCCCTTCACAAACCAGGGCACTATCCACATGCGCTTCTCCATGGAATTTCCACATCAATCCCCTGCGGCGCAAACAGGTCAAATCAAATACGATCTGGTCACCGGGACGTACCGGTTTTCTGAACCGGACACCGTCGATACCGGTGAAATAGACTAGGTAATCCTTATCCTTCGGCACTGCCTGAAATGCCAACAGGCCACCAACCTGGGCCATCGCTTCCACCATCAGCACACCGGGCATGACCGGATAGGTCGGGAAATGACCGGCAAACTGTGGTTCATTGACAGTGACGTTCTTGATCGCCCGGATCGATTTTTCCGGCTCCATCTCCAACACCCGGTCTACCAGGAGAAACGGATAACGGTGTGGAAGACGCTCCATGATCTCATCGATGCTTAAACCGGCCATACGCTTCCCTTTCCTTCAGCTCTTCTCTTTGGTCCCACGCTCAACTCTTTTCCACAGCTCGGGCAATCGGGCGATCAGTGCGGATACTTTGAGCCATATGCGGTGGGGCATCACCGGAATGCCGGCATAGGTGCCACCGGCTTCCAGATTGCCCAACACACCGCTTTTGGCAGCGATACGGCAGCCGTCGCCGATATGGACATGCCCGGCGACACCCACCTGCCCACCAAACTGGCATCCCTGACCAACCACTGTCGAACCTGAAATACCGGACTGACTGGCCATAATGCTTAGATCCCCGATACGGACGTTATGTCCGATCTGAATCAGATTATCCAGTTTCACGCCATTACCAATCACCGTATCGTCGATAGCGCCACGATCGATGCAGGTGTTGGCACCGATCTCCACGTTATCCCCCAGCACCACGCGACCGATCTGCGGGATTGGCAGGTGCTCACGGCCGGTCCAAGCATAACCGAACCCGTCGGACCCAACGACGGCGCCTGGTTGCAATACGACATGCCTTCCAAGAACACAGGAGGCGGTCACGACGGAATGGGCATGGAGCGTGCAACGCTCGCCAATCATCGTGCCCTGCTCGATCACACACCCAGGCCCGATCCGACTCCCCGATTCGATCCGTACATTCGGACCAATGACGGCAAGTGCCGCCACATCTACATCGGAGGCCAATCTGGCGGAAGGATCGATGACAGCCGAGGCGTGCCGCTTGCCGCTTGCCACCGGTTCGGGATGGAAATGGCGCTGCACCAGCGCAAAGGCCAGATAGGGATCGCTGACACGGATCACCGGACGCCTGATGCCGGGAAAGGCATCCTCGGCAAGCAGTATCACGCCAGCCCGCGAATCCTCCACCAGATGGCGGTAACTAGTATTGGCCAGAAAGGACGCCTGACTGCTGTCGGCAGCAGCCAGGGTCTGAATACCACTTATTTCAGATTCCGGGTCACCATGTTCGAGCCGTCCCGAAACCAGTACGGCGAGATCACCAAGCCGCATCAAGGTTATTTGCTGTCACCCTTGTCGAGTGCCTGGGTCACCTTAGAGGTGATGTCATGGCCATCGGCACCGTAAATAATCGATGAGGTCGGCAGAATCATGTCGTAGTGATGGGATTTTCCGTAAGCGCGAACCGAATCATAGAACTTCCGCAGTACGCCTTGATCGAGACGGTTCTTCTCCATCATCAGCGATTCCCGAGCATCCTGCTGTTTGCGCTGGAACTGCTTCTTCAGATCGTTCAGATCCTGCTTCTTTCGCGAGGCCATGTCCGGCGACATCGCCATCGACTGGTTAAACAGGTCCTTTTCAGCTTTGGTGATCTTGTCCCGTAGACCACTCAACTCCTTCTGCTTCTGGTTCTTCATCCCCTCCAGGCGCTTCAAGCCATCGCGGTAGGCCTTGGTATTCTCAATGGCGCTTTTTACATCGACGTAGCCGATCTTCATATCGGCTGCCAGTGCCTGTCCACTGAACAACAGCACGGTTGCCAATATCACCATCATCATCCGATATCGCATGAATACTCCTTTATCATCATCCTCAATAGTGTCAGAAGCTGGACCCGAGTGCGAACTGGAACGTCCTTTTCTGGTCTCCAGGCTGGGTGCGAATCGGCTTCGCCCACACCAGGCTAAGAGGCCCCATCGGTGACAGCCATTGAATACCGAGTCCGGTCGCAGCACGTACGGTACCGAACGTCATTTTCTCGTTCAAACCACCCACGTTACCGGCATCGATAAACGCCACACCCCGGAATCCCGTAGTATGCACATACGGAATCGGAAAGAACAGATTCAGGGAGCCGCTGGCCATCTTGTTACCGCCGATGACCTGCCCCGTGGCTGGATCTCTGACGGTCACACCGTAATAGTTGAAGCCGCGCAGGCTGCCGATTCCGCCGAGAGAGAAGCGTCTGTAGATCGGCACCTGCTTACCGCCGAAGCCATGGATGTAACTAGCCTGAATCTTGGGACTAAGAATAAAATCTTCGTTCAGGCTGAAAAAGGCCGATGCGTTTCCACTGAAGGTATAGAAATGGTTGAGGCCACCAAGCCCTGCAACACCGACGGATCCGCTCATATGATAGCCCTTGGTAGGTCGCATCACGCTGTCGCGCGTATCCCAAGTCAGACTATTCGTCACTTCACTCGTGGTCTGTTTGCCAGACTGCGATTTCAGATAGAGCGAGGCATTAGCTGGCAGGCCGAACAGGTTCGATCTCTTGAAATTATAACCTATACCATAGGTCAGATGCTCGGTCAGCGGAATACCGAAATTGGTTCCAAGGCCGTAGTTATTGTACTTGTAGCTGGTAAAGGTATTCAAGCGCGTCTGCTGCTTGAATATATTGATACTCGCACTCATGTTCTTATCGAGGAAATAGGGATCGGTCAAGCTAGCATTGAAGTTCTGCGTTCTGACACCGATCTCGCCATTGATACTGCCCTGCAATCCCTTGCCGAACAGGTTCCCCTCACTGAGGCTGCTGCGAATAAAGGCCTTCTGAAGCTGCGAGAAGCCTGCGCCGATACTGAACTGCCCGGTCTTCTTTGGCGTTACCCCTACCTTCATTTTGACCTTGTCCGGTGCACTCCCCTTTGGCATGGAGATGCGTACGTCCTTGAACAGTTGGAGCTTGTTGAGCTTCTCTTTACTCAGCGCCAATCGGCTGCTGGAGAAGCGACCGCCCTCGTCCTGGCGCATCGCCCGACGCACCACTGAATCATTGGTCTTGTCGTTACCAGTGACCTCGATGCGCTCGACATAGACCTGACGTCCCTTCTCGATATCCAGTGTGATATCAACCGTATGGTTATCGAGATGCCGATGAAACATGGGCGTGACATTAGCGAAGGCATAACCCTCGTCACCGACCCTGGTGGTCAGGTCCTCGACCGTCTTCTGCAGTTCCTCCAGCGAATAGAGATCGCCGCTGTGCAGCGTCACCAGCTTCTCAAGGGTTTCCCGGTCCGGAACCATGTCTCCCTGGATGTCGACCGAACTGACCCTGTATTTGGGTCCTTCATGGATAGAGAAGGTAAGATAGAACCAGAGCTTGTCAGAGGAGAGCGCCACGATAGACGAGTCGATCTTGGCATCCAGATAGCCTGCATTCATGTAGGTCTGCTGAATCAGCTGTGCATCCGCTTTCAGGCGACTGCGATCGAACACATCTCGGTCCGTGAACCAGGAGATGAGATCGGACTGCCTGGAAGCAATCTTCCCGCGAAGGTCCGCATCGCTGAAACCCTTGTTGCCGATAAAGCGGATACGCTTGATATGGGTGATCTCACCTTCATGCACCTTGAGGGTCAGATCGATGCGGCCATCCTTACGCGGTTTTTTAACCACGTCGATATACATCTGGTAGTAACCTTTTTTCAGATAGCCCTTGCGGATGGTGTCGATATCCTTGTCCAGCACCGTCGGATTGAGCACCTGCCCCGCCTTCAGCCTCAGCTTGAACTTCAGATCCTTCTTAGTCACCGCATTATTGCCCTCGATATTGACCGAAGCGATCAGCGGATGCTCCTTCACCACGAAGGTCAGATGCTCTCCATCCGGTTTGTGTTCACCGACGACATGAATATCGGAGAAATAGCCGGTCTTGAACAGTCGCTTCACATCACGGCTGATTTTCGCCCGATCCAGCACATCACCGACGCGGGTATGGATATTCTCCAGTACCACGCCACTTTCAATATAGTGATTACCCTGCACGGCGATCGATGCGATCCGCTTCTGGGCCGTGGTCCCGCTCTCCTGCCCCCAGACATGAGGCGCAAGAGTGCACAATCCGGCAACAAGACATACTATGCCGATCAACAATCGCTTTCTGCCATGCATCAACTGGACCCCTAACCCTTGATCAGACGAACAATATCGTTATAAAAGGCAAAGATCATCAACGCGGCGATCAGCGACATGCCAACAATCTGGGTACGCTCCATCACCTTGACCGGCAGCGGTGCACCCCGGACTTTCTCGATCGCCAGATAGAGCAGATGCCCGCCGTCCAGCACGGGAACCGGCATGAGGTTGAGCACCCCCAGATTGACAGATATCAGCGCCAGAAACGCCACGAACGCCGCGATGCCGAGCTCCGCCGTTTTACCGGCAATCTGTGCGATGGCGATCGGACCGCCCAGATTCTTCGGTGAGATCGAAGCGACCACCATCTTGCCCAGCACCTGAAGCGTCAGCGAGGTCGTCTCCCAGGTACGTTCGAATCCATAGGAAACGCCCTCCAACAGGCCCATGTGGTAGGTCACCGGCGCCGTCATAGTCCGGGTCGCCATACGCGCACCGATATGGCCTTTCCCCTTCTCATTCTTGGCTGGTGTAATGTGGATATTGAGAAGCGCATCATTCCGTTCGACCGTTAAATCCATGGATTGCTCGGGGTGCTGGCGCACCATCTCGATAAAGCCATCAATACTGTGCACCGGGCGCCCGTTAATCTTGCGAATCAGATCACCGGCCTGCAATCCGCTGCGCGAGGCGGGACTGTCCGCTGTCACACCGTCAATGATGATATCCATGCCCGGGCCGATCCCAAGTGCCTTGGCAGCCACATTGACCAGCAGAGGGTCCCTTTTCGTTTCGGGAAGGTGCAGTCGAATCGAGAGCGTTTGGCTCTGACGTCGCACCCCAAGCCTGATCTCCTTGCCGGTATCGTCTTTCAGATGCGACTCGACATCCTGCCAGGAGTGCACACGGCTCCCGTCCACCGTCAGCAGTTTGTCGCCGCGCATGAGTCCAGCTTCTGCTGCGGGCGACCCGGAGGAGATGAAGCCGATAACCGGTGGCAGCACCGTCTGCCCCACCCATCCGACGACCATATAGGCAAAGATGGCAAAGATGAAATTGAATCCTGGACCAGCCACGGCCACCGACGCTCGCTTCCAGACAGGCTGGGCATCGAAGGCGCGGTGCCGCTCGGCTTCGGGAATCTCTTCCTCCTCCGGGGTTTCACCGAGCATCTTCACGTAGCCACCCAGGGGGATGGCTGCGATCACATATTTTACCTCACGATCCCTGCTGTGCCAGGAGAGCAATGCCGGACCAAATCCGATGGAGAACTTCTCGACCTTGATGCCCAATTTACGCGCCACGATGAAATGGCCGAATTCATGTACCGCTATCAGCAGCGAAATGGCAACGACAAAGGCAACCAATGTATGCAGGGTCTCGATCAAAACATCCTCCAGAAAACAAGGCACACCGGGCAGTGACCTTCCCGGCCTGTGGCCGTCTCTTCGACTCTCAAGCGGAGCTGACCGTCAGGGGTTCCAGGTATTTCCGTGAATCGATGAGCGTCGCAGCGAACTGTCGCGCCTCATGATCACAGGACCATACCTGATCCAGACTATCAACGGAAACATCCTCGATACCGGACACCGCATGCTCGACAACCTTGAGAATCGCGGTAAACGGAATATGACCCTGCCGGAATGCCTGATTTGCCACTTCATTGGCCGCGTTAAACGCGACCGCGACGGAATCATGACAGCGCATAACCGTTTGCGCCAGTCGGACGGCCGGAAAGACCGTATCATCAATCGCCTTGAAGTCGAGCCGCCCGTGCCGGGCCAAATCCAGCGCTGTAATGCCCGAATTCAGCCTTGGATCGGTCTGCAGCGCATAGGCAACGGGCGCGCGCATGTCCGGCTCTGCCAGCTGGGCCAGCATAGAACCGTCCCGGTATTCCACCAGCGCATGCACGATGCTTTGAGGATGGATAACAGCCTCGAGCTTTTCCGGTGGCATATCGAACAACCAGCGCGCCTCAATCAGCTCCAGTGCCTTATTCATCATGGTGGCCGAGTCGATACTGATCTTGGCACCCATATCCCAGTTGGGGTGCGCTACCGCCTCTTCCGGCGTAACAGCTTCCAGTGTGGCTGGATCGCGATCCCGGAACGGTCCGCCCGAAGCGGTCAGAATAATGCGGGATACCGAACCCCGATCATGCCCTGTCAGGCATTGGTGCACCGCAGCATGTTCCGAGTCGACTGGCACTACATCGGCCCCGGCCTCCGAAGCCGCACACATGAACAGGCGGCCGGCGGTCACCAGACACTCCTTATTGGCCAAACCGACCCGTTTGCCCGCCTTCACGGCAGCCAGTGCGGCAGGAAGACCGACGGAACCAACCATGGCAGCCATGACCATATCCACATCATCCGCCTCGGCCATAGCAATGGCCGCATCCATGCCCGCCTCGAGCCGCACACCCTCCGGGAGGGTACCCTTGATCTCCCGGGCAGCCTCTTCATCCGTCATCACCACCCATTGGGGGTGCAGGGTCTCGGCCAGCTCCCGCATGCGTGCGACATTCCTGTGCCCAACCAGCGCGTAGGCGGTAAAAAGATCGCGGTGGCGCAACATGATATCGGCCGTGCTGGCTCCGATGGAGCCGGTTGCCCCCAGTACCGTGATAGACTTCATAGGGTGATCCAGATCAGGCCAGCTGCCGGAATAGCGGGGATCAGGGCATCGATGCGGTCAAGCAGACCACCGTGGCCGGGCAGAAGACGGCCACTGTCCTTGACCCCGACGGAGCGCTTCAGGGCCGATTCGGCCAAGTCCCCCATGACACCGGCACATACCAGCACGATACCAAGCAGCACTGCTATACCAGTGGGAAGATGAAGCAACTCGATCCAGGCTACGGCCGCCACACCGACACCCAGAAGCAGGGCTGCCAGCAACCCTTCCAGCGTTTTTCCCGGGCTGATGGCCGGACAGAGCTTTCGCCGGCCGAACCTCTTGCCTGCGAAATAGGCCGCGATATCAGAGGCCCATACGCCCAGACATGCACCAATGATGAAGAGGTTGCCATCCGCATGTCGATGGATCTGCATCAGCGACCAGACAAACAGAAGCAGCCAGAGCATCATCCATTGGCCGAATACGATCTGCCGCATCTGTGTATCGAACAACGTTTTGTCGCGTCCACCATAGACAATCAGCAGAAACAGCCACAACAGGCTCAACAACAATAGCACGGGAACGGGCCGAACATCTGCGACCAACAGGGCCACAGACAGAGTAGCCGATAGCCCGAACCAGCGCCTTCCGCGCATATCGAGCATGGTAATCAGTTCCGCGATACCGAGTACGGCCACGGCGCCCAGAATCCAGTCGAACCACGGCGAGGGTGCGAAGACGATCCACCATATCGCCAACGGCAGCAATACGGCCGCCGTAATCACTCTCAAAACAAGTTCACTCATCGCTAACCTGCTCGCTGGTACGACCGAAACGACGCTCTCGAACGGCGAAATCTTCTAGTGCCGAGGAGAAATCCTCACGACCAAATTCAGGCCAGTAGCGATCGCTGAAGTAGAGCTCGGCGTAGGCGGTATCCCAGAGATAGAAATTGGAGATGCGCCGCTCTCCACCGGTGCGGATCAACAGGTCGACCGGGGCAATATCACGACACCAGAGATGATGGCGAAACCCATTGCAGTCAAGCGCCTGCAGGGCAGACTCCGGATCCTCCTGTGCGCAGGCCCAGCGTGCCACCTCCCTGACACCGGCAAGAATCTCCTGTCGACCGCCGTAATTGAGGCAGAGAATCAGATCGATACGCTGGTTGTCCCGGGTCGCCTCGCAGGCATTCTGTACCGCCTGCTGCGCCTTGGCCGGCAGCGCCGAGATATCTCCCAGTATGCGCACCCGGACCCCCTTCTTGTTCATTTCGGGCACCTGCCTCGGCAACAGGGTGGCAAGCAGTGACATCAACCCCTGCACCTCGGCTTTTGGACGGGACCAGTTCTCCGCAGAAAAGGCGAACAGGGAGATTTGACGAACGCCGGCATCCGCAGCCCACTCGACCACCTTCCTGGCGCTCTGGGCGCCTCGGCGGTGCCCTTCCAGGCGTGGCAATCCCTGTTTTCTTGCCCAGCGACCATTGCCGTCCATAATAATGGCGACATGGTGCGGCACACCATGGCGAAGCGTCATGCGATTCAGATCGTCATGATCTCTTTTTCTTTATGTTCCACGACCTGATCGATATTGGAGATACAGCGATCGGTCAGCTCCTGAATCTGGTCCTGAAGACGCTTGCTCTCGTCCTCCGAGATGTCCTTCTCCTTGAGCTGCTTCTTCACATCATCGTTGGCATCGCGGCGAATGTTCCGGACCGCAATCTTGGCCTGTTCGCCGTATTGCCGGGCCTGCTTCACCAGTTCGTGGCGACGGTCCTCGGTCAGTTCGGGCAATGTCAGCCGGATGACCTCGCCGTCACTTGACGGCGTCAGACCGAGATCGGACTGCTGAATCGCTTTCTCGATCTCCTTGAGCATAGTCTTCTCCCAAGGCGAGATCACGATCATACGAGGTTCCGGGATAGAGACCCCGGCCACTTGGTTGATGGGCATATCCGCCCCGTAGTAGGAGACTGTCACATGATCCAGCAGCGTGGCGTTGGCTCGTCCTGTCCGGATCGTTCCGAGCTCCTCTTGCAGTACATGGATACTCTTTTCCATGCGCGTCTTGGTGTCATTCAGCATCGCAAATCTCCTCCTGAACCAGTGTGCCCACACTTTCGCCGGATACCACCTGCATCAGATTCCCCTTGCGGGTGATGCTGAATACGATGATCGGCATATTGTTGTCACGGCAGAGTGACAGGGCAGTGGCGTCCATGACTCCCAGCTGGCGGTTCAACGCTTCCGTAAAGGAGAGCGTGTCATAGCGCATGGCCTCAGCATCGTGTGCCGGATCGGCTGTATAGACACCGTCGACCTTGGTGCCTTTCAATACCACATCGGCCTGAATCTCCATGGCCCTAAGGCTGGCTGCCGTATCGGTGGTGAAATAGGGATTGCCGGTACCGGCGGCAAAGATGACGATGCGGTTCTTCTCTAGATGACGTACGGCGCGGCGGCGGATATAGGGCTCGGCCACCTCCTTGATGTGCAGCGCGGAGAGGATGCGTGCCACCTCACCCTGACGTTCAATGGCGTCCTGCAGGGCGATGGAGTTCATGATCGTGGCCATCATCCCCATGTAATCTGCACTCGCCCGGTCCATGCCGGAGGCAGCCCCGTTGAGCCCGCGGAAGATGTTGCCCCCACCAATCACAACCGCCAGTTGCACACCGCTCCGCCGCACCTCGGCCAGCTCGGCGGCGAGCCGGTGCAGCATAACATTGTCGATACCGTAACCGGCATCGCCCATCATCACCTCGCCCGATAGCTTCAACAGCACCCGCCGGTATGGCAGGCGGCATGTCGATGCGTCGGGCGCGGCGGAATCAGCCATTGACTTGTGCTGCCACCTCAGCGGCGAAATCACTCTCCGCCTTTTCGATACCCTCACCAAGCTGGAAACGGTGCATGGCGACCACGTCG
The DNA here is from genome assembly GCA_035267815.1 of Mariprofundaceae bacterium. Lineage (GTDB taxonomy): Bacteria > Pseudomonadota > Zetaproteobacteria > Mariprofundales > Mariprofundaceae > DATFLK01. The sequence continues at coordinate 9,124 of DATFLK010000042.1, read as the reverse complement.
GCGTCCGGCTGAATGGCCTTCAATGCCTTGCCGACGGTGTTGTCGGTATCCATGACATAGGCCTGCTCGAGCAGACAGATCTCCGAGTAGAACTTGTTCAGCTGCCCGTCGACGATCTTCTCGATGATGTTGGCCGGCTTGCCCGAGGCGGCCGCGCGTTCGGAAAGCACCTTGCGCTCGCGTTCGACCGCATCGGTGGAGACATCTTCTCGATGAATATACTGGGGATTCGACGCGGCCACATGCATGGCGATGCCGCGCGCCGTGTTGGCGAGCTCATCGTCCGCACTTCCCTTGACGCCGAGCAGCACGCCGATCTTGCCATCACCGTGCACATAGGCCGCGGTCACGCCGCCATCGACCTGGATACGCTGGAAGCGGCGGATGCTCATGTTCTCGCCGATCGTGGCGATCAGCTGGGTCAGCGTCTCCTCCACACTCTCACCGCCATCGTACGGCAGAGCCTTGAGCGCATCGATGTCGGCCGGATTCTCGGCCATAATAACCTCGGCCAGACGTTTCACAAAAGCCTGAAAGGTATCGTTCTTGCTCGAGAAATCAGTCTCTGCATTGACCTCGAGAATGACACCCTTGTCACCCTCTGCCATGGCCAGCACCACACCCTCGGCCGCGACACGACCCGATTTCTTGGCGGCGGCAGAGAGCCCCTTCTTGCGCAGAAAGTCGATAGCCTTGTCCATATCGCCGTCCACCTCGGCCAGCGCCTTTTTGCAATCCATCATGCCTGCGCCGGACAGCTCGCGCAGTTTCTTCACATCACTTGCACTAATTTGCGACATCTTAAAACAGATCCTCCATGAAGTTTATCGGTGACGGGTCGCCGTTCAGGCGGTTTTCTCGGCCGAATCGGCGTTCTCTGAATCGCCCTCTGCGGCGGGAGCACTCTCTGCTTCGGCAGCATCGCCTTCGCTCTCCTCGCCTGCACCGGCCTCGACAGCTTCTGCTTCGGCATTCTCCAGCTGCCATGCCTCGTTGCCTTCGATCATGGCATCGGCGATCTTGCTGCAGAACAGCCGGATGGCGCGGATCGCGTCGTCGTTACCGGGAATCACGTAGTCGACATCCAGCGGGTTACAGTTCGAGTCGACCACGGCCACAACGGGAATACCGAGCCTGTGTGCCTCGGCGATGGCCAGATCCTCTTTGCGGATATCGATAACGAAGAGGCAGTCCGGCAACTTCAGCATATCCTTGATACCGCCCAGGGAGCGCTCCAGCTTCTCAAGCTTGCGCTCCAGCTGCATGGCCTCCTTCTTGGTCAGAAGATCGAAGACCCCTTCCTCTTTCTGGCGCTGCAGATCCTTCATCTTGCGAACCGACTGCTGCACGGTGGCGAAGTTGGTCAGCGTGCCGCCGAGCCAGCGGTGATTCACGTAGAACTGGTTGGCACGGGTCGCCTCTTCGCGGATCGCATCACGAGCCTGGCGCTTGGTGCCAACGAAGAGCACATGGCCGCCGGCTGCAGCCAGCTCACGCATGAAATAGTAGGCCTCGTTGGCCATCTTCAGGGTCTTCTGAAGATCGATGATATGGATGCCGTTGCGCTCACCGAAAAGGTAGGGCGCCATTTTCGGATGCCAGCGACGGGATTGGTGGCCAAAATGAACGCCGGCCTCGAGCAGTTGCTTCATTGCGAATTGAGACATATCTGTATCCTCCAGTTGTTTTATCCTCCACCACCCTCAGCCTCTCGGCCACAACGGATAGGCGGTGTGCGAAGTGGCGCGCTTTCTACACAAACCGTCCGGAAATGGCAACCGCTTCAACGACCTCACCATGAAGATGAAAAGGCTTAAGATGACAGACGTACAGGAAGAGGAGTCATGATAAAGAGCTGGAGAGCGCGGATCCGATGGCGGAGACCTTTAGCTGGACGTTTTACTTCCGCCAACCACTATCCCAGCGCCCAGCCGACCAACATCCGGCTGCCGCCCATGATCAGCGGCCCGATGATCGACTGCAACACCCCCGTTAACAGCAACACGACGATGATCATGAATCCGAACGGCTCCAGTCGCGAGAGCTGATAACCCATAGGCCCCGGCAACAGTCCCACGGCTACCCTGCCCCCGTCCAGCGGCGGCAACGGCAGCAGGTTGAAGACACACAGCACCATATTGATCAGAATGGAGGCTTGGGCCATCAGCGCCACCGGCTGTGCCAGCCATGCCATCCCCATCGGCAGTGTCGTCGCCAGCGATAGAATCACGGCAGAGACACAGGCCAGAATCAGGTTCGTCACCGGCCCCGCCGCTGCCACCCAGACCATGTCGCGCTTGGGATCACGCAACTTGCGGAAATCGATCGGTACCGGCTTGGCGTAACCGAAGAGGAAGTGCGAACCGACCACCACCAGAAGAATGGGAATCAGGATGGTGCCCACCGGGTCGATATGCTTGATGGGATTGAGTGTCAGCCTCCCCATCCAGCGGGCGGTATCGTCGCCCAGACGGTCCGCCACCCAGCCGTGCGCCACCTCGTGAAACACGACGGCGAAGATGACGGGCAGCGCCCAGATACTGATACTGTGGATGATACTGTTGATATCCATGCGCTATGTTGTGTGTCCTCTCATCGGTAACGGGCACGCTACTGCAACCGACCTTCGCTCGAAAGCCCTTCTCATGGATCCGATGCATCACTTCCGGTACGGACAATCAGGCGCCCTCGGATATTGCCGGCGATCAAATCATCGGCCGCGATGATCGCCTCATCGAGCCCGATCTCTTGCCCAATCCTGTCGAAATCGGTGCCCTCCAAGGTTTCCGCCAGCCGCCTCCATGCCTCGACTCGCTGCGCGCGTGGACACATGACGCTGTCGATGCCTGCCAGCGTGACACCACGAAGGATAAACGGCGCCACCGTGGCTGGAAAATCGATACCCTGTGCCAAACCGCATGCCGCCACAGCGCCGCCATACGAGGTGGCTGCGCAGGCATTGGCCAGTGCATGACTGCCGAGTGTATCGACCACGCCGCGCCAGCGCTCCCGGACCAAGGGCTTACCGGGTCCGGAAAGCGTGGCCGCATCGATCACCTCCGATGCACCGAGCTCCCGGAGGTAGGCATCTTCTTCCTTGATATGGCGAGTTGATGCGATGACACGGTAGCCGAGCCTTGAAAGAAGCCGCACGGCAAAACTACCCACGCCACCGCTAGATCCGGTCACCAGCACTTTTCCCCGATCCGGGGCCAGCTGATGTCGCTCGAGCGCCATGATGCAGAGCATAGCCGTCAATCCGGCGGTACCCGCCACCATGGCCTGACGCATGGTCAGTCCCTCCGGCAGCGAGGTGAGCCACTCGCTTTGCGGCCGTGCCTTCTCGGCCATACCACCCCAGTAATCCTCGCCGACTCCCCAACCGGTCAGCAACACCCGGTCCCCAGGGCGGAATTGGCCCGAATCGCTCTCCTCCACGGTTCCGGCAAGATCAATACCGGGCACCATTGGGAAACGGCGCACGACAGGCCCCTTTCCGGTGATCGCCAGTGCATCCTTGTAGTTCAGCGAACTGTAAGCCACCCGGACGAGCACATCGCCTACGGGCAACTGCACTTCGTCCAAGTCCCGCAGTGAAGCCCGGTACCCTGCCTTGTCGTTTTCGATCAGAATGGCTCTCAAACTTACCTCCACAGCAACTTATGAACTGTCTTATACATCAGCTTATTCATCGGATTGATGCATGCGCGGCGCTACTCGCTTTAATGCCTCAAAACAATGATGGTCAATAGCAATATCGACCTGTTCTGACATAATTTCCAGCGTTCTAGGAACCGGAATTGCCGCTCGGTAGGGACGTTCCGCAGTAATTGCATCGAAGATATCAGCAACAGTGATGATGCGTGTCTCAAGTTCGATTGCTTCTGCTTTTAGACCCAGCGGATACCCTGCGCCGTCCAGTCGTTCATGATGCGCACTTGATACCCTAGCCATCTCTTCGAAGATGCCGATTCTTCCGAGAATCGATCCGGTATAATCCGCATGACGTTTTACCGCAGTCCATTCATCCGCTTCGAGCCGGTCAGGCTTATCCAGAATGGCGTTACTCACTCCCAACTTGCCAACATCATGGAGGAGTGCACCGCGCTTGAGCCAACGACGTCTTGTATTAGTCAGGCTAAGCTCCAAGGCCACACCATCGGCGTAATCTGCGACCCGGACACTATGCCCCTGAGTATAGGGACTTTTGGCATCGACAATCTGACCGAAAGCTGCTGCAATTTCATCAAGATAGTCGTCATCAAGCGGAATTTCGAACTGCGCCGGCTCAAGCGCAAACACGGCTGAATCCAAGGCTTCAGAATTCAACATCGACAAAAAATCAGAACGCTTGACGATGGATTCGATTGCTCGGACCAACTCAGGATCGAACCAAGAACCACTGCGCTTTCGCACCTCTTGCATGGCAGCGTCTATTTCACCCACGGTATGGAATACATCGACAACTTGCGCCAACAGCGCGATCCGGGCATTAAGCGGGATCGATTCACCTTGGCGGCCGTCCGGACGGCCGCTCCCATCCCAATGTTCGTCTAGGGCATGAACAGCCTCCGCGACCCCTTCGCCAAACCTCAGTTTCCGGGCAATATCCGCTCCACGCTGACAACGAGTCTGAATCAGCTCCTGTGCAAAGTCATCGCTATGACGGAATACATTCACCACTCTTTTGAAACGGTCGGCTAGTCCAGCCTGAAGACCGGTATGGTTCAGCACGAATCGCAACGCCTGATTCAAGCTGCCATCAACCCATTTGAAATCACGTTTAAAAGAGAGATCGTCGGTGAGATAGAGTTCGCAGATACGCGCGGCATTGCTGCTGCATCCCAGATCCTTGAGTAACAGCGTATAGTAAAGTTCCCATAATGCCCGGTCAGAAAGGCCGATTTCGTGACCGACATGCATGCCGATCCAGCAACAGCGTACACAATGCCCTTCAGGCTGACCTTCGGTGATATCGAGTGCATGGCTCAACGAACCGATCAGTTCCGATAATTTCAGCCCCTGAAGCGCCATACTGGCTGCTCCAGTTCATGGTTGAGCGAAGGTCTATTCTGCATGGGTAAAAACAAAATCACCTGTGCCACATTAGCAGCAGGCGTACAGGTTCGCTATGCCAACGCCTACAGTGCTAGCATCGGCAACATCATGAACAAAAACCAGACAGGAAATGAACCCATGCGAATATGGGTGGATGCTGACGCCTGCCCGAAGGTGGTCAAAGAGATTATCTATCGTGCCGCCGATCGCGTACGGATCAACACGACCTTCGTGGCCAACACCAATCTCTTTCTCCCACACTCTCCTTGGCTGCACTTCATCCGGGTCGGATCAGGCTTCGACGTGGCCGATAAGGAGATTGCACGGCTCATGCAACCCGGAGACCTGGTCGTCACCGCCGACATCCCGCTCGCTGCCGACGCCATCGAACAAGATGGATTTGCACTGAATCCGAGAGGAACGTTCTATACACGGGAGAATGTAAAAAGTGCGCTGTCCATGCGTAATTTCATGGATGAACTGCGCGGAACCGGCACCCTGACCGGCGGCCCTCCCGCTTTCAGCCACAGCGACCGCACCGCCTTTGCCAACCAGCTCGACCGCTTCCTGACGCGCCAGTTACGGGATTAACCATGCCATCCGGCCTGTCCACATGGTTTCTCTACCTAATTCGCTGCCGGGACGGTTCGCTCTATACCGGCATCACCACAGATGTGGCGCGCCGTATTGCCGAACACGAATCCGGGAAGGGGGCCAAATACCTGCGCGGCAAAGGCCCTCTTACCCTAGTTCATCAACAGAAGATCGGCTCACGCTCCGAGGCGCTGGCCGCCGAGGCCGCCGTCAAGAAGCTCTCCAGAGCGGAAAAAGAGGCGATGATCGGTCAGAGCCGGCCATCGCCTTCCGCTTAATGCTTCCTTGACTGCTGCTGCGCCTGATAGAGGGCGCGGAGCTTCTGCTTGACCTCGTCGAAACGTTTGAGCAGATCCTCGGTTTGCGGGTTCTGTTTCTTCATCGCAACCAGCGTGGACTTACCGAGCTTCTGGCTCTCCTGCCGCAGCGATTTGTCCTTCATTGCCTCCGACTGCGCCTTCTGCAGCCGTGAACGGATGGTCCGGAACTTCTGGACTTTGGCCTTGCGTTCGTCCTTCTTCAGCTTGCCGCTCAGGATGCTCTTCTTCAGATCTATCAGATTCTGCCGGTCGGCCTCCGGGGTATACCCCTTCTCTTTCATCACCTTCACCATGTGATCGGTCAACTGTTTACGCTGCTTCTGCAGATCAGGATTTGACTGAATGGTCTTCTTCTCGATCTCATCCAGTTGCCGGGATATCTTCCGAGCCTCCATTTGAAGCTTCAGCGGCGAAGAACCCGACTGCTTCTCCATCTTGGCCGGCATCTGGTTCGACTGCGCCATGGCCGGCACGCTCGCGATGCCGACGGCAACGAGCGCTGCGGATGCGGCGTACAGCAGGGTACGGATCATCAATGATTGCATAAGGGATCAAGCCTCCTAGGGGAAATACGTGCCGACCATGCCGGCAGGATTTAAAGAATCGGAGGCATCACTCTACCAGCCTGCACCCGTCGGCTGTCAAATCGCCCCTTCAGGTCATGCCGCAAGTTACCCAGTCAGGTCTACGGCCCGACCACCGGGTTGTGCCAGTAGTGGCCGTCGGTGGCGATCAGCGCATCGGCCTGCTCCGGCCCCCAGCTGCCAGGCGCATAGGGTTGGGAACGGTGGTGTGATTCCAACACCGGATCAACCACCGCCCAGGCCGCCTCCACCGCATCTTCGCGGGTGAAGAGCGCGCCGTTGCCATCCATGGCGTCGCTGAGCAAACGCTCGTAGGGCATCTCCTCCTCCGGTTGCTCCTCGAGCAGGTAGAGCTCGCGCTGGTCACCGATGAACTCCTGACCGGGTCGCTTGACGCGAGCGGCGAGCGCCACGGCAGAGTCAGGCGAAAGCCTGAAGCGCAGATAGTTGGAGCGCCCTGCCCCCGCTGTAGAATCGTCGAAAAGCTGCTGCGGAGGGGGCTTGAGCTCCACCAGCACCTCGGCGGCCCGCTCCGCCAGACACTTGCCGGCACGCAGGTACCACGGCACGCCGTCCCAGCGCCATGAATCGATGAACAGGCGCAGGGCGCAGAAGGTCTCGACATCCGAATCCGGTGCCACGCCCGGTTCATTCCGGTATCCCCTGTACTGGCCGCGCACCAGATCGTCCCGATGCAGCGGTCGCATCGCCTGGAACACCTTGGCCTTCTCGCTGTGAACCGCTCCGTAGCCCTGATAGGCGGGCGGCTCCATCGCCAGCAGCGCGACGACCTGAAACAGATGATTCTGGATCACATCGCGCAAACAGCCGGCACCTTCGTAGAACGAACCACGGCTGCCGACCCCGAAATCCTCGGAGAGGGTGATCTGCACACTGGCCACATGATTGCGGTTCCAAATCGGTTCGAGAAAGGAGTTGGCGAAGCGGAAATAGAGGATGTTCATGATCGCCTCTTTCCCGAGGTAGTGGTCGATACGGAAGATCGAATCCTCGGGAAAGACGGAGAGCGCGATACGATTGAGCGCGCGGGCCGAGGCCAGATCATGCCCGAATGGCTTCTCGACGATCACACGCGCCTCTGCGGTCAGGCCAGCGGCATCCAGCCGCTTGATCACCGTGCCGAAGAGCGATGGAGGAATGGCCAGATAATGGGCCGGCGCCCTCGCCTCTCCCAAGGCCTGTTTCAACTTCGTAAAGGTCTCCGCATCGTTGTAGTCGCCGCCGACATAGCTGAGCAGGGAGAGCAGGTGATTCAGTGCATTGCGGTCGTCGACACCGCCGGACTGCTCGATGCTCTCGGTAGCATGCCGGCAGAGCTCTTCGCGACTCCAGTCGGGTGCCGCGATTCCAACGACTGGCACGTTGAGCATGTGATCCTTGGACATGGCATAGAGCGCCGGAAAGATTTTCTTGTAGGCCAGATCACCCGTGACACCGAAGACCACGAGTGCATCGGCGGGCGTGCTGTGTCTGCCAGCTTCGAGCATACGTTACGACTCCTTCTTTTCGTCGTGGCCACCGAACTCCTTGCGCATGGCGGAGAGCAGGCGGTTGGCGTAGTTGTCCTGATCGCGCGAAGCGAAACGCTCGAACAGCGCCGTACTGATCACCGGTGCCGGCACACCCTCATCAATGGCGGCCAGTGCCGTCCAGCGACCCTCGCCTGAATCGGAGACACGGCCGGAGAAGCCATCGAGGCCGTCATCGTCGCCCAGTGCCGCTGCGGTCAGATCCAGCAGCCACGAGGCGATGACACTACCACGCCGCCATACCTCGGCGATCTCCGAAACGTTCAGGTCGTAGCTGTAATGCTCCGGATGACGCATCGGTGCGGTTTCGGCATCGTCCTCCTGGACCTGTTTTCCGACATTGGCGTGCTTCAGGATGTTCATCCCCTCAGCATAGGCCGCCATCAGGCCGTATTCGATACCGTTGTGCACCATCTTGACGAAGTGACCGGCGCCAGCCGGTCCGCAATGCAGGTAGCCGTGCTCGGCCGGAGAGGGTTCTCCCTTCTTTCCGGGCGTACGGGATGCGGCCTCGACACCGGGCGCGATGCTTTTGAAGAGCGGCTCGAGATGCCCGACGATCTCCGCTTCACCACCGATCATCAGGCAGTAGCCGCGCTCCAGCCCGAATATGCCGCCGCTGGTACCGCAATCGACATAGTGGATCCCCCTGGCCTTCAATTCCTCGGCCCGCTTGAGGTCATCATGGTAGTAACTATTGCCGCCATCTATGATGATATCGCCCGCCTCCATGCAGTCAGCCAGCGCCATCACCGTCTTGCCGGTAACGGCAGCCGGTACCATCACCCAGACGGCACGCGGTTTGGGCAGCTTCGATACCAACTCCTCGATCGAATCCGCACCCGTCACATGCTCGCCGCTAATCTCTTCCACCGCGTCGGGATTGACGTCGTAGACGACACACTCGTGTCCGTCGCGCGTCAGCCGCCGCACCAGGTTGGCACCCATGCGCCCCAATCCGATCATACCCAGATGCATCTTGAGCCTCCTTGTCTGTCATCGCTGCATACGGACACGG
>DATFLK010000041.1:0-4450 GCA_035267815.1 Mariprofundaceae bacterium | reverse complement strand
GGACTTCGATGGTCTTCGGGTCGGTCTGGCGAGCCCCGAGAAGGTCCGCTCCTGGTCTTTTGGCGAGGTCAAGAAGCCGGAGACGATCAACTACCGGACCTTCAAGCCGGAGCGTGATGGCCTTTTCTGCGCCAAGATCTTTGGCCCGATCAAGGACTACGAGTGCCTCTGCGGCAAGTACAAGCGCCTGAAGCATCGCGGCGTGGTCTGCGAGAAATGCGGCGTCGAGGTGATCCAGACCAAGGTGCGGCGTGAGCGCATGGCGCATATCGAACTTGCTGCGCCGGTGGCGCACATCTGGTTCCTGAAGAGCCTGCCGTCTCGCATCGGTCTGCTGCTCGACAAGACGCTTAAGGAGCTGGAGCGCATCCTCTATTTCGAGTCCTATGTGGTGCTCGATCCCGGTCTGACCAGTCTGGAGCAGTATCAGGTGTTGACCGAGGAGGAGTATCTCGAGGCGTTCGAGGAGTATGGCGAGGAGTTCCGCGCCAGCATGGGTGCCGAGGCTGTCCGGGAGATGTTGGCCGATATCGATCTCGAGGAGGAGCGCCAGTCGCTGCGCGCCCAGATCAACGCCACCAAGGCTGAGACGAAGCTGGCCAAGCTGACCAAGCGCCTGAAGACTATCGAGGCGATGATCGATTCCGGCAACCGTCCCGAGTGGATGGTCATGGAAGTGGTGCCGGTGCTGCCGCCAGAGCTGCGTCCGCTGGTGCCGCTGGACGGCGGCCGTTTTGCCACTTCGGACATGAACGATCTCTATCGTCGCGTGATCAACCGTAACAACCGCCTGCGTCGCCTGCTCGAGCTGAAGGCTCCGGAGATTATCACGCGCAACGAGAAGCGTATGCTGCAGGAGGCGGTCGACGCTCTGTTCGACAACCAGCGCCGCACCAAGCCGATTACTGGTAACAACCGGCGTCCGCTGAAGTCGCTCTCCGATATCATCAAGGGCAAGCAGGGTCGCTTCCGTCAGAACCTGCTCGGTAAGCGTGTCGACTACTCAGGCCGTTCGGTGATCGTGGTCGGTCCCGAGCTGAAGCTGCACCAGTGCGGCTTGCCCAAGAAGATGGCACTCGAACTGTTCAAGCCGTTCATCTACCACAAGCTGGAGCTGCGCGGCCTGGCCAGCACCATCAAGGCGGCCAAGAAACTGGTGGAGCAGGAGATCCCCGAGGTGTGGGATATCCTGGCCGAGGTGATCGTCGAGCATCCGGTGATGCTGAACCGTGCGCCGACGCTACACCGACTAGGTATCCAGGCCTTCGAGCCGCTGTTGATCGAGGGCAAGGCGATCCAGCTGCATCCGCTCGTCTGTACCGCCTTCAACGCCGACTTTGACGGTGACCAGATGGCGGTGCATCTTCCGCTTTCCATCGAGGCGCAGACCGAAGCGCGTGCGCTGATGATGTCGACCAACAACATCCTGTCGCCGGCGACAGGCAAGCCGGTTGTCGTGCCGACCCAGGATATCATTCTGGGTATCTATTACATGACCCGTTCACGTCCCTTCGGCAAGGGCGAGGGTATGGTCTTCGTCAATCCCGGCGAGGTGATGCGCGCCTTCGATGCGGGTGTTGTCGAGCTGCATTCGCGGATTACCTGCAAGGTGCGTGGCGTGCGGGAGGAGACCACCGTCGGTCGGGCGATCCTGTCGACTATCCTGCCCGAGGCCATGCCGTTTTCGGTGATCGATCGTGAGCTGACCAAGAAGGACGTCGGCCGGCTGATCGAGGACTGCTACCGTATCGCCGGCAACAAGGCGACGGTGCTTTTCGTCGATCGCATGATGGTGATGGGTTACACCTACGCCACCAAGTCCGGCACCTCGTTTGCGTTGGATGATGTCGTGATTCCGGACGAGAAGCACAAGCTGGTCAGCAAGACCGAGGCCGAGGTCAAGAAGGTTCAGAAGCAGTATGCTGATGGTCTGATTACCAGTGGCGAGCGTTACAACAAGGTGGTCGACCTGTGGACGCACACCACCGAGGCCGTGGCCCGTGCCATGATGGATAATCTGGCCTCGGAAGAGGTGTCGGATGCCGAGGGTAAGAAGAAGGAGACCACCAAGAGCTTCAACTCCGTCTACATGATGGCCGATTCCGGTGCACGTGGTTCGGCCCAGCAGATTCGTCAGCTGGCCGGTATGCGTGGCCTGATGGCCAAGCCGGACGGCTCGATCATCGAGACGCCGATTACCGCCAATTTCCGCGAGGGATTGACGGTGCTGCAGTACTTCATCTCGACGCATGGTGCGCGTAAGGGACTGGCCGATACCGCGCTGAAGACGGCCAACTCCGGCTATCTGACCCGTCGCCTGGTCGATGTGGCGCAGGACTGTGTGGTTCGCATCCAGGATTGCGGCACTGAGCATGGCATCACCATGGAGCCGCTGATGGAGGGCGGTGAGGTGGTCGAGGCCCTCTCCGAGCGGATATTGGGCCGTGTGCTGCAGGAGGCCGCCATCGATCCGATCTCTGGTGAGGAGGTTGCCCCGTCCGGTGCGATGCTCAACGAGGAGTTGGTCAACAAGATCGACGAAGCCGGCATCGAGAGCGTCACCATCCGTTCCGTGCTTACCTGTGAGGCGGACGAGGGTGTCTGTGCCACCTGTTACGGGCGCGATCTTGCACACGGTTCGCCGGTCGGAATCGGCGAGGCCGTGGGTGTGATTGCCGCCCAGAGTATCGGTGAGCCGGGTACACAGCTGACCATGCGTACCTTCCACGTTGGCGGTACCGCTTCCCGTGCGGCTGAGCAGGCGCATGCCGAGGCGAAGTTCGGCGGCGAGGCGAAGGTCGAGAACGAGGTGGTGGTGCACACCCAGGAAGATGGCAGTGCCGTGGTCATCAACCGCCACACCGAGATCGTTATTCTCGATGCTCACAAGGGCAAGGAACGCGAGCGCCACAGGGTGCCTTATGGTTCTAGGCTGCGCGTGCAGTCGGGCGACAAGATCAAGGCAGGCCAGATTCTGGCCGAGTGGGATCCGTACACCATGCCGCTGATCGCCGAGGTGGATGGACGTATTCGCTATGTCGATCTCGAGGACGGGCGTACCATGCGCGAGCAGACCGACGAAGTGACCGGTCTCTCCAACCGTGTGGTCACGCAGTTCGGCGAGGCGTCGGCCAAGCAGCAGCTACGGCCGCAGCTGCAGCTGGTTGATCCGAAGAACCCCGAGGGCGATCCGGTGATTCTGCCGCGTACCGACGCACCGGCACGCTACTTCCTGTCGCCGGGCGCGATTCTCAATATCGAGAACGGTGAAGAGGTCAAGGCGGGTGATGTGCTGGCGCGTATCCCGCGTGAGACCTCCAAGACTAAGGATATCACCGGCGGTCTGCCGCGCGTGGTGGAACTGTTCGAGGCACGTAAGCCGAAGAACCTCGCATTCATCTCCTCCTGCGACGGCACGGTGTCGTTTGGTAAGGATATCCGCGGCAAGCGCCGTATCTACGTGAACCCGGACGATGATGGCTTGGATGCTGTGGAGTACCAGATTCCGAAGGGCAGCCACATCATCGTGCAGGAGGGCGATCGCATCCGTCGCGGTGAGCGTCTGATGGAGGGTTCGCCGGCACCGCACGATATCCTGCGTGTGCAGGGGGTCGAGGCACTGGCCAAGTATCTGACGGACGAGGTGCAAGAGGTTTACCGACTGCAGGGCGTGAAGATCAACGACAAGCACATCGAGGTCATCGTGCGCCAGATGATGCGCAAGGTTCAAATCATCGATCCGGGCGCGACTTCCTTCATCGGTGGCGAGCAGGTGGAGCGCAAGCATGCGTTGATGGCCAATCGCGAGCTGGAGAAGGAAGACAAGCCGCCCGCGACCTTCGAGCCCATTCTGCTCGGCATTACCAAGTCCTCGCTGAGCACGGATTCCTTCATCTCCGCCGCCTCCTTCCAGGAGACGACGCGTGTGATCACCGAGGCGGCCCTGGCCGGCAAGGTGGACTGGCTGAACGGCCTGAAGGAGAACGTGATCCTCGGACGGTTGTTGCCGGCCGGAACCGGTGTGGCCGCCCGTATGGCGCCCAAGCCACCGGTGCCGGAAGAGGAAGAGGTTGTCGTCGCTACCGAGGAGGAAGTCTCCGAGGAGGTGGTGCAGGAGTCGTCAGAGGCGGAGACTGCACCGGCCGATGAGAATGCATCGGAAGGCGGTGCCGAAGAAGACGAGGCGGCATGATGTCATCGGTAAAGAAGGCCCCTTCGGGGGCCTTCTTGCCGTCATTTCATCTGTAAACGCTTCAACAAGGGAAAGAAAAAGGACCTGCCCGAAGGCAGGTCCTTTTTTGTGACTGGAGCCGATGATCCGACTTGAACGGACGACCTGCTCATTACGAGTGAGCTGCTCTACCAACTGAGCTACATCGGCAAGTTTAATATGCTCTGAAAAATTGCATCCATGCATTTTTAATCGCCACATCCATGTGACTCACTTTCG
>DATFLK010000040.1:0-20248 GCA_035267815.1 Mariprofundaceae bacterium | reverse complement strand
ATCACGGCGACGATGCGCTTGCCCTTCATTTCCTCGCGGGCCGCAATACGCAGCGCTGCGGTCACCGCCGCGCCGGAGGAGATACCGCCGGCGATTCCTTCCTCGTCAGAAAGCCGCCGGGCCATCGTCATCGCATCCTCGTTGCTCACCTGCTCGACACCATCGAGGATATCCACATTCAGGTTCTTCGGAATAAAGCCTGCGCCGATCCCCTGAATCTTGTGCGGTCCCGGCTGCCCGCCGGAGATCACCGGCGAATCGGCTGGCTCCACCGCAAAGGCCTTGAAATCGGGGTTGCGCGACTTGAGCAACTCAGCCACACCGGTGATGGTGCCGCCGGTACCAACACCGGCAACAATGGCGTCGACCTTGCCGTCACTGTCGCGCCAGATCTCCTCCGCCGTCGTCTTGCGATGAATCTCCGGATTGGCCGGGTTATCGAACTGCTGCGGCATGAAAGCGCCCTCGATCTCGGCAACGAGCTCGCCCGCCTTCTTGATCGCCCCCTTCATACCCTCCTCGGCCGGGGTCAGCACCAACTCGGCGCCCAGCAGACGCAACAGCTTGCGGCGCTCCAGGCTCATCGACTCAGGCATCGTCAGCAGGCAACGGTAGCCCTTGGCACGCGAGATGAAGGCGAGTGCGATGCCGGTATTGCCACTGGTCGGCTCGACGATAACGCCACCCGGCTTCAGTCGACCATCTGCCTCGGCCGCCTCGATCATGGCCCGGCCGATGCGGTCCTTGACTGAATTCAGGGGGTTGAAGAATTCCAGTTTCAGGAGAAGCTCCGCCGGCAGGTCACGACCCAGCCGCTGCATCCGCACCAGCGGTGTCGATCCCGTCGTCTCGGCAATGCTGTTGAATATGGACATATTACACCCCCAAACATGTTATTAAATGGTTCAACAACCAATAAGCTGTACTTTACATGCGGAGTGCCGGAAATACCACCCCGAATCCGCCCTGTACCGCAAGGCGCGGTCGCCGGGGCGCGGAACGCCCCGGCGGAATCCTCAACCCTCGATCACGCTCTGCTCGATCGGTTCCACATGCACCTTCTGCGCCTCAAGCCAGCGTACCGCTGCCTCGATGACCGAAGCCTCGCCCTCCAGCTCGAGCCCAACCAGCCCCATATCCTCCTTCACCTCGGCGGTGCGGATATTGGTCACCAGATCGAACTCGCGGCTCAACTTCCAGATCACCGGATCGCGCACATTCTCCTTCGAGAAGGTCAGATAGAAGCGCTGCTTCAACGGCTGCCCCCGGCAATCGCCGGCACGATCGAAACCTGGTCGCCATCGGAGAGCTTGGTCTCCTTGCCCTGAAGGAAGCGGACATCTTCGTCGTTGACGTAGACATTGACGAAACGGCGAATCTCGCCGGCCTCATCGCAAAGACGATCCTTCAGGCCGGCGTGCGCCGCCTCGAGGTTGTCGATCAGCTCACCGACGTTGGCCGCCTCGACGGAAACCTGGTCGGCGCCATCGGTCAGCTTGCGCAGCGGTGTGGGGATACGAACGGATATACTCATTGATTCTCTCCTTTTTATCGCTTGATGGTTGTCTGAAATTTATACCGCAGCCTGCTCCCGGTCCTCCTCGACCAGACGGTCGAAGTCGGCCAGACTCGGGCTGATCAGACGGGGGCTGGGAACCTTGCCGTGCAAAGCCTCCTGCGTTTTCAGGCCGTTGCCGGTGACACAGACGACGATCGACTCATCCCTCGGGATACGGCCCTGTTCGATCAACTTCTTGGTCACGCCCAGCGTGACGCCGCCAGCGGTCTCGGTAAAGATCCCCTCGGTCTCGGCCAGAAGCTTCATCGCCGCCACGATTTCGTCGTCAGAGACATCCTCGGACCAGCCGCCGGTCTCGCGCATGACGCGGTTGGCGTAGAAACCGTCGGCCGGGTTACCGATGGCCAGCGACTTGGCAATCGTCTCCGGATGCACCGGATGGATCAAATCGGTGCCCTCCTTGACCGACTTGGCGATCGGCGAACAGCCGGTCGCCTGAGCACCGTACACCCGTGTCTGCACGTCCTCGATGAGACCCAGCTGGGTGAACTCCTTGATCGACTTGTGGATCTTGGTGCAGAGCGAACCGGAGGCCATCGGCACCACCACATGCTGAGGCGCACGCCAGCCCAGTTGCTCCATCACCTCGTAGCCGTAGCTCTTGGAGCCCTCGGCATAGAAGGGGCGCACATTGACGTTGACGAAGGCCCAGTCGTACTTGCCGGCGATCTCCGAGCAGAGACGGTTCACATCATCGTAGGTACCCTGGATACCGACCATATTGGTACCGTAGATCGCCGCGCCCAGCACCTTGCCCTGCTCCAGGTCATGCGGGATGAAGACATAGGAGTTGAGCCCGGCCGCCGCAGCATTGGCTGAGACCGACCCAGCTAGGTTGCCGGTCGAGGCGCAGGCCACCGTCTCAAAGCCGAACTCCACCGCCTTGGAAAGCGCCACGGAGACGACGCGATCCTTGAAAGAGAGCGTCGGATGGCACACCGCATCGTTCTTGACGTAGAGTTCGGACACACCCAGCACCTTCTCCAGGTTTCTGGCGCGCACCAGCGGTGTGAAGCCGACCTGCTGGCCGACAGTCGGATCGTTGTCGATCGGCAGAAGCTCCTTGTAGCGCCACATATTCTTCGGGCGGGACTCCACCAACTCGCGGGTAAACTTGCCCTGAAGCTTGTCGTAGTCGTAGACCACCTCCAGCGGTCCAAAGCAGTATTCGCATACATGCACCGGGGCGATGTCGTACTCCTGACCGCACTCCCGGCATTTCAGTGCCCGTACGATACTTTCGCTCATATATCCAACTCCAGTTCCTATTCATTCGGCTCAAAACAAAAACCCCCGCCTGCGAAGCAAGCGAGGGTTGTATGGGTCTGCACGATACGGCGTCGCGACAGCTCTCTTTGTCTACAACCCGCGCTTCATCGCTCCCCTTGGGGCAGGCGTTGGCACCAGACGCCTGCATATGCCATAGTGAATTGGCAAATGCTTGGCCGGTTGCCGCAGTTTCATCGGGCCTGAACCCTCCACTGCTCTTGATAAAGCCGGATTCAAATTTTCAGGACCGAGTTATAGGCGTGTGCAGCGGAAAAAGCAAGCCGTATTTACCCGCTTGCGTATTAGGGTCGATACGATGAGCATCGCTCCCGGCATTGGAAATGCAGGGATTGTGCGACACATCACTTGCGTCCCGCTGTCGGCATGCGATGATGCAATGCTGGTAACGAAGGCTGGTTCGATTGGCGAATCGTCCCCAAGGAGGCCCGTACATGGCGGTGCACACCATCAAACGCTTCGAAGAGGAGCTGAACACACTCAAGGAGTTCGTGCTCTCTATGGGTGGTCTCGTCGAGCGCGCCATCGGCGATGCCGTGCGGTCGGTGCTCGAACACGATATCGAGCTGGCCCGCAAGACGATCGCACAGGACTCCGCCATCAACGCGCTCGAGGTCCAATGCGACGACATGACACAGAATATCCTGGCCCGCCGCCAGCCCGCCGCCGGCGACCTGCGTTTCATCATCTCGATGATCAAGGTGGTCACCGACCTGGAGCGGATGGGCGATCTTTCCGTCGGCATCTGCGAGGGACTGTTGCGCATGGAGGAGACCCCGCCCAAGCACTACTCCTCCATCGCAATAATGGGCGAGAAGGTGCAGCAACAGGTCAATCGGGCGCTGGATGCCCTCTCGCGCGGCGATATCGATCTGGCCATGGAGGTGATCGAGAAGGACAAGGCGATCGACGACCTCTACCACGGTATCTACCGTGAGACGCTGACCTACATGATGGAGGATCCGCGCACCATCACCACCGCCTCCATCCTCTTCGATGTCGGCAAGGGGCTGGAACGCATCGGCGACCATGCCACCAACATCTCCGAGATGGTCATCTACATGATCAAGGCACACGACATCCGCCATATCGACCCGGATGCGGTCATGCGCCTGCTACAGGAGAGCAAACAGGTCTGATCCACCCGACCGCGTCATTCTTGAAACATCCGGTGGTCTCATCTATGAACCGGGTGTGACGACACGCAAACCCGCAAAAGCCATCCCGCCGATCGACGCCGTCCGCGCCGTTAACGTCCATCCGGATGACGACCGGAAAACGCTCCGGAAGAGGCGCAATGCCGGTGCCGCGACCGTCACCAGTGCGGATTTGTCCTGATGCCGATAGAGACGACACCGGCACACCGGGCCCTGCTGCTGACCGATCTCTACCAGCTCACCATGATGCAGTCCTATCTGGAGCACGGCCTCACCGAAACCGCCGTCTTCGAGTTCTTCGTCCGCAAGCTCCCCAAAGGCCGCAACTTTCTCGTCGCGGCGGGGCTGGAACAGACGCTCGACTACCTGCAGCAACTGCATCTCTCCGCGGACGAGCTGACATGGCTGAGCGACTCCGGCCACTTTTCGAAATCCCTCGTCGACTATCTCGCCACCTTCCGGTTCACCGGCGACGTGCACGCCATGCCCGAGGGGACAATCTGCTTTCCCGATGAGCCGCTGATCCGTGTTACCGCGCCGCTACCGATGGCGCAGCTGGTCGAATCACGGCTGATCAACATCCTCCACTTCCAGACGCTGGTCGCCTCCAAGGCGGCACGCATGAGGCTTGCCGCCCCCGAAAGACTGCTGGTCGATTTCGGCCTGCGCCGCACTCACGAGGCCGAGGCGGGGCTGATGGCGGCACGCGCCAGTTTTCTCGGCGGCATGGACGGCACGGCCAACGTTCTGGCCGGCAGCCAATGGAGCATACCGCTCTACGGCACCATGGCGCACTCCTTCATCCAGGCACACGAGAACGAGCGCGAGGCATTCATTCACTTCGCCCACAGCCATCCGGACAACAACGTGCCGCTGATCGACACCTATGACACCGAAAAGGGGGCGGAGATCGTCGCCGACATCGCCCCACAGCTCAGAAAAGAGAATATTCCGATCCAAGCCGTTCGGCTCGACTCCGGCGATCTCGGCGCCCACGCCAGAAAGGTGCGCGCCATCCTGGACCGCGCCGGACTGCAGGACACGCGCATCTTCGCCAGCGGCAACCTCGACGAGTACAGACTGCAGCGAATCACCAGCAAGGCAGCGCCGATCGACGGATACGGTATCGGCACGCGTCTGGATACCTCCAGCGACGCCCCCTACCTCGACTGTGCCTACAAGCTGGAGGAGTACGCCGGCAAGGCCCGGCGCAAGCGCTCGGAAGGCAAGGCCACCTGGCCGGGACGCAAGCAGGTCTACCGCCGCTATGATGGTGAGATCATGGTCGGGGATACCCTGACCACCGAAGATGATGCGGCGCAGGGCGAACCGCTGATCCGGCCGGTAATGCGTGGCGGCAAGCCGCTCTCCCCTCACCCGGAGCTTGCCGAGATCAGGCAACACACCAAGGCCGGGCTCGCCCGCCTGCCTGAATCGCTGCGCGCGCTGGAAGCGGCGGAGAGCCCCTACCCTGTCACCGTCTCCGAAGCGCTCACCTCACTCGCCGAAACCGTCGACGCCAGAACCCACGACACCTGACCGCGCTGAACGGGCAGAGCCTCTATCTAATAGCCTTTGTGAAACAGGGTGCCTTTGCATTTGGGACATGGCGGGATACGTCCTGTCTCCTTGAGGTGCACCTTCTGACCGCATGCTTGGCAGGTCAACGTACCGGCGGATGTGATCTCGCCGGTTTTGTAGGTCAGCGTTCGATGGGCTTTGTCACCCAGAGAGTGCAACGCATTGCTGGTTGCCTCCAGTACGCTCGCGATTGAGGAGAGCGCACCCACCCCCCCAGGCGAGACGGGTGAAAGCGTCCCCAGGCCTCGTCGCCCAAATGCCGGGCCTCGGCGATCGTCCGGTCCAGATCGCGGGCAAGGTATTGTTTCAGCTCCTCCCCACGCTCCGTGCTGAACTCACCGAGTGCGGTCAACTGTTTGCGGGCCTTTTCCAGCGCCTCGGACATCGATTCGCGTCCGCGCGAACTGCCTTCCAGATAAAGTCCGTTGAATCGATGCGCAAGCTTGTCGTACTGCTCCGTCAGTCTGCCCTTGTCTGTCATGGTCAATCTCCTCTGTAAGCACAGCACCGGAACATACGCCGCAGTGCCTTATCCCAGTATACCACAAATTCGGGCCATCTTTCGGCAGCCCTCCAACACGCCGAGAAACCGACCGGCCAAAACGATCGACGCCCAAACGACCTTCCGCCTTTGGCTACATTCAGTCATTCGTTCGAGCTTAATCCGGCTCTGCTTTTTACGGACGAAGTTCAGCACCAACAGAAAGAAATCATGATGTCAGACTGCATATCAAGCAGTTACAAACTAATGCTTTCCCTTGTTCTTGGCCGTATACATTGCGGTGTCTGCACATTTGATCAAGGCTTCCCCCTCTTGGGCATGGTCTGGATACAGCGCAATACCGATGCTCGCGCTGACAGACATCTGTTGATCATCAATCTCAATTGGCTGAGATACAGCATCAATAACCTTCTGCGTCGGTATTTTGTCACTCGTGGTGGGCCACGCTCCTTTCCGCAGTCGAGCCGATTAAACTGGTTCGCTGCATGCATACGTCAGACAGAGTAGAGAGCCAGTCTTATGACCGGAAAACAATATCTGATTAGAACACAAAACTGTTCTGTAAGAATCGAAGGACCTCGTGCGACTACTCAGTGAATGCGGAGGTGGAGCAACCCGCGCAATTCGCATAAAACTGATGAAACGAACGAGGAGAACCTTATGGAAACCAACGTTGGAAAAGGCGTGATCGCCGGATTTGCAGCGACCGTGGTGCTGTCGGCGCTAATGGTGATGAAGGCGAAGATGGGCATGATGCCGGAGATGAATGCCATCCGGATGCTCACGGGCATGGCGCACCACTTCATGGGCACGCCCATGACGCCGATGGTCGGATGGCTGCTGCACTTCATGATCGGAACCGTCGCCTGGGGCGCTCTCTTCGCCCTTCTGGCCAATCAAATTCCCGGCAAGTCGCCGGCAATCAAGGGCATACTCTTCGGCACGGCGGCGTGGCTCCTGATGATGGTCATGGTCATGCCGATGGCCGGCGCGGGGCTCTTCGGGTTGCATCTGGGCATGGGCGCGCCCGTGGCCACGCTGATGCTGCACTGGGTCTTCGGGGCCGTGCTGGGCGGTCTCTACGGCAAGCTCACCACCGCGCATCACTCACCAGCGCACGCCTGAATCGCGGCCATACAACCGGGTGGAAGCGGGATGCCGCTTCCACCCCTTCTTTCCAGAGCCTAAGATTACGCGTTGATCCAGCGCACGGCCTTCGGCATCTCGTCATTATGAAAGATGCGCACCTGCCCCGGCATGGTCAGCCCAAACGCCTTGATGACAACCCGCAGCCATGCGATATCGGAGACGATCGCCAACCGCTCCCAGCCGCTGAAATGCTTCAATCCCAGCTTCGTATCGTCCCACATGGCTGCAGCCTCGAACCCCTCGACCTCCTCGCCGAGGTGATAGAGCAGCCGGATCCTCTGCTGTCGGGAGAACATCTCCTCCACCGCTGGAATCACGACCGACTCGTAATCCTCCGCCGTGATCGTCCCGCTCGCCCTGAAACCGAGGACATATTCGGGCAGGTCGGAAATCCTCTCGATCATGTCGCCACCCCCTTATGTCATCATTCTAGACCAGAGCAGGACGCAGGGTTGGTATGGCATAAACGATGGTATACGCTCGACACAGTGAAATTGCGCCGTCCCGGGGGATCACGCATCCCCCCCCAAACCGATCGCAGGACGGTCAACTGTGAGGAGGTATCCATGTTCATCGCAACCAATCCCGCCACCGGCGAGGAGATCCGGCGCTACGAGACCTTGGAGGATGCAGAGCTCAAGCACGTGATCGAGCGCGCTACCGAGGCCTTTTCGAGCTGGCGCAAGACGGATTTCGGTGAGCGGGCAGCGCTCCTCAATCGCGTGGCGGACCTGATGGAGCGGGATGAGGAGCGGCTGGCACGGCTGATGACCGTGGAGATGGGCAAGCCGATCCGCGAGGCGCGCGGCGAGGTCAAGAAGTCGGTCTGGTGCGCCCGCCACTACGCCGAGTTCGGGGAGTCTTACCTGAGCCCGACAACGCTCGCCTCTGATGCGACCCACAGCTACGTGCAGCACCTGCCGCTGGGACCGGTGCTCGGCATCCTGCCATGGAACGCCCCCTTCTGGCTCGCCTTCCGCTTCTGCGCCCCAGCGCTGATGGCCGGTAACACCTGTCTGCTGAAGCACGATGCCCATGTCCCCGCCTGCGGCGAGGCGATCGGCGAGATCTTCGCACAGGCCGGCGCCCCGGAGGGGCTGCTGCAGAACATCCGACTGACGCATGAGCAGATCGGGGCGACGATCGAACACGAGGCCGTGAGAGCAGTGTCGCTGACCGGCTCCAGCCGGGCCGGCGGTACGGTTGCTTCGCTGGCTGCCAAACAGATCAAGCCGGCCGTACTGGAACTGGGCGGCTCGGACCCGAGCCTGGTGCTGGCCGATGCCGATCTCGGCCGTGCGGCCGAAGTGCTAACGCTTTCGCGCATTATCAATGCCGGACAGTCCTGCATCGCCGCCAAGCGGATCATCGCCGAGGCACCGGTCTACGACGCCCTGATCGAGCGCCTTGAGCATCATCTTTCCGCGCTGAAGGTGGGCGATCCGGCCGAGGAGGCGACCGATATCGGTCCGATCGCCCGCGCCGACCTGCGCGACAACCTGCACCGGCAGGTTCGGACCACAATCGATCAGGGCGGCCGCTGCCTTTTGGGAGGTACGCTGCCGGAGGGACCCGGTTTCTTCTATCCGGTCACACTGCTGACCGATGTAACGCGGGAAATGTGTGCCGCCCGCGAGGAGACCTTCGGCCCAGTGGCGGTGGTAATGAAGGCGGAGTCGCCCGAACATGCGCTGGAGATCGCCAACGATACGGAGTACGGGCTGGCCGCCTCGATCTGGAGCGGTGATACGGCCCGGGCCGAGAAGATCGCCAGCGACATCGAGGCCGGACAAGTGGCGATCAACGGTATCGTCAAGACCGATCCGCGCCTGCCCAGCGGCGGCATCAAAGGCTCTGGTTTCGGCCGCGAGCTCGGTCCCGCCGGCATTCTGGAGTTCGTCAACATGCAGCAGGTCTGGGTCGGCCCGGCCCGGCCTTGACGGAGGCTCACTGCGCCGGGGAGTGCTCCCCGGCGCCGCCCTCCTTGTTGCCGGCGCGTTTCTTGCGCTCGGACTGTTCATGCTCCGCCGAGTCGATCACGATATCGGACTCCGGCTCATGCCGCTTGGCCGGCCGGTTCGGCCGGATCGAGAAATCCTGCTCCACATCCTCGAAGAATGAGCCGCAGCCGGTGTCGGTGATGTAGAAGGTATCGGAGATACCGCACGACTTGTCGCCGTCGATCCCCCACATCCAGGGAATGACATGGAAGGTCATGCCCGGCTCCAGTATCTTACTGTTGCCTTGGTAGAGGCTCAGGATATATCCCTCGTCCCAGCTCGGCGGGAAGGCGATACCGATCGAATAACCGGCGCGGGTGATCAGCTTGGCCCCCACCTCGTTATCGGAGATGATGTTGCGGACCAGATTGTCCGCATCGGAGACGGTCATACCTGGACGCAGCTGTTTGCGGACATGGCTCAGGGCCACTTTCATCGTCTCTTGGGCATGATAGAGGCTGTCGCTCAGCTTGCCGCAGACGGCCGTACGCATCATGGCGGTGTGGTAGCGGCGGTAACAGCCGGCAATCTCCATGAAGACATGCTCGCCCGGCTGTACCTCACGCCCCTCCCAAGAGGCGTGGCCAATCATCGTGCGCGGGCCGGAGGTGACATAGGGCATCACCGCCGGAATCTCGCCACCCGCGGCGAACATCGCCTGGCTGATCGCCGCACCGATCTCATTCTCGGTCACGCCCGGCCGGCAGGCCTCGATGCCCGCCTTCATGCCGGCCCGCGTGGCGATCGCCGCCTTGCGCATCACCTCTAGCTCGCAAGCCGACTTCCGGACCCGGCCCCGCTCGACGATGCCGAAACAGTCCATCAGACGGCTTCGGGTGAAGGTGGTGTGGAAGGTGTCCTGATGGTAGGCGGGGAAAAAGTAGGAGTTGCGCTCGTAGCCGATCGTCTTGCCGGCCAGCCCGAACTCGATCAGCGAGGAGACCAGCATCTGGATCGCATCACCCGTATCGGGATAGGGCCGGGTCAGCTCCACCCAGGTACGGGCATGCACGTTGGACTCCTCCAGCTTACGGGTGATCATGAAGGGTTCGTCCTCCAGCGGTACGACCAGCGCCTGGAAGAAGGAGTAGCCGGTGGTCTGATAATCGGTCAGGTACATCAGGTTCTCCGGGTCGGAGATGATCACCGCATCGAGCAGCCGCGCCGCCATCTGTTCGCGCAGCTCCCGGATGCGCCGTTCATACTCCTCGAAGGGAAATGTCATGTCCTCTCGCTGTCTCATCACACCACTCCTTGTCCGGTGATTCGGGCCTTCACGCCATCGCCGCGCCGAGCGCGTCGGCGAGAATTCCCAGGCCCTTTGTCAGCTCGTCATCGGGAATCGTTAGCGGCGGAATCAGCTTGATAACGCTGCCGCCGACACCGCAGGGGCCAAAGAGCATGCCCCGATCGAAACAACCACGGGCCACATCCTTGGCCAGGGCTCCATCCTTTACGTCCAGCGCCTGCATCATCCCCTTGCCCCGAACCTCGAAGCCTTGGTCGGACCAGTCCTGCGCCATCTTCTTCAGGGCGGCGGCCATCACCTTGCCCTTTTCGCGCACCGAGGTCAGGAACTCGTCGTCCTCGAAAAAACGCAGCGCCTCACGCCCGGCTACGAAGGAGAGATTCTGA
This sequence comes from Mariprofundaceae bacterium, assembly GCA_035267815.1. Classification (GTDB taxonomy): domain Bacteria; phylum Pseudomonadota; class Zetaproteobacteria; order Mariprofundales; family Mariprofundaceae; genus DATFLK01. The sequence goes on along the minus strand of DATFLK010000040.1, from coordinate 9,358 downwards.
CCGCGGAAAGTGCCGGTATGCTCGCCGGGCGACCAGTGGCGATCGTGCTCCGGCTTGACCAGATTCATTGCCATCGGCGTGCCCAACCCGCCGATCCCCTTGGCCAGCGTGACGATATCGGGGTCGATACCGGCATCTTCGAAGCTGAAGTAGTGACCGGTTCGACCGCAGCCTGCCTGGATGTCGTCGATGATCAGGAGCGCGCCCAGATCGCGGGCGAGCTGCTGCAGCGCCTGCAGCCATTCGGGGCTCGCCACGTTGACGCCGCCCTCGGCCTGGACCCGCTCGACGACGAAGGCGGCCGGTTTCTGCATGCCACCGGAGGAATTCTCGTAGAGGGCACGCAGGGTCTTCAGGCTCTCGATACCACCGCCGACGTTGGTGTCGTAGGGCCAGTGCGATGCCTCGGAGAGCGAAACGCCCGCAGCGTTGCGGAAGTGCTCGTTGGCGGTGCAGGCGAGCGAGCCCAGCGTCATGCCATGGAACCCCTGCGCAAATGCAACCACATGGCTCCGACCGGTGACCTTGCGGGCCAATTTCAACGCCGCCTCCACCGCATTGGTGCCGGTCGGCCCCATGAACTGCAATTTGTAGTCCATGCCGCGCGGCTTGAGGATGGTCTCGACAAAGCCCTGAATGAAATCGCGCTTGGCCTCGGTCATCATGTCCAAGCTGTGCAGCACCCCATCGGACTCAAGGTAGTCGATCATCGCCTGCTTCAGCTTCGGATGGTTATGGCCGAAGTTGAGCACCCCGGCCCCGGCGTAGAAGTCGATATACGCCTTGCCGTTCTCGTCGTACTGCGTGGCATTCTGCCCCTTCACGAAGACGGCGGGGTAGGCCCGACTGTAGGCCCGGATCTCCGACTCGTATGTCTCAAACCAATCCATTGTTCACTATCCTCCTTTTCAGTCGTTGACGGGCGCGCCAGCCAATCGGCAGAAGACGCGCATGACCTGTCCGATCACCCTGTCATTGAAGCGGTATTCGGGGCTATGGCAAGGCTCGGAAAAATCGCCCTCCTCGGCCATGCCGACGATGGCGAACGCCCCCGGAATCTCATTCAGATAATAGCTGAAATCCTCCGAGGCCATCAGCGGCAGCCTTAAATCGGCGCGATCCGACCCCTCACCGAGCTCCGCCAGTAGCGCTGCCCGGTAACGGCCGGCCGGTCCGGCATGGTTGATCGTCGCCCCGTAACGGGGGCGAAGCTCCACCTCCGCCGCCACCCCGTAGGCCGCGGCGGTTGCTTCGGCGATGGAGCGGATCGCCGCATTGATCGGCTCGCGCCACTGCGGCTCGGACAGGCGAATGCTTCCCTCGAGATAGACGCTGTCCGGGGTCACCGTCACCTGGTTCTTCGCATCGATCGAGGTGACACTGACCACCGCGGCCGCCTGAGGCGGAAGACGACGGCTGACGATCTGCTGCAGATTGAGGGTCAGCGCGGCGGCGGCCAGCACCGGGTCGCACGTGTTGTCGGGCTGCGAGGCATGACCGCCCTTGCCGAGCAGGCGGATATGGAAGGTGCCGTTGCCGGACATCACCGGCCCGTCCGGACAGAGCGCCGTGCCGAACGGCAGGGCGGGCCAGTTATGCCAGCCGTAGATGCAGTCGATCCCTTCCAGCGCACCATCCTCGATCATCCGCCTGGCGCCGTGACCGCCTTCCTCGGCGGGCTGGAACAGCAGTGTAACAGGGCCGGACAGACTTGATTCGTGCGCCTTAAGCCACTTCGCAGTGCCGAGCAGCGTGGCCATGTGGCCGTCGTGACCGCAGGCATGCATCACGCCTGGTGTTTCCGAGGCAGGAACGTGGGTCGAAAGCTCCCGGATGGGCAGTGCGTCCATATCGCTGCGGAAGGCAATATGCTCCCCCGTAGTCTCCGTCGCCAGCGTGGCGACACAGCCGTGCTCGGCGCAGGGGCGCCAGTCGATCTGCCATTCGGTCAGTTGTTGGCGGACATAGCGCGCGGTCTCGCGCTCCTGCCAGGTCAGTTCGGGATGCTGATGCAGCCAGCGGCGCACATGGCAGACCTCGTCGAGATGTGTCTGCCAGTCCAGGCTCATGTGGCGCTTACGTACCGTGTTACGGCAAACTCGTGGGCATGTGGCAAGGTATCTCCTCTTTCCGAACCGGTCGCCGGCCCGTGCCGTTCTCATCGCACCCTTAAAGCGGTCGTACCGCTCAGGGCGGCGTCGAACCTACGCCCCTCTTCGCCGTGATGACAAGAGCCTCTCGGTATCGGGATGCGTCAGTCCGGATCCTCCTGGTCGGCGGGTGGTTTGTCATCGTCACGGATCTGTCGCGGATGCGTTCCCCTTTGGAGCAGTTGCCTTACCCTCGCTTCGGCCTCGCGGCGTCGCCGGGCTTCGCTTTCGAGGCAATCTCGCAGTCTGGGGGGATCATAAGGTTCTTCATTGTCCATACAGTCCCTCCCTTTCCGATGTCACGTACTAGTGATATAGCAGAAACAGGGATCGGGATGACACCCTTCGACTTGAAGGGTTATTGCGACAATACGCCCACGGGCGGCCTCAGGGCGTGGCCTGCGACTCCTCCCATTTCTCCCACTCCTCGATCGCCTCGTCGCCGGCCATCTCGGGCGGGGCGATGCGCTGACGGAACTGCTCCAACGAAGCCGGTGTGGCGGCTATCAGAAGCTCGTCGCCGATCTGCAGCACGGTGCCCGCTCCCGGCACGATCTCGCTCTCGCCGCGCAGCACACCGACAATGACCACGTCGTCGCACGCCACCTGGCGCACCTCCTGTCCGGCGGCGTCACTTCCGGGTTCCAGCTCGACACAGTAGAGCTGTTCGTGACCACGTGACAGCGGAATCCCCTCACCGTTGGCCAGCGCGATCGTCAGGTGACGATTGATTGTCCCGCCGTCCAGCTGCACGCGGTGTTGGCGCAGAAAATCGGCGATAATCTTGGAAAACATCTCGGTATTGGCCGGACTCTCGACGGGGGTCAGCTCCTGCGCCTCGTAGAGCGTCGGGTACTTGGCGTTACGGGTCAGCGCCATCTGCACCAGATAGCTCACCGACACGGCCAGCATGGTCGGCATGATCAGGTGATAGCCGCCGGTCATCTCCGCCACCATCACCAGTGAGGCGATTGGCACCCGCGCGGCCCCGGCAAAAAGTGCCGCCATGCCGACCACGGCAAGCGCCGTCGTCGGGATGCCGGTGATGTTCATCGTATGCAGGATCATGGCAAAGGCGGCCCCTAGCATGGCACCGACATAGAGACTTGGTGCAAAGACACCGCCGGAACCGCCGGAGCCGACAGTCAGTGACAGCGCCACGATCTTGCCCACCGACAGCAACAGCAACACCCAGATGGCGATACCGCTGCCGCCCTGAAGCGCGAACTGGATGTAGCCGTAGCCGCCGCCCAGCAGCGGCGGCACCATCAGGCCGAGCAGTCCCATGCCAAGCCCGCCAAGGGCCGGCTTGAGCACGTTGGGAATCTTCAACGCCTGGAAGGCATCGCGGGTCCAGTAGAAGGCGGCCGGCAGAAGCGCCCCGAGCCCGCCGGCAAGCGCCGCCAGCACCACGAACCAGATCAGATCGACCGGCGCGCCGAAGCTGACATCGTGCGGCAGCACGAACAGCGGCGACCAGCCATCGAACAGGCCGGTGATCGCGTAAGAGACGGCCGAGGCGACCAGCGTATAGGTCAAGTAGCGCCCCTCGAAGGCCATCGTCGAGTAGAGGATCTCGACGGCGAATAGCGCCGTGCCGAGCGGACTCTTGAAGACGGCCGACAGACCGGCCGCCATGCCGACCAGAAGCAGGATGCGCCGCTCCTCGTCCGGCAGGTTGAGCACGCCGCCAATGAACGAGCCAACACCGGCAGCGATCTGCGCGGTCGGCCCCTCGCGACCGGCCGAACCGCCCGAGCCGATGGTGATCGCGCTGGCGATCGTCTTGATGACGGGGATGCGATAGCGGATACGGCCCGAGGTACGGTGATACCCCTTGACCGCGGCATCGGTGCCGTGCCCTTCGGCCTCCGGCGCCAGGGTATAGACCAGGATCCCGGAGATCAGCCCGCCCAACGTCGTGGCGACCGGGATCAGCCAGTACCACAGATGGACATCCGGTGCCGCGCCCATCCTGTGGGCTCCTGCGACGTCGATGAACTGGTAGCCGCTGATACCGGCGAGCAGCCACACCTGCGTCAGGTGCAGCAGCCAGATGAAGACCTGGGCGCCGAGCGCCCCGACGACACCGAGAATCACGCTGAGGATGATGAGTCGGGTGGTGTGCTGCAGGCGCATGAGCCAACGCATATCTATCCGTCCCTGCCCTTTCTTTGCATATCAGCCCCCAACGGTACGTTGTTCGGGGCCGTTCGTCAGCAAACGGCTGCCAGAAACACCCTGAATTATTGTGGAAAAGGGGATATAGTCAGCCGACGGGACGCAGGATAAGGCAGGAGAGCGCCGGCAGCACCAGTGTGATCGAGTGGGGCTGATCCATCCAGGCGAGCGACTCGGCCTGCACCTCGCCGGCGTTGCCCATGTTGGAACCGCCATAGATCTCTGCATCGGTGTTCAGGATCTCGCGATAGGTCCCCGGCTGCGGCACACCAAGGCGGAAGCCCTTCCGCGGCACTGGAGTCAGGTTCAGCACCACGACGACGAAGCCACCGTGCGCATCGCGCCGGATATGGCTCAGCGTCGACTGCGACGCGTCGTTGCAGTCGATCCACTGAAAGCCGTGTTGTTCGAAATCGACCTCGTGCAGCGCCGGTATATCGCGGACCAGATGGTTCAGGTCGCGCATCAGCAGCTGCACGCCGTGATGTGGCATGTATCCCGACTGGTCCCAGTCGAGGCTGGTATAATCCTTCCATTCGGCCCACTGGCCGAACTCGGTGCCCATGAACTGCAGCTTCTTGCCGGGGTGAGTGTACTGGTAGCCGTAGAGCGCACGCAGGTTGGCAAACCTCTGCCAGTCGTCGCCCGGCATCTTGTTCGGCATCGAGCCCTTGCCGTGCACCACCTCATCGTGGGAGAAGGGCAAAATGAAATTCTCGGTATAAGCGTAGACCTGCGAGAAGGTGATGACGTTGTGGTGGTAGCTGCGATGCACCGGGTCCTGCGAGAAGTAGCGCAGCGTGTCGTTCATCCAGCCCATATTCCACTTCATCGTGAAGCCGAGCCCGCCGAGCCAGGTCGGGCGCGACACCATCGCCCAAGAGGTGGACTCCTCGGCCATCGTCACCGCCCCGGGGAAACGCTCGTGCACCAGATGGTTGAACTGCTTCAGAAACTCGACCGCCTCCAGATTCTCGCGGCCGCCGTACCGGTTGGGGAGCCATTCCCCATCCTCACGGTCGTAGTCGAGGTAGAGCATCGAGGCGACCGCATCGACCCGGAGCCCGTCGATATGGTATTGATCGAGCCAGAAGAGCGCCGAGGCGATCAGGAAGTTCCGCACCTCGTTGCGGCCGTAATTGAAGATGTAGGTGCCCCACTCCTTGTGCTCGCCGATACGCGAATCCTCGTGCTCATAGAGCGCCGTGCCATCGAAGCGGGCCAGGCCGTGGCTGTCCTTGGGGAAATGGGCCGGCACCCAGTCGAGAAAGACGCCCATGCCGTTATCGTGGCAGTAGTCGATCAGATAGCGGAAATCGTCCGGCGTACCGAAACGGCTAGTCGGGGCGAAATAACCGACCGTCTGGTAGCCCCATGAAGCGTCATAGGGATGCTCGGTGATCGGCAGCAGTTCGATGTGCGTATAGCCCATCCACTGGCAGTACTCGACCAGCTGGTGCGCCAGCTCCCGGTAGTTCAAGTAGCCGCCCTCCCCGCGGCGCCACGAGCCGAGATGCACCTCGTAGATATTGATCGGCCGGTCCATCGGCGGCCCGTAGGTGCGCCGTGCCTCCATCCAGTCGTGGTCATGCCACTGGTAGTCGCCAGGGTCGTGCACGATGCAAGCGGTGGCCGGGCGCAGCTCCATCTGCTGCGCGTAAGGATCCACCTTCAGCAGGATATCACCGGACTGCGTGCGGATCTCGAACTTGTAGACCTCCCCCTCGCAAAGCTCCGGTACGAACAGCTCCCAGACGCCGGAACCGCCGCGCACCCGCATCGGATGGACCCGCCCGTCCCAGTGGTTGAAGTTGCCGACCACGCTGACGCGCTGGGCGTTCGGTGCCCAGACGGCAAAGGAGACCCCGCTCACCCCCTCATGTTCGCATACATGTGCGCCGAGGATCTTGTACTTCTCGAAATGGTTTCCCTCGCCGATCAGGTAGAGATCGTAGTCCGAGAGCAGCGTTGAAAAACGGTAGGGATCGTCGATCTCCCAGCTGTGCCCTTCGCCGTTCTCGAGGCGCAGCCGATAACCGGACTCGAAGCCAGCCTCCGGCAGGTGTACCTCGAAGGCACCGGCATTGTGGAGGCGCTGCATCGGTACGGCCTTGCCCCCCTCGGGCAGCACCCAGGCCCGGACAGCCAGCGGCAGAAAGGCGCGGATCACCACCCCCTGGCCGTCGTGCGCATGACGCCCGAGCCAGGAGAATGGGTCGTGACTTTGTCCTGCGACGATCTGTTCGAGTGTATCGCTACTGTTCAATGGACCATCCTTAGGTAATCACGGTCGGGGCATCGCGCCCCGTCAGCTCGGCAATGCGGGAGACCCGTTTGGCCGCCTCGATCATCCCGGCCAGCGCCACCTGCGCATCCCGGTCGTGGCGGGCCGGATCCGGCTCGTAAGACTCCAGATAGATGCGGATGGTGGCCCCACTCGTGCCGGTACCGGAGAGGCGGAAGACGATGCGCGAGCCCTCTTCGAAGAGGATGCGAACACCCTGCCCCGTACACTCGCTGCCGTCCACCGGGTCGACGTAGGCGAAGTCGTCCACCTTCTGCACCGTTTTTCCCGCCAGTTCGGTGCCCGGCAAATCGGCGAACCGGTCGTGCAGATGCTGCATCACGGCATTGGCGGCCTCGGTATCGACCCCCTCGTAGTCGTGCCGGGAGTAGAAGTTACGGCCGAACGTCGCCCAGTGCGCACGGACAAGGTCAGCCACCGAGCGGCGTTCCGCAGCGAGGATGTTGAGCCAGAAGAGCACCGCCCACAGCCCGTCCTTCTCGCGTACGTGGTTCGAACCGGTACCGAAGGACTCCTCCCCGCAGAGGGTGACATAACCGGCATCGAGCAGGTTGCCGAAGAACTTCCACCCGGTCGGGGTCTCGTAGCAGCCGATGCCGAGTTTATCGGCCACCCGGTCCACCGCCATGCTGGTCGGCATCGAGCGTGCCACGCCGGTCAGACCCCGCCGGTAGCCCGGTACCCGATGCGCATGCGCCGTCAACAGCGCCAGCGAATCGCTGGGGGTGACGAAGAAACCGCGCCCGAGGATCATGTTGCGATCGCCGTCGCCGTCGGAAGCGGCGCCGAAGTCCGGCGCATCGGAACCGAACATCGTCTCGGCCAGATCCTTCGCGTAGGTGAGGTTGGGATCGGGATGACCGCCACCGAAATCCTCCAGCGGCTCGGCGCTGACCACCGAGCCAGCCGGCGCCCCTAGACGATGCTCCAGGATCGCCGTTGCGTAGGGGCCGGTGACCGCATGCATGGCGTCAAAGCGCATCGTGAAACCGCTCTCGAACAGCGCCGCGATGGCATCGAAATCAAACAGATCCGCCATCAGTTCGGCGTAGTCGGCCACCGAATCGATGACCTCGACCCGCATCCCGCCCATCTCGTGGCTGCCGCAGACATCGAGCGGAATCTCGTCGGCTTCGACGGTCCGGTAGCGGTCGATCTCGCGACTGCGGGCATAGATCGCCTCGGTCACCTCCTCCGGTGCGGGGCCGCCATTGGTCACGTTGTACTTGATGCCGAAATCACCCTCCGGACCGCCGGGGTTGTGGCTGGCCGAGAGGATAATACCGCCGTAGGCGCCGGTCTTGCGGATGATGCAGGAGACAGCCGGGGTCGAGAGAATGCCGCCCTGCCCGACCAGCACCCGTCCCACCCCGTTGGCCGCCGACATCCTGAGAATGGTCTGGATCGCCGGACGATTGTAGTAGCGACCATCGCCACCGAGCACGATCGTCTTCCCGTCGAAACCACCCACGGCATCGAAGACGGACTGCACGAAGTTCTCCAGGTAGTGCGGCGTCTTGAAACGCGACACCCGCTTGCGCAGCCCCGATGTGCCCGGTCTCTGATCGTCGAAGGGATGTGAATCCACGGTGCGTATCTGCATGGCGACTCCTCTGGTTGCAGGGTAGCACACGCACGTTGACACAAGCCATGCTGCCGTGGCTACATGTGTCCGGGTCTGCTATTTTCTGGGAAGCGGGGCAGGAGGCTAACAAATCGTGCAGGGCATGGAGATGCAACGCCACATTAGTAAACTGACCAGTGAAACCCTTGCGGTCGTACTGGCTGGCGGCAAGGGATCCCGCCTGAAAGCGCTGACCGACTGGCGCGCCAAACCGGCCGTTCCCTTCGGCGGCAAGTTCCGCATTATCGATTTCCCCCTGTCCAACTGTATCAACTCCGGCGTGCGCCGCATTGCGGTGGCCACGCAGTACAAGTCGCACTCCCTGCAGCGTCACCTGCAGCGCGGCTGGAGCTTCCTCTCCGGTCAGTTCGGCGAGTTCATCGAGGTGCTCTCGGCCCAGCAGCGCATGGGCGAGGGGTGGTATGCCGGCACGGCCGACGCGATCTACCAGAATATGGACATCGTTCGCCGCCACAACCCGACCTACGTACTGGTGCTGGCTGGCGATCACATCTACAAGATGGACTACGGCAAGATGATCGCCGCCCATGTCGCCAGCAATGCCGACATCACCGTCGGCTGCATCCCCGTTCCCATCGAGGAGGCCTCGGCCTTCGGCGTCATGTCGGTTGATCAGGATGGTCACATCCGGGAGTTCGCCGAGAAGCCTGAGGAGCCGAAACCGATCTCCGGCATGCACAACCGCGCGCTGGCCTCAATGGGCATCTACGTCTTCTCCACCGAGTTCCTGCGCAACCAGTTGGCCACCGACAGCAAGGACGACTCCTCGAGCCACGATTTCGGCAAGAACATCATTCCCAAGGCGATCGCCAACCACGCCCGGGTCTTCGCCTTCCGCTTCATGAACGCCAATACCGGCGCGCCGGGCTACTGGCGTGATGTCGGTACGGTAGACGCCTACTGGGAGGCCAACATCGACCTGGCCACCATTCGGCCGGATCTGGATCTCTACGATCAGGACTGGCCAATCTGGACCCATCAGGAGCAGCTGCCGCCGGCCAAGTTCGCCTTCGACGACGACGACCGGCGCGGTCAGGCACTCGATTCGCTGATCTCAGGCGGCTGCCTGATCACCGG
>DATFLK010000039.1:0-6542 GCA_035267815.1 Mariprofundaceae bacterium | reverse complement strand
GGCGCCAAGTTTCGGCCTCGGGATCGTCAAGGCGGCGATCACTGCCAGCTTGCCATCCGGGGTCCATCGCTGGCGGATATCTTCCAGCCGCCCGTACAGACGGACCCTGTTCTGTTCAGGCTTCGGCATCTCCCCCGGCCGGCTTCTCTTCACTCTTTTCCGGGGTGGATGTCTCTGCCTCAGATGCAGGCTTTTCTTCACTCTTTTCCGGGGTGGATGCCTCGGCAGCAGCCTTGCGGCGCAGCAGCGGAGAGGGTTCGTCCGACAGCTCCTGCAAGCGTGTTGTCAGGAAACGCAGCACTCGCTCTTCCAGACGAAGTGCCTGCTCAAGGGCGTTGATGGCAGCGGGCTCACCATCAGTGACCAGAAGTGCGTAGTGACCGCGCTTGCGCTTGGAAATTTGGTATGCCAAGGGGCGCGAGCCCCAGTATTCACGCTTGACAATGCGACCGCCGGATTTCTCCACGCGCTCCACGAGCGAATCTGTCAGAAGGTGGGTGTTTTCCTGAGATACATCAGGATTGACGATAAAAACTGTTTCGTAGTACACGGCGCTCCTCTCGGTAAGGGCCCCGGAACTGTATGTGCGCGGTCCGGAGCAAGGTATGTATTTCCTACCCATATTCAGGGTGTGAATATCGGCAAGGCGCGGGAGGATACGAAGATCGCCCCTGTTTTGCAAGGGTCGGAAGATTTAGGATGTGCGGCGATTGATGACCGTCTGTCGCCGGCTAACCAGAACGAGGCCAGATGGAATGGAGATGCAATGATGGGTAACGAACGCAGTTTTCGCTCGATTACAGGGATCGTGTTCTGTCTGATGGGACTGATCCCCTATCTGTTGAGCGTCTATCTGGTGATGCAGGCCAATATCAGCGTTACCCACAGCGTATCAATTCTGGCCGTACTGACCTTGGCCATTATGCTGCTGAGTTTTCTTCTTGTGAAAAGGATCGGCAATCAGCTTCAGACGTTGTCGATACGGACCGGTTCGATTGTGCAGGGTGGTCAGCCCGAGCTAGTCAGGATTGCCAAGTCAGCCCCGAAGGAGCTGAAGGATCTGGCGCTCCACTTCAATGCCATGGTCGAGGAGATGGAGAAAAACAAGCGCAGTTTTGCGGATGTAACCGATCGAATGCTTGCATATACCCGTGATCTTGATGAGTACCGCAACAAGCTGAAGGAGGAGGCGATCCTGCGCAGTTATCTTGCCCGCTATGTCGGGGACGATGTGGTGGGGCAGATGGTGCGTTCAAGAAAGGAGACGGATCCGCTCAGGAACGAACGGTGCGAAGCGACACTCCTGTTTTCCGACATCCGCTCTTTTACCGCGCTCTCGGAGCGCATGAAGCCCGAGGAGATTATCGCCATGCTGAATGAGTACTTCACGGCCATGGTCGATATCATTTTTGAGAATGGCGGCATTGTGGACAAATTCGTTGGGGACGAATTGATGGCCGTATTTCGGTCGGAGCCGGATGCCCAACGAGGTGCCATGCGCGCTGTGCGTGCCGCTGTCGGCATGCAGAAGAAGTTGCGCGATATGATGCGGGAACGGAACGAGCGGGGGCAGCCGATATTCGAGATCGGTGTCGGGATCAATACCGGGAGTGTGGTGATGGGCAACGTTGGTGCAAGGAACCGGATGGACTATACGGTGATCGGTGATGCGGTGAATGTGGCTGCTAGGCTTGAACAGATGGCAGAGGGGCATGAGATCATCATGGCCGAGAGCACCTACGGTTATTGCAAGGACCATATCCGCATGCGACGGAAGGGCGAGATCTCTGTCAAAAACCGGGATGAACCGGTTCAGTGTTACGAGGTGGTGCTGTAACTGCTCGGGGCGATGCCTATGGGGTGCTCTCCTCGACGATACGATGGCCGGCGATATACATCTTCTTGTCCCCGGGCGGCTGGTAGATCGTGATGCTGTCCCGGGTTTTGCCGTTTTTGAAGATGACATTGTAACCGAGGATATAGACGTCCGAGCTGTAGTATTTGTCGTGGCGCTGTATGAAGGTTCGGGAGAAACTCTCGATCGGCCCCAGCTTTTTCTGAAATGATTGCAGGTGATGCTGCCATGCCTGGCGCGAAGTCCCCTTGTAGAAGTCCTTGCCATACATATTAAGGGCTGTCTCCCATTTTTGGTGTTGCAGGGCCGTATAAAGCCGGTCCGCCATCTTCTCGACCTGTCCATGCCGGTCCGGCGGGGCAGAGCAGCCCGCTACTACCATGGCGACTAGAAAGATCCATATCATCTGTTTTTTCATGAGCGCATGGTTATGCAATCCGCGCCGTAATGCAATTGGTAGTCCTGCAGGGTATGAAGGGTGGCCGGTAGTGCGCGGCCGGCAAAGTCCTTGCCTCCCGAACAGGAGTGCATATACCATCAATTCCTTCGGGAGACGGGGTTCAGTCACAGTGGCCTTTATTGATTGAGCCGCGGTTTGGAGTGAGACCAAGATGCAAGAGAACAATGTATTTCTGGGCCGCCAGCCGATTTTTGACCGGCATGGCGAGGTAGAGGCCTATGAGCTTCTTTTCCGTTCGGGCGCTTCTTCCGGGAGCTCAGCCGGGATGTTCGACGGGGAGCAGGCGACGGCGACGGTTCTGGTAAATGCCCTGATGCATTTTGGTCTTCAGCGCGTCTCCGGCGGCAAGCCGCTGTTTGTTAACGGGACATACGATTTCCTGACGGGTGAGCATCCGTCGCTGTTGCCGCCGGCTCAGGTGGTGCTGGAGGTACTGGAGGACGTCGAGCCGGATGCACGGGTAGTCGACTCCTGCCGGAAGTGGAAGGAGATGGGTTTCAGGATCGCGCTGGATGACTTTCTTTATGCGCCGCAACTTGAGCCGCTGGTCGAGATTGCCGATCTGATCAAGGTGGATATCAGCCTGCTCCCGGAAGGTGGCCTGAAGGAGGAGGTCGGCAAGCTGAAGGGATACCGTGGCCGGCTTCTGGCCGAGAAGGTGGAGACGCCGGCGCAGCATCAGGAGGCCCTGGAGGCCGGCTTTCACCTGTTTCAGGGCTATTTCTACTGCAAGCCGGAAACGATGGGAAGCAGGGCAGTGTCGGCTACCCAGACGCAAGCATTGCAGGCGATGCAGCAGATCATGACGGCCGAATCCGTCAAGGATATCGAGGATGTGCTGTCCCGGGACCTCTCCCTCTCTTACGAGCTGCTCAAATATATCAATTCGGTCGGTTTCGGTTTGCGGGTCAAGGTCAACTCGATTTCTCACGCCCTCAATCTGCTGGGCATGCGCAATGTCCGGACTTGGTTATCCATTGTTGTTCTTTCCAAATCCATGGCAGGAACGAAGATGCCGGAGCTGATGAAACAGGCGTTGTTGCGTGGCCGTTTTCTCGAGCTTCTGGCCGAGACAGGTCAGGACGCCGGGCGCAAGTCCGACTACTTCATCCTGGGGATGTTTTCGCTGCTCGATGCACTGCTCGATATGCCGATGGAACGGATTGTCGAGGAGCTTTTCCTCCCCGATTTTGTCAGTACTGGCCTCATCGATAAGGGTAGCATGTCTGGCGGCCTTCTCGGGCTTGTGGCAGCTGTGGAGCAGGGCGAGTGGGAGGAGTTGCCCGAGTGGTATGGGGTATCAGAAGAGCGGGATTATGCCTCGCTTTTCATGGATGCCGTTTCATGGGCGGATGCATTGCTCGATCAATAGTTTGATCTGCGAATGATTCATTCGCGAAAATCGATTGTCAGGGTGTTGGGTGTGCGGCAGAGGAATAGGCGACAGCTTTATGCATGGGCGATGTATGATTGGGCGAACTCCGCCTTCGCCACCACCATCATGGCCGGTTTCTTTCCGATCTTTTTCAAGCAGTACTGGGCTGCCGGTATGCCGGCCAGCGAAAGCACATTCTGGCTCGGGATGGCCAATGGAATCTCCGGCCTGTTGATCGCGCTCGGTGCCCCGGTACTGGGGGCGATTGCCGATCGCGGCGGTGCCAAGAAGCGGTTGCTCCTCTTCTTCACGATGTTGGGCGTAGTGATGAGCGGTGCTCTTTTCTTTGTCGACAAGGGGGTGTGGCCCTGGGCGGCGGGGCTCTATCTGCTCGCTGGCCTCGGTTTTTCCGCCGGTAACATCTTCTACGACGCGCTCCTGCCCGATATCTCGTCCAGGGAACGGCTGGATCGTGATTCGGCGCTGGGGTACGCGCTGGGATATCTCGGCGGCGGGCTTCTTTTTGCCCTGAATGTTCTGGCCACCCTTCACCCGACATGGTTCGGATTGGTGGACAAGGGCGAGGCGGTACGGGCCTCTTTCGCCAGTGTGGCGGCATGGTGGGCCCTGTTTACCCTGCCACTGGCCTTCTGGGTGCGCGAGAGAAAGCCCGAAGTTCGGCATGCTTGGGGGCGTGTGATCCGGGAGGGGTGGCGCCAGTTTCTCGATACCTTTCATCATGTGCGTCGCCTCCGGGTCGTCTGGCTTTTCCTGATCGCTTATTGGCTCTATATCGATGGGGTCGGGACCATCGCCCGGATGGCGCTCGATTATGGTCTGGCGCTTGGGTTCGATACCAAGGTGTTGATCACGGCACTGCTGCTGACCCAGTTCATCGCCTTTCCGGCTGCGGTGGTCTTCGGCCGGATCGGTGAGCGGTTCGGGGCCAAGCGGGGTATTTTGATCGGCATCGGGGCCTATATCGGTCTGTGCATCTGGAGTGTCTTCATGAAGGATGCGAGTGACTTCTACTGGCTGGCCGGCATCGCGGGTCTAGTGATTGGAGGTGTGCAGTCGCTGAGCCGCTCCATGTATGCCAGCCTGATCCCCGTGGCTCAGGCCGGCGAATTCTTCGGCTTCTTCAATATGATGGGGAAGTTTGCCGCCGTTCTGGGGCCGCTGCTGCTGGCGGCAGTCAGTCTGGAGACCGGCAGTAATCGGCTGGCCGTTCTCTCCATCGTCGTCCTCTTCGCTGCGGGTGGATGCGTGCTTTGGTTTGTCGACAGGAGATAGCTATTCAGGGTGGCGGTATGGTATGTCTGATTGGTATGGTCGCGGACAGGAGGCTGCATGAGTGATCAGTTGAGACAGATCGCACAGCGTATCGGCGTGGATGCGATCGACAGGCATATCTTCCTCTGTTGCGACCAGAGTAAGCCCAAATGCTCCAGTCGCGAGACGAGCCTGGAGTCCTGGCGTTACCTGAAGGGGCGTCTGGACGAGCTGGGATTGAGCGGCGATGGGGGAGTCTACCGCACCAAGGCGGATTGCCTGCGCATCTGCTGCGGCGGTCCCATCGCCGTGGTCTACCCCGAGGGGATCTGGTATCACTCATGCACACCGGATGTGCTAGAGCGGATCATTCAGGATCATCTCATCGACGGGGAGCCGGTTGAGGAGTATGTGATCATCCAGCGCATCCCGGGCGGCACGGAGTAGCGGTTCCATGTGGTCTACACTCCGTTTCATATCCCTCTGTTCCGGATTGATGATCTGGTTCGCAACCTTGGCGTATGGAGGTGAGTCCATGGCGTTGTCGATCACCTCTTCGGCCTTCGGCCATGAAGAGAGCATCCCGGCCCGTTACACCTGCGAGGGGGAGAATGTCTCACCGCCGCTTTCGTTCTCGAATGTGCCACAGCAGACGAAGAGCCTCGTGTTGATCGTCGACGATCCGGATGCTCCCGATCCTGCTGCACCGAAGATGACTTGGGTCCACTGGATGATCTACAACATCCCACCCTATGTCGGCGGTGTCGAAGAGAATGCAGGGAGTCCTATCGGGGGCGGTGCCCTGGAAGGGGAGAATAGCTGGAAACACACTGCCTATGGCGGACCGTGCCCGCCGATCGGTCGCCACCGCTACTTTTTCAAGCTCTATGCGTTGGATACTATGCTGCCCGACCTGCATCACCCCTCCGAAACCGAGTTGGAGCATGCGATGAAGGGACATGTGGTGGCCCATGCGACACTGATCGGCACCTATCAAAAAAAGCATTCGGACTAATTCCCGACCACGAAACATATCGCTCAACTTGCCCCTCTATTCGGCGATACACAGCGGTATAGCGCCTGTCATGTCAGGAGGTGGCGAAATGGATGTCAAACGTGCTAGGGACATTGTCGAAGCTTTGCCCGAACTGAGCGATCTTCTCATTCTGGAAGAGGAGGGGAGGCTTCTGGTCCGTCATGCCAACGGGGTAAGCTGTTTTGTCCGCGAGGCCTGTTTCTGGCCCTTCGTGTTCCGGATGGCCGATGCCCGAGACCGTATGCTGGTCAATGATACAGAGATTCGGCTGGCGATATGAGCAAAAAAAGCTGCGTGAAATTGTACCAGGAACCGTAATTCTGCTGCTGCTTAGAATCATAAGTTTGCCGCGCTGGTATAGCTGGAGAGGATGTGACTTCTTAGAACGGGCTAAGGTGTGAAGTGTAGGAATTAATCGCGTTGTTTACAGAATTCCGATGATGATGAGGTTCTGTATTCATGGTGATGCACAAGAGGATCAGGCTGACGCCGCTTGATCGGCAGGAGATATGGCGTTTATGGCAGACAGGTCACTGGAAAGTAT
>DATFLK010000038.1:0-3437 GCA_035267815.1 Mariprofundaceae bacterium | reverse complement strand
CGCCTTCTCCCACATCGAGCCGCAGCTTCTGGCCGGCGAGCGCCTGCGCGGGCTGGGGGTGCGTTGTTGCATCGATGTCAGCGATGGGCTTGTCCAGGATGCCGGGCATATCGCCGAACGCTCCCGTGTGGCACTGCATCTCCGCATCGGGGACCTGCCAGGAGGCGAGGCCCTGATTGCTGCCGCCGGAGAGAAGATGGCCAGGCAGTGCATGCTTCATGGCGGCGAGGATTACGCCTTGCTTTTTACCGCGCCGCCGGAACTTCGGTCGGCATTGCTGGAGTTTGCCGTGCCGGTCGGCGGATGCCGCGAGGGCGAGGGCGTGCACCTGTGGGATGGGGAACATGAGATCGAGATTGTGGGCCGCGGATTCGACCATTTTGGCTGATTTCCGTCACAGCGGTGCCACACTGCAGATGGCACGATGGGTCGCATCCGGCTTCGGTAGCGGCTATCTGCCGAAAGCTCCGGGCACCTGGGGGAGTTTGGCGGCGCTTCCGTTTGCCTGGTGGGTCTGGCTGGGTTTCGGTGCCGCCGGTCTCTGGCTGGGAACGGTCGTGCTGATGCTGGCCGGATGTGTGGCCTGTGCCGTGGTGCTGCGCGATGTCGCGGAGACGGACCCCGGCTGGATCGTCATGGACGAGTGGGCCGGGCAGTGGTGCTGTCTGGCGCTGGTTGCGGACATGGTGCCGCTCAATCTATGGTGGTTGATAGCCGGTTTTATCGCGTTTCGTCTCTTCGATATCTGGAAGCCGTGGCCGATCTCGCGGATGGAACGCTGGGGCGCACCGTGGTGGGCGATCATGATCGACGATATGGGAGCAGGCCTGTTCGGCGGTGTGATACTGATGTTGGGAGGCAGAGTTCTTTGAGGATGGGTAGCGATACAGTGGTGCATCTGGTGTTGAGCGAGTCCGGTCGCGAGAGCTTGGCTGCGGGCGGCATCTCCACCGGCTGGCTGACGGCATGGATCTTTTCGGCCGGCGCCGGCGATGTGCAGTTTCACATGCTGGAGAACGACAGCTGGAAGGATGCCGGCGGGTGGCAACTATTTCTGGCCGGAGAGCCCGAATTGATGCGGGTGGCGTTGTATCACGGCCTTCGTATCCGTGCCAGTGAGGATGGTGGCCGCGACTTGGCTGGTGCGGATGTCCTGCAGCTGGAGAACCCTTCGCGACGGGCATGGCACTATCCGCTGTCCGAAGGTTCGGAGCGGGTCATCCTTTTGCCCATCGGGGATATCGCCTACCAGCGCTGGAAGTGGCTCTCCATCCTCAGCGGTGATCAGGCTCTCGATCCGCTCTATGTCTGGTCCGGAGACGAGGGTGGCATGGCGCTCGAGCCTGGTCTTCGGGGCGCTCTGTTGCTGCCCGAGGGCGTGGCGGATGCCGACCTCGTGCTCAACGACGGCGGTTACCTGCCCGAGGAGGCACTCAATTTCCGGCTGCGCGAGCGGCAGTTCGGCGTGCGGTTTGCCGAGTCCTGTACCGGCGGTGGAATGAGTGAACGTTTCAGCCGTCTTCCCGGCGCCTCCGCGCTATTGGACCGTAGCTGGGTGACCTACAGCAACCGAGCCAAATCGGAGATGCTGGGTGTGCCGCGTGAGGTGATCGATGCATACGGTGCGGTCAGTCGCGAGACGGTCGAGGCAATGGCGGCGGGTGGCGGCGATGGCGATCACGCCTGTATCGCGGTCAGTGGTGTCGCGGGCCCCGGCGGTGGCTCGGCGGAGAAGCCGGTGGGTACCGTCTGGATCGGCGTGGTGCTGCCGGATGGCAGGACCGTCTCCGAGAGTTACTGCTGGCCCGGTTCCCGGGCCGAGATTCGCCGCCGATCCGTCAATGCTGGCCTGGCGCTGCTGATCCGAAGCCTGCAGGCGTGAGACTCCCTCTCCGGAGGGCTTGCTAGAGGAACAGTCGGTAGGCCGGGTTGTCGCTCTCGCTGGTGCAGGGGTAGGCAAGCGAGTCGAGGAATGTCTGGAAGTCGGCCCGGTCGCTCTCCGGCACCTCCATGCCGATCACGACACGGCCGTAGGCGGCACCATGGTTACGATAGTGGAACAGCGAGATGTTCCAGCGCCCGGCCATGCCGGTGAGAAACTCGAGTAGCGCGCCGGGGCGTTCCGGAAACTCGAAGCGGTAGAGCACCTCGTTGCGCACCTCGGGCGCCCGCCCGCCCACCATGTGGCGGATATGCAGCTTGGCCAGCTCGTTGTCGATCAGGTTGCACACCGGGTAGTCACTCTTCTCCAGTTCGGACTGGATCTGCTGCACTTCTTCCCTGGAACGGATGCCGATGCCGACGAAGATATGCGCCTCGTTGCGTCCAGAGAGGCGGTAGTTGAACTCGGTGATCACGCGGTTGCCGAGGATGGAACAGAACTGCAGGAAGGCGCCGGGGCGCTCCGGGATGGTCACGGCGAAGAGTGCCTCGCGCTGCTCGCCCGTCTCCGCCCGTTCGGCCACATAGCGCAGCCGGTCGAAGTTCATGTTGGCGCCGCTATTGATGCATGCGAAGACCTTACCGCGCGAGCCCTCCCGTTGTGCATAGCGCTTCATGCCGGCCACGGCGAGCGCGCCGGCCGGCTCCACGATGGAGCGGTTCTCGTCGAAGATGTCCTTGATGGCAGCGCAGATCTCGTCGGTATCGACCAGCATGATCTCGTCGACATAGCGGCGGGTCAGATCGAAGGTGTGCTCTCCGACCTGCTTGACCGCAACACCGTCGGCAAAGATGCCGACCTGCTTAAGCAGGACGCGCCGATCCTCCTTGATCGACTGGTACATGGCCGGCGAGTCGGCCGGTTCGACACCGATGATGCGTGTGTGCGGTGAGTAGTGCTTCAGGTAGACGGCGATACCGGAGATCAGTCCACCGCCACCGACCGGCACGAAGACGGCGTCGAGATCCTTCGGTGCCTGGCGCAGCATCTCTTCGGCGATGGTGCCTTGGCCGGCGATCACTTCCGGGTCGTCGTACGGATGCACGTAGTGCATGCCCTTCTCTTGAAGCAGTGTGTTGGCGTGTTCGCTGGCATCCGAGTAGCTGTCACCGGCCAGCACCACCTCGCCGCCCAGCGCCTCAACGGCCTGTACCTTGATGTCCGGGGTGGTGCGCGGCATGACGATGACTGCCCGGCAACCGCGCCGCTTGGCGCTCATGGCGACGCCCTGCGCATGGTTGCCGGCCGAGGCGCAGATGACCCCCTGGGCGCACTCCGCATCGCTCATCCTGGCGATCTTGTTGTAGGCGCCACGGAGCTTGAAGGAAAAAACGGGTTGCAGATCCTCGCGCTTGAGCAACACTTCATTGTGCAGCCGTGCGGAGAGCTTGGCGGCGAGCTCCAGCGGTGTCTCCTGCGCGACGTCGTAGACGCGGGAGTGTTCGATGGCATCAAGGTATGAATTCGGCATGGGGGCTTATACCATGACGGCAAG
>DATFLK010000037.1:0-4685 GCA_035267815.1 Mariprofundaceae bacterium | reverse complement strand
TTCGCTGAATCCACATGAGGGGGAAATTAGGGCAGAACCGGTATCGGTTCAACGCCTTTGGCCAATCTCGTTTCGCATACGGCGCACTCATATACTATACTAATTAAGTGCAGATTAGGGCGGGAGCATGAACCACTCCGCCCGTATCCTCGTTTTAGAGGAGGTTCGTATGAAGAAAGTGATGATATTTGCATTCATGCTCCTTCTTCCGGCTGCTGCACAGGCATCGCCGCTCGACGATTGCAGTGCGCAGATTAAATACGGTGCACCCAGCTACGGCGGTGTTCTGCTCTGCCGGAAGGGGTATGTCCTCTCCTACAATACAGCGCATAAGACGGCCGACTGGGTCGCCTACCATCTGACCCGCGAGAAGATGCACGGTAATATCCCGCGCACTAACGATTTTCGCCCGGATCCGGACCTGGCTTCTGATCAGCAGGCTGAACTGGCCGACTACAGCCATAGCGGTTACACCCGGGGCCAGATGGCCCCGGCCACCTCCATGCGATGGAGTGCCCGGGCTATGAGCGAGAGCTTTTTGCTGACCAATGTAGCGCCCCAGAAGAAGGGGATGAACAAGGGGATATGGAAATTCCTGGAGCAGAAGGTGCGTGATTGGGTCAATTCGCGCGGCGAGCTCTATATCGTGACGGGCAGTATCTACAAGAGCCGGCATCCAAATAGTGTCGGATCCGATCATGTAGCTGTGCCGGATGCCTTTTACAAGGTGGT
This sequence comes from Mariprofundaceae bacterium, assembly GCA_035267815.1. Classification (GTDB taxonomy): domain Bacteria; phylum Pseudomonadota; class Zetaproteobacteria; order Mariprofundales; family Mariprofundaceae; genus DATFLK01. The sequence continues at coordinate 3,953 of DATFLK010000037.1, read as the reverse complement.
GTTCGATCCCGTGCGTGTCGATGCCATCGCCTTCATCATTCCCAACCGCAAGGAGAAATCATCCGATCTTCCCCGTTTTATCACCAGTGTCGACAAGGTGGAGAAGGAGACGGGGCTCGATTTCCTGTCGAATCTGGATGACGATGTGGAATCACTGATCGAGGCGCGGGTCCACCCCTTCTGGATCCGCTGACAGGGGTGCCGGGTGTCGTGATTACGACGCCCGGCGCCTGCTCCTGCAACGCTGATCGGTGCTTGAACCGAAAGGGCTGAACGTTACAATCGCCGCCCACACAAATCCGCTCAGGTTTCCGGAGACACTCCCGAATGAATTGGTCGCTCTGTTCCCAGCCGTGGAATCAGGGAGCGGCCCTTTTTGTGTCGGAAGATGCCCGCTGGGTCGCAGCGTGACCGGAGCAGGATGTGCACAGATATGTAAAATGGAGGACGGATGTTCGAACTGATTACCAACGGTACATCCAATATCAAGAACGAGGTTCTCTCCGGCCTGACGGTGGCGCTTGCCCTAGTGCCGGAGGCGGTTGCCTTCGCCTTCGTCGCCGGCGTCAATCCGCTGGTCGGCCTTTACGCCGCCTTCCTGATGGCCCTGATCACCTCGCTCGTCGGTGGCCGCCCCGGCATGATTTCGGGTGCCACCGGTTCGATGGCCGTGGTGATGGTGGCGTTGGTCGCGCAACACGGTGTGGAATATCTCTTTGCCACGGTGGTACTGACCGGCGTCATCCAGATCGGTGCCGGGGTATTGAGACTTGGCAAGTTCATCCGCATGGTGCCGCATCCGGTGCTGCTAGGCTTCGTCAATGGGCTGGCGATCGTCATCTTTCTGGCCCAGTTGAAACAGTTCCACACCGCCGACGGCAGCTGGGTCGCAGGTCCGCAGCTCTATCTGATGCTCGGCCTGATCGCGCTGACCATGGCGATCATGATCTTCCTGCCCAAGCTCACCCGTGCCGTACCGGCTGGATTGGCCGCGATCGTCGTCGTCTCGCTGCTGGCTATCTTCGGCGGTCTGGATACCCGGACGGTCGGCGACATCGCACACATCGGCGGCGGTTTTCCCCCGTTCCATATCCCGGCCATGCCACTGAATCTGGAGACGTTGAAGATCATCGTCCCCTACGCCTTTATCCTTGCCGGCGTCGGTCTGATCGAATCGCTACTGACCATGAGCGTCATCGATGAGATGACCAATACCCGCGGTCAGGGCAACCGCGTCTGCATCGGTCAGGGCTCGGCCAACCTCGTCACCGGTTTTTTCGGCGGTATGGGCGGCTGCGCCATGATCGGTCAGAGCATGATCAACATCTCCTCCGGTGGCCGGCGCAACCTTTCCGGTATCGCCGCAGGGCTCTTTCTGCTCAGCTTCATTCTCTTCGCCTCGCCCCTAATCGAACAGATTCCGGTAGCCGCTCTCGTCGGCATCATGTTCATGGTGGTGATCGGTACCTTCGAATGGGGCAGTTTCAATCTGCTTAACAAGATCCCGCGCGAGGACTCTTTCGTCGGCATCCTCGTCGCCGTGGTCACCGTCTTCACCGACTTGGCGATTGCCGTGCTGGTCGGTGTTATCGCCACCGCTCTTACCTTCGCCTGGAAACAGGCGCGCCACGTCTACTCCGAAACCCACCAACAGGGGGACAACAGCCGCGTTTATGTGATTCACGGACCGATCTTCTTCGCCTCGGTACACCGTTTCGCCGAGCTCTTCGATATCGAGGGAGACCCGCAGGACGTCATCGTCGATTTCGCACACTCCCGCGTGGCCGACCATTCGGCCATCGAGGCGATCGACACGCTGGCCGACAAATACACCCAAGCCGGCAAACAGCTTCACCTTCGCCACCTAAGCCAGGAGTGCAAACAGCTTCTGAAGAAGGCCGGCAACCTTGTCGAGGTCAACATCAAGGAGGATCCCCACTACCACGTCGCCGACGACGCACTGGCCTGACGCGAAGCACTGCTCCAGGAGCTGCTATTTCGAGGTGCAAGTCCGGTTTCTTCCTTCCGATTTGGCCAGGTAAAGTGCTCTGTCCACACGGCCGATGAGCGCTTCGGGCACATCTTCCGCTTTCGGGCATATGGATGCGATGCCGATACTAATCGTGACATGATCGGCGATGGGTGAACCGGGATGTGGAATGCGCTTTTCCCTAAGCTTCCGATGCAGAAGGGAGGCCAGATTTCCAGCTCCTTCGGCGTCCGTGTACGGCAAGATGTAGATGAATTCCTCGCCACCGTATCTGATGACACTGTCGACGGGGCGCCGGGCAATCTCCTGCATCATTCCGGAGATTTCCTTCAGGCACTTGTCCCCAGCCTGATGCCCCAACGTGTCATTGTACATCTTGAAATGATCAATGTCGCACATGACCAGAGCGATGGGATCGCCGGACCGTATCATATGATTCCATTCGTTCACGATAATCTGGTCGAAGCTCCTTCGATTCAAAAGACCCGTTAAGGAATCATGGGTGGCTAGTTCGTTGAGCTGATCCATGAAATGCAGCTCTCTGCGGTGTCGGAAGACGAAATACGCGGTCAATGCGACAAACAGGATCATCGAAAGCGAAACGGTGAAAGAATCCACTAAGTGGTTCCTCTGGCGCTCTTCCTGGACGAGTTTCAATAGCCTCTTCCCCAGCGCATTTTCCGATTCCAGAGTGGCTTTAAATATCCGGTCGAACTCCTGGTCTGTTGAAGCGCTTATCTGTGAAGCCTTCTTGGCCGAGAGCCGTCTGCCGACCATGCTCTTCAACAGGTGAACGCTCTCGATGGACCGCATTATACCCTTGCTCAAATCCGGATCATTCGTGGAAATAAAGCGCTCTTTTCCATTGTCGCCGCCTGCCAGCATGGCATTCAGGTACCACGCTGACCGGTCGAAGTGGCTATTGATGGTTTCCATCGAAGTTGTTGTGTCACCAGATAACATCTCTTCAATTTCGAGGTGAGCAAGGGTCAATTGTAACTGGGATTGCATGGCAGCATCGATTTGGGGTGTATGAATGTCGATAATGTCGTGGGATGTTTCTATCGAGTAGAGCTGGCCGGAAACAACGATGATACCTGCAATGGCAAGCACTATGGCGAAAAAATAGTCGTTACGTTTCTCGGCCATCAATCGCCGGACAATCCATGTCTCCTCCCGGTTCCGCTTGCGAGATCAGGAAATGATTCCTAACTATTTATAAATATAGCATTTTTGTATGCTGGAAGCGCTCTATGGAGCATGGCTTTGACGGCGTTGTTCTGGATGGTGGAGAGGGGTGTCCAGAATGATTGGCAATGTTGTCCTGAAGAAACCCGAAATACGGTCTTCCCGAGTCTGTTGACGCTACATCCCGATGGGGATGATATCGGCGTAGGCGAAGCCGTCGCGCTGTACGATCTTGCCGATTTCCATGTCGATGCGTGTATCGAACATCGGACCGTCGATCACGATGGTATGCATCTCGCCGTTCTCGCCGCACGGGTCGACGCCTTCGGGGAGTTCCTCCAGCAGTTCGTATGACCAGCGCCGCCCCGCGAACCCCACCGGTATTTTCTGAAGGTCCACGCAGCTGATGTAGGTCTCCAGCCCGCCGTCGAGCATCATCATGGCCAGTTCTGATGTGGGGATCTGCCAGAGAGGGAAGATCGGTTCGATGCCGGTGCCGGCCAACTGTTTCTCGCGGTAATTGCGAATGTCCTCAAGGAACAGGTCGCCAAAGGCGATGCAGTCGATGCCTTTGACCGGCAGTCCGGCGACGAATCCGCCCATGATCGCGGCGTACTGTTCGTTGCTACAGGGATCGGGCAGCTCGAGGGTGTGCAGCGGCAGACCGGTGGCCGTCGCCTGGCGGCGGAGCAGTTCGGACCGGGTGGCATGCATGGCGACGCGGTCGTAGCGTGCATTCAGTGTGCTGAGCAGGCCGACAACCTCGATGCCGGGG
>DATFLK010000036.1:0-2990 GCA_035267815.1 Mariprofundaceae bacterium | reverse complement strand
CGCTTCTTGAAGCCCCAGATCCCCTTCTCATGCAGTCGGCTCATCTCGAACTCCAGGGATGGGTGATTCATCTCGTTCACTGGCACATGCCGATCTCCGATCAGCGAAAAAACGTCGGTATCCATCAGCTGATAGGGGAGCCAGTCCGCCAGTATGCCATACCGCTTCATCAGGTCCGCCCTGATCGTCGGATTACCGGCCACAACGGCTGCCTGCTGGGGCGAAATCGGTCGGTCGGAACAGACCAGCAGAAAGTAGGCCGACTTGATATAGAGAATGGCGCAATGCCGGAAACTCTGCCGTATCGTGTTCAAGATGATATCGGCACCACGATCACCGATGCGCGAATCCATCCAGGTGACGTAGACCCCGTCAGGCCGCAAACGCCGGTGCACCACATCCAGAAAATCACGCGTGTACAGCTTCGACGAACTGAAATAGAGCGGGGTCGTCACCGTGTTGAGGATTAGCGAATAGCGTTTGTTGCTGCTCTTCGTATAGTGGATCGCATCATCGACAACGATATCGACGTTCGGATTGTGCTCGATATCGTAATTCCAGCGGCGCATTCGGTAGAGGTTCTGTCGGACCACCGGATTAATCTCGACCACATTCGTCTGGTCGAATACCAGACCGACCGTGGATGCGGTCGCCCCGCTGCCGAGCCCGAGCACGAGTGCATCGTCTGCCCTCGGTGCGAACATCGAGGAGAGCGCGCCGACCACCTTCTCCGACGGATTATTCAGCGGGATACTGATATAGCCGTTGATGAAAAAGAAGGGTGAGCCATGCATCCAGTTGATGGAAAAAACATCCTGATAGCCCCTGAACCTCTCGGGGAAATCAAAGCTGGCCCTCGCCTCACGCAGATCATCCAGCGAACGGAAATTGGTATAGCTCAGATAGAGAAGATCCTCATCCCACCTATAGTGATATACCCCGACCATGGATACGACGATGACGGCCGCGGCAGCCAGCACCCGGGGACAAAAACGGGCATACACGGCAACAGCCAGCATCGAAACCATTCCGATCACCAGAAGTTGTACGCCGTAATCGAGATAGCGATGCAGCACGAAAGCCATCAACAGAAACCCGGCTACATTGGCCATCGAGGAAGCAAACAGAAGAGCGCCGGATTCGCGACTGACATCCCGTTCCCTGACCAGAATGGCCGGCACGGTTGCACCGAACGTGATGGCCGGTACGCCCATCAATCCGGCCAGAAAAAACCACTTCAGCAGCACCGAATAGAAGTAGTTGTGGGCGGAGAGGCCGTAGAGCGCCGCATAGAGGTAGATGCCAAGCTTGACCGCTACCACAAGCCATAACAGTCCCACGAGATTGACCAGCATAAGCGTGGTGAAGCTGAACCTGAACCGGCGGACCAGCAGTGAACCGACAGCGATACCGAGCAGAACCAGAGAGAGAACCAGTGCGAAGGATTCGCGGAACGGTCCGAGCACCAGCTCGGCGAATTTGACCATAAAAAGTTGGAAAAGCGCCGAGGCGATACTGGCAAGCACAAGTCCCCACCAATGGGGCCACTCAATATGCAGGACACCTTCCGTCGCTTTCGGCCTTACCCGGAAAAACCCGACACGAAGCCAGAGTGCTACCACACCGTTAATTGCGGCAAAACAGAGCACCGCCCCTCGAATACCAAAGGCCCTGATCATAACGAACTCGATCAACAGCGCTGTTATAAAAGCCCCGAAGTTGTATACTGCATAGACGCGCGAAAAGGCAGCTTCCGGCATCAGACCGCTCAGGTATCCGGAAAAGAGCGGCACACTGCATCCGATCAGGAACGCGGGCCCACTCAACAGGATAATGCTGATTAGAAGATTGCCCTCCAGCCCCCCCGGAAAGAGCGGTGTCAGGGCATAGATGGCAGTATTGAGCCAGCTGCCGCTAAAGGCGAACATCAATCCAAACAGTCCGATGGCCGCCTCGATCGCCCAGAGAAAGCGCCAGAGCCGGTGGGCATGGAGAGAGCCCACGCCGATCCCCAACAGAAAAGTAATCAGAACGGAGGCGGAAACGGCGAACTGATCTCCAATCAGGTTGCCGAGAATCCTGCCATACAGCACCTCGTACGAGATGCCAGCGAAACCGGAGAGGAGCATCAGTAGCACAAACCCGAAGAGGGCTATGCGTTCCGGCTTACTCATGGACGCCTCGACCTGATGACATCACAACACTCCTATCCATGGAGTCAGAATAAACTTCAGAAAACAAGCTGAACAGCTCATAAAGAGGGCGCCCTGTATCGCACAGGGCGCCCTGTCGAACATACAATCAGTCGTTACTTTCCGCGAATCTGGCGCAGGGATTTCGGCGCGGCAGAGTTGCCGGGCTTACCGTAAATCCATTGACCGGAGCTGCCGTCGGCACATGTACAGGGCGTGCCACCCTGGGAAAGCGCCACATCCATCTCGGCCTTGTTCTTTTCCGCCTCAGACTTGGCTTTGTCAGCCTCCTCCATCGCCTTGTCCGCCTCGGTCTTGTTCTTGTCCGCCTCAGACTTGGTCCGCTCAATGTCCTGCTTGTCCTTGCTGTCCTCACCAACACAGTAGCCCAGATAGTCCCCCTGATGATGGGTCAGGTGGGCCCGCACAGCGGAAGGTGGCAAACGAAGCGTCTGGGGATTCCCCGAGTTACCCGGCGGAACATGGCAAATCACGCTCTTGTCCTCATCCTCCTTGGCCTTGTCCTCATCTTCCTTGGCCTTGTCATACTCATCACGGGCCTTGGTCGCCTGCTCATTTGCGGATGCGACGAGACCGCTACAATCGCATACCGGCACCTGGGTCGAGTACGCATCCTTGCTGTTCTTGGACTCGTTATCCTTGTTCTTCGATTCGTTGTCCTTGCCATGGCCGGATTCATGGCTTCTGCCCTCATCGGCATAAGCCTTGCCGATCACTAGGCCCGAAACGGCGCCACGAGGCGACCATGCAACGGTCAGTACGCCTGCCAGAGCTATC
>DATFLK010000035.1:0-24159 GCA_035267815.1 Mariprofundaceae bacterium | reverse complement strand
TTCTATCCAAACGTACACATCATCCTTGCTACCTTGAAGTTGCAGGGATGCACCCGTCTTGCCGGCCAAAAATTGCTCAACATCTTCCAACGTCCGTATCTGCGCTTCATCCATCTGCACCAACATCTCCCTATGCTGGACAGACCCATCAGATTTTCAGCCTCATTTCATATTGGAAAAGGCTCGGTTTTGACCGTTCCGATCCTCAAGGCTATGCTCGGCCACCTAGATTTTTCGAGGAGTTTGCATGTCCGATACCCAGCACCATCGCCTGATTATTCTCGGCTCCGGCCCGGCCGGCTATACTGCCGCCATCTACGCGGCGCGCGCTAACCTGAAGCCGGTCATCATCCAGGGCATCCAGCCCGGCGGCCAGCTGACGACGACGACCGACGTGGACAACTATCCCGGCTACAAGGATGGCGTGCAGGGCCCCGAGATGATGGAGGATTTCAAAGGTCAGGCCGAGCGCTTCGGCACCGAGATCATCTGGGATCATATCAACGATGCCGATCTCTCCAAGCGTCCCTTCACGCTCAAGGGCGACGAGGGTGAGTACACCTGTGATGCGCTGATCATCGCCACCGGCGCCTCGGCCAAGTATCTCGGTCTGCCCAGTGAGGAGACCTTCAACGGGCGCGGCGTTTCCGCCTGCGCCACCTGCGACGGCTTCTTCTACAAGGGCAAGGAGGTCGCCGTGGTCGGCGGTGGCGATACGGCGGTCGAGGAAGCGATCTACCTGGCCAACATCTGCAGCAAGGTCACATTGATTCACCGCCGTGACGAGCTCAGGGCCGAGCCGATCATGCAGGACAAGCTGTTTGCCACGGAGAACATCGAGGCGAAGTGGAACCGCGTCACCGACGAGATTTTGGGTGACGATTCGGGTGTGACCGGCATCCGGCTGAAATCGACCGAGAACGATTCCACCGAGGAGCTCGCCGTGCACGGCGTCTTCATCGCCATCGGCCACAAGCCGAACACCGATTTCGTCAAGGGCCAGCTTGATATGGACGAGACCGGCTACATCTTCACCAAGGGCAAGAGCACAGCGACCAGTGTAGAGGGCGTCTTCGCCGCCGGTGATGTCGCCGATCCGGTCTATCGCCAGGCTGTCACCTCCGCCGGCGACGGCTGCAAGGCCGCGCTCGACGCTGAGCGCTTCCTAACGCACCACTGATCCCTGAGTTTACCCAAACCAAAAGCCGGGCATCCGCCCGGCTTTTTTGTGCCTTCCAGAAACACCTGTACCAAGAGTGCCAAACCGTAACTTGAACGGCCGGTTTATTCGACCTCTCTGGTTTGGGTGTTGGAGCGCCAGCGTTAGCTAGACGTTGAAGCGGAAATGCATGACGTCGCCATCCTTGACGACGTACTCCTTGCCCTCTAGGCGCATCTTGCCGGCCTCCTTGGCCTTGGTCTCGCCGTCCAGTGAAACGAAGTCGTCGTAGGCGATGGTCTCGGCGCGGATGAAGCCCTTCTCGAAATCGGTGTGGATGACGCCTGCCGCCTGCGGGGCGGTGTCGCCGCGGTGGATCGTCCAAGCGCGCACCTCCTTGACTCCGGCGGTGAAGTAGGTGATGAGGTCAAGCAGCGTATAGGCCTCGCGGATCACGGTGTTGAGCCCCGGCTCGGCGAGCCCCAGGTCGGAGAGAAACTCCGTCTTCGACTCCTCGTCCATCTCGGCCAGTTCCGACTCGATCTGGGCCGAGACGACGGCGACGCGCGCACCCTCTTCGGATGCGAACTCGCGCACCTTTTCGACATGCTCGTTGCCGTCCGGCAGCGATCCATCGTCGACATTGGCGATGTAGAGCACCGGCTTGGCGGTCAAGAGGCAGAGATCCTTCAGAGTCGCTAAATCATCCTCGGCGAGCCCTTGGCGGCGCACGGTGGTGCCGTCCCCCAGCGCCTTTAACACCTTCTGGAGGAGGGCGAGCTGCACCTTGGCATCCTTGTCGCCGGAGCGGGCCAGCTTCTCGACGCGGGCGATCGCTTTGCCCACAGTCTCGATATCCTTGAGCATCAGCTCGGTGTCGATCGTCTCGATATCGGAGAGGGGATGCACGCGGCCGGCCACGTGGGTGACGTTCTCGTCTTCGAAGCAGCGCACGACATGCGCGATGGCGGCGCACTCGCGGATATTGGCTAGGAACTGGTTACCCAGCCCTTCACCTGAGGCGGCACCGGCCACCAGCCCTGCAATATCGACGAACTCGACGATGGCGTTCTGAATCGCCTGCGGATTGACGATCTTGGCCAGCGCATCGATGCGTGGATCGGGCACCGGCACGACGCCGACGTTCGGATCAATGGTGCAGAAGGGGTAGTTGGCCGCATCGGCGCCGCCGCCGCAGAGGGCGTTGAAGAGCGTCGATTTGCCGACGTTGGGGAGTCCTACGATGCCGATCGCCAGTGCCATTTATGCCTCGCCTTTATTGTCTGATTCTTTCTTTTCTTCGGGGAACCGCTTCTGCATGCAGAGGTGGATGTGGTTGGCCGCCTTCGGAGCATGCCCCGACAGAATGGTCGGGATCTCCGGCAGCAGGCAGTCGGTGGCCGCCTCCTCAAGCTCGCGATCCGCGTCATTCGCGCCGCCCAGTACCCACGGGGTGACCTCGCCGCCTCTGGGCGGCCGGCCGATGCCGACTTTGATGCGGGTGTAGTCGCTATCCCCAAGATGCTGGTTTAGCGACTTCAGGCCGTTGTGACCGCCGTGGCCGCCGCCGTGCTTGATGCGAACCTTGCCGGGCGGCAGGTCGAGATCGTCGTAGACGACGACGATGTCGTCCACGTCGATGTGGTAATAACGCGCCAGCGCACCGACCGCCTCGCCGCTGTTGTTCATGAAGGTCATCGGCTTGACCAGCAGCATCTTCTCGCCCTCACAGCGCCACTCGGCCACCTCGGCCTCAACGCGATGGGCTGCGGCGAAGCGCAGCCCATGTCGTGTGGCCAGTTGGTCCAGAATGCGGAACCCGACGTTGTGCCGGGTAGTCCGGTAACGTTCGCCCGGATTACCCAGCCCGACCAGAAGCTTCACTGCGGCTTATTCGCCTTCAGCAGTCTCGGTGGCCTCTTCCTCGGCGGCCTCTTCCTCGGCGGCAGGAGCCTCCATCTTGGTTGGTGCGGCCAATGTCAGCACGGTGAAGTTGACGTCGTGCTGGATCTCGACCCCGTCCGGAAGCTTGATATCCTCGACGTGGACGGAGTCGCCCACTTCCAGATCGCCGCAGTCCACCTCGATCGACTCGGGGATCGCATCGGCGCGGCATGTGACCTCCAGCGCATGGCGGGTCATCTCGACCGAACCGCCCTTGACCACGCCCGGGCACTTCTCGAAGTTGACGGCGTGGACCGGGACCTCCATGTGCACCACGTCGGAGGACGAGACGCGCTGGAAATCGAGATGGGTGGTGTCGTCGGTGATCGGGTGCCACTGCACATCCTTCAGAAGCCCCTGATTCTTGCCGCGGGAGCCCTTGACCTTGATCTCGATGATGGATGTGTGGAAATGCTCTTCGTCCAGTAGCTTGGACAGCGACAGATAGTCTAGGCTGATCGGGAGCTCCGGCTTGTTGCCGCCGTAGATAACGGCCGGGACACGGCCGGCGCGGCGCAGACGGCGCGCTTCGCCCTTACCCGTTTTGTCTCTCAGTTCGGCTTCAAGTACATAATCGCTCATGGCTCTCTCCTCTTGCGTGGTGCGCCGGCGGGTCGACCCGTGACGGCGGCCCGTCTTTGGCGGGCAAATTGATTTTGGACGGGATTCTACCCCGACCGGCGCGGCATACTAGGGCGTGTGCATGTAAAAACCAAGCGTCTAAAGGGCGTTTTTATGCCAAAGGGCGGCGATTCCGATGAAGGAGGCACTGAAGTGGATGCAGTGCCGACGCGCACCCACAGAGGGCTTGCCAACATCAGCCAGGTGATGCGGTGAGTAAGGGCAGACCATGCTTTGCCTTTGCGTGATCCGGAATTGGGCAGAAAAGCGCCCGTTCGGATCCTGTTAGTTGTAGAGGCTACTGATGGAGCGGGCGCTGTAGATGCGGTTGATCGCCTCGGCCAGCAGTGGCGCGGCGGTGAGGACGCGCACCTTGCCGGTGGCCATGATGCGTTCGCCTTGGGCGATGCTGTCGGTGATCACCAGCTCGTGCAGGCTCGATGCCTCCAGGCGTTCGGCGGCTGGACCGGAGAGTACGCCGTGGGTGGCGTAGGCGGAGACTTTTTTGGCCCCCTGTTCCATCAGTGCATCGGCGGCGCTGCAGAGGGTGCCGGCGGTATCGACCATGTCGTCGAGCAGGATGCAGTGGCGCCCTTCGACATCACCGATGATGTTCATCACCTTGGCCTCGTTGGGGGCTGGCCGGCGCTTGTCGACGATGGCGAAATCGGTGTGCAGCCGCTTGGCGAGTGCCCTGGCGCGCACCACGCCGCCGACGTCCGGTGAGACGATGGTGACATCGTCCAGCGGGCGCGACTCGATATCGCGCTGGAAGATCGGCGCGGCGAAGATGTTGTCAACCGGAATGTCGAAGAAGCCCTGGATCTGGCCTGCGTGCAGGTCCATCGTCAGCACCCGGCTGGCGCCGGCGGCGGTGATCATGTCCGCTACCAGTTTGGCCGAGATCGGCGTGCGGCTGGCGCTCTTGCGGTCCTGCCGGGCATAGCCGAAGTAGGGAATGACGGCGCAGATATGCTGAGTGGAAGCGCGCTTGGCGGCGTCGATGAAGATCAGAAGCTCCATCAGATTGTCGTTGGCCGGGGCCGAGGTACTCTGGATAAAGAAGGCGTCGAGCCCGCGAATCGTCTCCTGGATCTGGATAAAGATCTCGCCGTCGGAGAAGCGGCGGATATGCACGTCGCCGGGCGTCATGTTCAGGTTTTCGCAGATCGATTGGGTCAGCTCGGGATTGGCGGTTCCGGAAAATAGGCGAAGCCGTTCTTGCATCATCGTTGGTTACTCCTCACTCCGCATTGCGAACGCCGATGATAGCGCCATCGGAGACTTATAGCATACCGCGTTGTCTGGCCGGGCCAGTAGGAGGGCTCAACGCTTTGCGCCTTACCCCTTCGGGACCGGCCTCGCTTGCCGCTCGCCCGTTCCCTCACGCTACGCGTTCGGATCGAACTTTGCAGGCTCTCATCCTACCTTCCTATTTTCCGTCAAGACTTGCGTCTCGACAATTCTATTTGGCTGGGGCGGCAGGATTCGAACCTGCGCATGACGGGATCAAAACCCGTTGCCTTACCACTTGGCTACGCCCCAATCGTTCATCGCTGTTTCCCAGCCGGCCGCCAGCGGATGCTCCGCCATTAGGCGCCCGACATGGCTCCATGTCGCCGATCCCGTCTCGTGCAGCCGCGCCGCCAGTACCTCGGCTTGCTTCCGGTCTGGCAGCAGGGCCGCGCAGGCGGTACCGCTACCGCTCATCCAGGTCTTGGCGGCGGCCTCGCGCAGGATGGAAAGAAGCCGCGCGAGGGGTGCACAGAGCTCGCAGGCGACGGCTTCCAGGTCGTTGTCGCCCAGCGCCATATCTCCAGCCCTAGATTCGGCGCGGATGGTATCGCTGGCCTCATCGGGGGTCAATTGACCCGACTGCCGCATCACTGCATCGAAGCGGCCGAACACTGCCGCGGTCGAGAGCCCGACACCGGGGTGAGCCAGCAAAAGCTGCTCCGTCGGCAGCGGAATATCGAGCCGAGCAAGCCGTTCACCGACACCGGCGGCGCGGCTGGCATGCCCGAAGAGGAAGCAGGGGATATCGGCCCCGAAGGGGGTGGCGAAATCGATTAGCGCCTGGCGGCTCTGCTTCAGCCCCCACATCTCGTTGGCCGCGAGGATGGCGGTGGCGGCATCGGAGGAGCCGCCGCCCAGCCCCGCCTGTTCGGGCAGCCGCTTCTGCACATGCACCTGCAGGCCGGAACGGATGCCGAAGGCCTGCCGCATCGCCGCCAGTACGCGGAAGACGAGGTTGTTCTCGCCCTCGAGGTGCGGATCGGAGCAGGTGACCCGCAGCGCGTCGGAGGGTTCGATCATCAGCAGATCGCCGCTGTCGACATAGGCGAAACGGGTGTCGAGAAGGTGGTGGCCGTCGGGGCGAACCCCGGTGATGCGCAGGTTCAGGTTCACCTTGGCGGGGGCGGGTAGCTCAACCATGGCCTTGCTCGCGGAGAATGATCAGTACCGCCTTGCGGCCGTGTGCGGCGTCGTCGATGGTCAGGCGTTGACCCTGCCACTGCACGTGGAGGTGGCTGTCGCCGCGATCGCCGCGCCAGCGCCGCGGCCCGATCTGCGTGAAACCTTTCGGCACGTCGCCGAGCAGGAAGACGGCCAGATCGCGCGGCTGTAGCGGGATACCGTGGTTTGCCAGCTTCTCCGGCCCGATTCGGCGCCAGGCCGGTGAGGGTGCCCGGTTGTCGCGCAGCCAGATCTGTCGCCCCTGCCAGCGCAGCTCGACGACACGGGAGGTGGCGGCGTGGGTGATCCGGATCCGGCCCGTTCCGGGCGCTTCGGCATGCCAGTCGAGCATCGCCTGCCAGCGCTCGTGACGGTCGATGACGATCAGCCGGCCCAGGAAATCGGTATGGCGGGGGATGGGTTGGCCCTTCGGGACAATGGCGCAGGCGGCGAGAAGCAGGAGGGCGAGGCCGAGCGCCATCCGGAAGGGAGCCTGACGTCGAAGCGCCGTTATGCTCTTCGGCATTGCTCCGGTATGATCCTAGATGCCTTTGGCGAGTTTCTGTTTCAGTCGGGCCCTAGCCTTGTCGTCATCGGTCAGTTTCAGTGAATCGGACCATGCCTTTTTCGCCTTCGCGGCCATGCCCCGCCGCCACAGGATATCGCCCATATGCTCCTGCATGGTGGCGTCGTCCGGCACCTCGGCGACGGCCTTCTGTTGTACCTTCAAGGCCCGGGCGTAGTCGCCCTTCTTGTAGTAGACCCAGGCAAGCGAATCCATGTAGTAGCCGTCCTTCGGTCTCTGCTCCAGCGCGCGTTCGATCAGCGATTCGGCTTCGTCGAGCTTGACGCCGCGCTCGGCATACATGTAGCCGAGGAAGTTGAGCGCCTCGGCGTGGTTGGGGTTGTGCGACAGCACGCGCCGCAGGGATCTCTCCGCATCGTCGTAGCGTTTCAGCCCCTCGAAGGCGACGGCGCGATTGAACAGCAGGTTTTCATCCACCTTGTTCAGGTCCAACGCCGGTTCGGTCTCCTTGAGAAGCAGCTTGTACTTCTTTTGGCTGGCCCGGACGCTGGAGAGCATGTTGTAGGCATCGGCGTAGGCCGGGTGTGCCTCGATCAGCTGCGTCAGCCGCGCCGCCGCCTCGGCCGGCTTCTTCCGGCGGAACTCGATGCCGGCCAGCTGCAGTTGGGCGGAGGGGTAGTCCTGTTCGTCCGATCCGATCTGCCCGTAGATCCGGGATGCGCGGTCGACTTGGCCGTCGGCCTCGAGGCTGGCGGCCAGATAGAAGCGGACGGGGGCATCGGGGTTGTCGTCCAGGATCTGCTCGAAGCTGTCGATCGCCTGTTTGTACATCTTCTGCTGGTAGTAGAGCAGACCGAGCGTGGAGAGGACGGCTGGGTTGTTGCCGGTCTGCTTGGCGATCCCCTGGTAGATCTTGATCGCCTCCTTGGGACGATTCTCCTGCACCATCAGGCGGCCCAGTGCGTTGCCGATGCGTAGCGAACCGGGATGGTCGGCCAGGAATTTCCGCAGGGTGTATTCCGCCCTGACCGTGTCGTGCTGTCGGGTCGCCAGATGGCTCAGCATTAGCGCGGCCGTTTCGCTGTCGGGGGCCAGCGCCTGCATCCGTTTCAGTGCCTTCTCGGCATCCTTCAGCCGGTTCTGGGCGATATCGATCTCGGCCTCGACCTGACGTAGGATGGGCGAGTCGTGCCGTTTCAGTCCCTCCTCGATGATCGCCCGGGCCATGTCGAAATTGCCGGTTTTGGCCAGTAGACGCGCCTCCATGACGCGCACGTGGAGACGGTCCGGGTTCTGGGCGAGCAGTTCGTCCAGTTGCTGGATGGCCTCTTTCTCGTGTCCGGTTGAGGCGAGGATGCGGGCATAGAGAAGATGAGCGTTATCGGCGATACGCGGCTGCAGGCGCTTGCCCTGTTGCAGAGCGGTGCCAATCTGTTTCAGCGCCGCTTCACTCTGTCCCTGACGAAGCAGCAGTCCGGCCAGCTGGATGCGCGGTACGACCGCGTCCGGATCCTTCCGGATCAGCGCGTCGAGAAAACGGGTGGCCAGCTCGGTCCGGTTCTCCTGGATGGCGTCCTCGGCGGCCAGATAGAGGAAATCGGTGCTCAGATCCGAGAGCGGCACCTGGACCTTGTGAGCCGCCTTCTTCTGCGGGGACGATTCGGTCTGTGTCGACCTCTCGGAGGTGTCGGATCCGTGTGGTGTGGTGGCGCAGGCGCCGAGCGTCAGACAGAGCACGGCGGTCAGAAGTGGGGTCTTGGCGAGGCGCATCAGGGGTTCCGGCTCTGGTGGGATGTGTGATTCTCTATCTGCACGGCCTGGAATTTATCACCTTCCGGGCTTAACGCCCAGCAACGGATATCCTGCATCTCCTGTTTGTAGACACTGACGATGATATAGGCAAATCCGTCCCATGCGCCGTCCAGATCGGTCGGCGAGGGCTTGGCGGGGCAGTCGGGGTGGCTATGGTAGATGCCAACGATCTCGGTGCCGCTTCCCTGCAGCTCCCGGTCGATGGCCCGGTAGGCGTCGGGATCGAGGATGAAGCGATCGGCGGCGCGTTCGGTGTTGAGATTGGGGACCTCGCGTGCCGACGTGATCTCCCACCCTTGCGGTGTGATCCGGCCGATCAGCAGGCCGCAGACTTCGAGCGGATAGCCACGCCCGGCGCCGTCCCCCATGGTGCGAATGCTGTCTGGATCGATGCGGCAGATCTGTTCCGACGCCTCGGCCGCCAAAACGTTCAGGTATTCGGGGCTCTTGAATCGTGCCGGCTCCTGCATGTCGCCTCCGTTCCGCCAATGCCGCTGGCCAGATCGCCAATTTTTATGTGGTTGTGATCTGTGGCGGCAACACTATCGTTCACAGCCGGCTTGCCAAGTGATCGTTGGCATGATCGCATGCTATCATATCAGGATGCCCATGGAGGGGCATCGGACCTGTGTGCGCCAGCGTTGGCGGGCCGATCAATATCCGGAGGTGATAGGATGAAGAAGTTATACAGTATGGCAGTGGCAATCATGATGCTGGCCGGTGCAACGGCGGCGCATGCCGGCGGGGAGGGGGTCTATTTCGCCTCGCCGGCCAACGGTTCCAGCGTGGGCCACAAGGTGAAGGTGGTTATGGGCGTGGTCGGCATGAAGGTGCATCACGCCGGGAAGGTGATCAAGAACACCGGTCATTTCCACCTGATCGTGGACGGCGCCTATGTGCCGAAGGGGCAGGTCGTGCCCAAGGATGCGACCCACATGCATTTCGGTAAGGGACAGACCGAGACGACCATTACGCTGCCGTCCGGCCCCCACACTCTGACGCTGCAGTTCGCCGACGGGCACCATGTCTCCTACGGTAAGGTGATGAGCCGGACGATCCACGTCACGGTCCGATAGGATCGTCGATCGCATCGGTCTGATGATGTCCGCACCTGATCTAACCGTCTTTCGGGGGAAGCGCGTCATCGCCGCGATGAGCGGCGGTGTTGATTCCTCCGTCATGGCGGCCTTGCTGAAGGAGGCGGGAATCGATGTGGTCGGCGTGTTCCTGCATGTCTGGGACTACTCCCGCGATGAGGTCACCCGGCACGGTTCGTGCTGCGCCACCGAGGATGCCTACGATGCCCGCCGGGTGGCCGATCATCTCGGCATCCCCTTCTATAGCATGGACATGCGCGAGACCTTCCGGCGCGATGTAATCGACCCCTTCGTGGCCGATTACGAATCGGGCCGCACGCCGAATCCGTGCGAGCGCTGCAACCGCTTCGTCAAGTTCGGCTCGTTGCTCGAGGCGGCGGACCGGCTGGAGGCGGAGTATGTTGCCACCGGCCACTATGTGCAGCGGCGCGACGACGAGCACGGCGTGCATATCTTCCGGGGCAGCGATCCAGCCAAGGATCAGAGTTATTTTCTGGCGACCACCGACCGCGCACAGATGGCGAGGCTTCTCTTCCCGGTCGGCCATCTGCAGAAGGAACAGACGCGGCGGCTGGCGGCGCGCTTCGACCTGCCCACCGCGGCCAAGCAGGAGAGCCAGGATATCTGCTTCATCCCGGCCGGCGATCGTATCGCCTTCCTGAAGCGCGAGGGCGCCGAGGCCGGGTTCCTCGAGGGGGAGATCGTCGATCGTACCGGCCGGGTGCTGGGGCATCACCTTGGCATCGCCCACTACACCATCGGCCAGCGCCGGGGGCTGGGGCTCTCCGGCGGTCCCTGGCACGTCGTGGCGCTGGATGGCAGTGCCGCCCGCGTCGTTGTGGCCCCGGTCGAGGAGACGTTGATCCGCCGCGTGTCGGTGGAGGATGTCCGCTGGATCCGCCGTCCGGCCCGTGGCGAGCCGGTGGAGGCCAGGCTGCGCTATCGCTCGCGTTCGGCCCCCTGCGCCATGACGGTCGACGGCGGCGCCGTGAGTCTCCGTTTCGATGCGCCGCAGTCCGCTACGGCGCCGGGGCAGGTGGCCGCCCTCTATGCCGGCGATGAGCTGCTAGGCGGCGGGGTTGTGCAGCGGGTCTCGATGTGATGCATGATGCGCATGCTTGTGAAAGACAGGGGTTATTCGGAGTAGCCTAGAATCTTCAACGCTTCGTGATAGGCCGGCTCCCGATCCAAAGATGCCATTAGCCCTGATTCAAACGGTCGCCGTTTGAGAGGGCCTATCTCGTTTCCACCCCGTGCACTGGATACATCTCCTGTAATGCTACGATACTCATGCCAGTGATTGATGAAGCCACGGTCGTACGGAATATCGAGATTATTGCACATCTCCTGCATTATGCTTTCAGGTTGTCGGGTAAAGTCCTCATACCGTATGTATCCGATTTTCTGACAATGTTTGGCAAATTCCAAGTAGCCTTTCAAGAAAAATGCGAGACTTAGCTGACCGCTATCAATGGTGTCAGCCATCGCCTCCAACTCAAACAGACTGAGCCATTGGTCCAGAGGGTGGCGTACGATGGCGGTTTGGACTAGGCGGAAATCCTGTTTCAAGGCTTTCGCCAAGCCTAACTCGTATGAGGGGTTGTCAAGGATCGGGAAGCCTGTGAAGTCGAGATGTCCCCAATCCCGTATAATGAGTGTCTCGCCCCGTTGTCGGCTTCGTAGTTCAACCAGTTTGATTGCCTCAACAAATGGGATGGCCGTATGCTGCAGTTTTTCGATGTCGTGAGGGTTCAGCAGGCCGAACCATTCGTGTGCTTGGCTCAAAGGGTTAAATAGATTGATGCCGAGCGGGTGAATCTCGCTCAATAGCTTGATGTTATCCATGCACCCCAAGCACTTGCATATCAATGTGCTGCCGGAGCGACCCATGTTATGGACTAGGCGTATGACTGGTTTGTCCTTCTCTGATTCCAATGAGTGGCTTTTATCCGCTTGATCATCATGTCCTGTATGCATATGGGCTTAGCTTTTCACATTATGGCCGATTGTGAAACTGTTTGTATTGGAGGAGCACGCTTCTGGAATTCGGTGACGGCGTTGCTATGATTTATTTTCATGCGGGTATGGTCGTATGCTGGCGGGGGCGATACGGTTGGACTTTGGAATGGATGGGTGATGTAAAAGGGAGGAGAGATGCTGGTTGACTTGTTTCTGAGAGGGATCGGTGAGTTGCCGACGTTTACTGTGCTTCAGGTCGGTGCCCATGCGACGGATGGAGGTGATTCGAAGGAGCCCTTCTTCGACTTTCCAGATCGGTTCCGAGGTTCTCGTGTAATCGTCTGTGATCCGGACCGAGAGTTATGCGAGCGAATGAACCGGAAACGAGAGAGAGAGGAGAGTGCCGAGTATTATCCAGTCGCACTTGGGGGAGCTGATCAGGCGTGTAGTTTTCATCTGACAGAGGATCCTGCCTGGAGTTCGCTCTACAAGCCCGATGGAGCGGTGATTCGCCGGTACCAGAACATGAACGCCGCATTGCCTATATCCACTGTCCAAGGTGCTACTAAGATGATTGATACGTTTCTACAATCGCATGGTGTCGAGAGTATCGACTACATCAAGATAAACCTGCCGTGGACCGGCGTGTCGTTATTAAAGGGTGGGCGCAAGGCTTTGAAGCGGGTACTTGGACTCAAGGTTGAGACGGCATTGGTTCCAATCTACGAACAGCAAGCTCTGTTCGGCGAGATCAGTGCACATATCTCCAGTCTCGGTTTCATCTTTGACAAATTCGGTGATATGTATGGCCGGGCCTTTAATCCCGTCGTGCTAGAAAAGGACCTCAGTCACGCCGCGCATCATTTGTGGGTCGATAGCTTTTTTCTGCGCGATATCGCTAGCATCAAGGAGCTAAGTTCTTCAGAGCTGTTGAAGATGGCCCTCCTTTCCGACCAGTACGGTGGTCGTGATGTGGCATTGCTCTGCCTGATGGAATATGACGTCCGGCATCAGACATCGTTCGGCAAGGTCTACGCCCACATGGACGATTCCAAAAGTTAGGTGGGACTGGGAATAATTTCTGGGACGCCTCTCCAGAAGCCTGGGTTCAGGTTTTCTTCGGATGCTTTGGCCAGTACCGGTAATGGCTCCGGGCACTTCTGCAGCTCGGCGCGCATACGAACCAACTGCAAACGCCGTTCCATCTCGGCATGCTCAAACCCTATTTCACGGAAGAGCTGCAGTGCGGCCAACGTATCGATGCCCGTATCGTAGGAGGAGTCAAGGCAGAGTAGTGCCTGAATCGACTGGGCCATGGCCCAGTCTGCTAGGCGGTCCTGTGGGTCCGTCATTTCCGCCCACTTGGAGACAGCGATGAATGGCTCTTCGGGAGTGAAATCGGTTTTGTGATCGAAGTGTCCGATAATCTCGTTGAGGATCTGCTTCGCGCCATCATGGATGCCGAGCTCTAATGCGACGCGTGCCAGCGTCAGCAGGCGGGGGATGTTGACATGGATGTCGAGCAGCTCCGACAGCCGGATGAACGCCCACTGAAGATAAGTCAGGCGTTCGGGTGCTGTCTCTGAACGGTGTGCCAGAACGTAGATGTTTAATGCTTCCCGGTAGAGCTCCCATCCGGGTTCATGATTGTTCCCATTACGCCGCCACTTCGGAAGCAGGGGTTCGGCATAGGGATATGTCGATAGGGGTTCCGACCAGAGCTCATCCTTCGGCAGGGTGATTCTTTCTTCCGCGTTCGCCAGCGAGGCGGCATCGGCTAGAAGGCCTTGCTTATGGAGTGTGTCGGCGCGTTCTTTTTTGCAGAAGAAGAGGTTGGCAGAGGGAAGCGCCTGGATGTCGGCCATCTCGAATGGGACCAAGGTGTTCAGCATTGGAACGAGGCGGTATGGGGCGTAATCCAGCATCTGTAATCTGTCGATCATCGCGGCGTTCTCCTGCTTCCCTGCATCGTATGCTACCATCAGGAGCGGGTCGTTCCGGGTAAGGAAATCCTTGCCGCCCTCAAGCGCCCGGCTTTCGTGTCCCGATATATCCAGTCGGACGAAATCGATGTCATGCCACAGCTGTTTTTCGTAGAAATCATCGAGCTTTCCGCTGGAGGTAGTCTGCGTGGGGTCGCCGAGGAGCTCGTCATCGATCAGCATGTTCGTTTTCGCGTCGACTCTTGGCGCGAGGGTGGGGGTTCCTTTAGTGTCGGAGAGCGCTATACGGAACAGGGTGCAGTGGTCCAAGTGGTTAAGGTCGAGGCTATGCTGCAGTAAATTCGCGGTCGGAGAAGCAGGCTCAAAGGACCAGATCTTGCCGCTGGCACCGACCTGTTTTGCCAAGGGTATGGTATAGGAGCCGTAACCGGCACCGATGTCGAGGCACTGCATGCCTGGTCGGAGCCATCGGCGCAGGAAGGCAATTTCCGGCTCTGGGCAATCCTCCCGTTCGATCAGGCGATAGCTGCTCCGTGTTTCGATCGATGGGCGCAGGCAGATGCTGATATCGCCTCTTATCTTCACGACCATGGCTTGGGTGGCGGTGTCTGCATAAGGGTAGGACGTTTGCGCATAGTGGTGATTCAGCAGCCATTGGCTTGCCGCTTGCTGCAAATGCATCGCCTGAATTCCGGCGAGGTGCGTCCTGTATATGCCTGCAGGGTCGACATCCGTTCCACTCTGTGCCGTTTCCCGGTCGGCCTGAAGCAGTCCCTCGTCGGGAAGTCCGAAGGCCTTTGCATCCTCCTGGTATTGTGATACATCGACTGTTTCGCGACGCCTTTCGCAGAAGGTGGCGATCTCTCGGGCCTCTTGGTTATCGATTCCGTAGCCGAGATAATCCGCGATGCTCTGTATGGCAGCTTGGGGTGTGTGGACGATCGTTTCGTGATTTAGCATTAGAGAATGTGGCACACGGCTCCATGCCTCATCATCATCGATCAGGGTGTCGAGCGTTCCCTGCTTCAGCAGTGCCTCCATGCTGTGCCCGTGGATATCCATCAGTGCCACGAAGGCATCGCGAATGTCGCGACGGATGTAGATAAGTCTTGAACCTGGTTCTTGCAGCGCTTTTGCCGCCTCTCCTGTCGGGGCATAGAGGATGTTTACCTTAGGGGGGCTATCAGTATGATTGGTTTTGCTGTGAATCAGAGTTGATATGATCCGCATGACCCATGGCATGGCGGCCTTGGGCATGCCGGCGATAAAGATTCGAGCGGGTGCAGCTGTGGTTGTCGATGTCCGATCCTCGATCCGGAAAGTTTGCGTCAATGGAACGCTATCGGGTCGCTCCCAGGCTCCCATTCTCTTTTCCCATGCATACATGTAGATCGATTCCAGTTGGGCGGTGAAGCGCTCCGGCTGGAAGAGGATGGAGTGGCGGATCATGGCGGGCAGGCAGCGGCGCAGAAAGCTGAGGGTTTCTGGGTTAGTGGCCAGTGCTACAGCTTTGTCTATATATTCATCGGTGGAGAATGCTGCAGCCGCAGTGTCAAATCCGATATTCTTAAGGATCGAGTATGATGTGCGCTGGGCATGTAGCGTGCCCACCAGAGTGATTACGGGAACACCCATCCAGAGGGTGTCGAAGGTGGTGGTTGTGCCATTATAAGGGAAGCTGTCGAGTGCGATATCTACCTTTCTATGCCATTCGGCGTGCTCCTGCATAGTTCCGTAATCGGCAAATTGAAGCCGCTCTTCCCCGATTCCATGACGGTTGAATTCTTTCAGGATATTGCGCCGTATAACAGGAACGCCCGTGCCCGGTGATTTGATGATCATCTTTGACCCTTCGACGCGCTGAAGAATCTTGCACCAGACGGCGATGACCTCGGGGTTGAATTTGCGGATCCCGTTAAAGGATCCGAAGGTGATGTAACCGTTCTTCTCCGCCGGTGTTACGGTAGCGCGTTCTACGTTAGGCATTTCTCCCATACAGAGGAAGCTTTCGGGCATGTAGAGGAGTTTTTCCGAGTAGCGCGTGCCACCGGGAGCCTCGCTATGCCGGTCAGTGATACGGAAGTCAACGGTGGGAAGGCCAGTGGTGTTCGGTTCTGCGAGGTAGGTGATCTGCACCGGTGCCGGCTTCCATGCCAAGGCCGCCAAGCGGGAGTGGGCCATGTGCGAACCGATCTCCACCAGAATGTGAATACCGTCACCGTGGATGCGTCGAGCGAGCGCTTCGTTATCCAGTTCGGTAACATCGATAAAATGGTCGGTTGACAGGCGAATCTCTTCCGTAATGGCGTCATCGTCCAGCATGTGGGCGTAGCAGTAGATCTCGTAGTCATGATGGTCGTGCGAGGCAAAGATCGTACGCATAAATTTGCCGATCGGGTGTTGCCGGAAATCGGCGGAAAGGTAGGCGATCTTCATCCGCGCTGCGGGGGCGGGCGGCGGTGAATCTTTTGCCAGACTTATCCCCTGAGCCGTCTGCATGGCAGCATTGCCCCAGATGCGGTATATATCATAAATGGTGGTGGCGGAGATCTCGGGAAGGTGATTGAGCATCACCATCACATAGGGCAGCTGCTCCGGTCGAACCTTGCCATGGTGCACCAGGGAGAGGGCATGCTCCTGCAGGTCTGCGGCATCCTGCCATGCGCGGGCATCGAGGATTGCCTCAAAGATGGCGATTTCGGCTTCGGGTTCGGCAGGAAGTCGTCGAGCCCTGAGCGCCGCCTCATACATTCCGCCGGTATCGTTTCCCTCCCGGCAGGCCACGAGTAGCCAGTAGAGGGAGTCGGCATCATCATCAATGCGGTCACCAAGGGCCTTGAGGGCTTCAGCGCTTTCTGCAAAGCGTTTCTGGTAATAGAGAGAGATCGCGAGTTGCTTCTGACCCTCCTTATGGAGAGGGGAGTCCCTGAGTATTGTGCGGCAACACGATTCCATATCCTCCCATTCCCCGTGCGCGAGGTGCGTGCGTACCCTCTCAAGCAGCGCAGCCGCATCGCCGGTCGGTCGCTGCATGTCGGAGAGGTTCACGGAGATTTGCCAGTCTTTTTCTCCTTCGGGGGGGGGAGGCGACGTGGGGGATGTCGGTTGCTGCATGTCGGAGAGGTCTACGGATATCTGCCAATCCTGCGCCTCTTTTGCGGGACGGGGTTCTGTCGATGACGATTTGGGTGACAGGTCGACTGTGATGGCCCATTCATCTTGTTTCGCTTCAGGTGTCTTGTTCAAATCGTCAGTGTCTGTCATATGATCCCTATCCCCCTCTTTTTCGCTTTGCTATTGACGTTAAGTGCGCGACGGTTTTTTTTCAATTCACCATTTAAGGTCCCTGCAAATTTCGTGCCATATCAGGCCCTATTTAAATATGGCGCTAACAGGGTGGAAGCACTGATCCGATTGGGCTGTGTAAATAAAATTAAAGTCCGGCGATAGGGGGGCGATAGACACCATTGTGGAGCATGGATCGCTTCACTCAGACCAACAGGATGTTGTGTAGCGGCCAAGGCAGGAAGTCCGTCGCATTGACTATATAATTCAAGGAGAATTAATCATGGCACTGTCAGTACAGACCAACATTGGTTCACTTTACGCACAACGTAATCTGAACATCAACCAAAATAACATGAACAAGTCCATCCAGCGGTTGTCGTCCGGTTTCCGTATCAATTCGGCGGCGGACGATGCGGCCGGCTATGCGATTTCGAGCAAGCTGTCTGCTCAGAATTCGCGGTTGCAGGCCGCTAGCCAGAACGCCTCGCAGGCCTCTGCGATGGTGCAGATGGCGGATGCGTCGATCAACCAGATCCAGAACATGGTGACGCAGATCCAGTCGTTGGCCACGCAGGCGGCTTCTGCGAATAACTCGGCGGATATCGCCAAGCTGGAAGCACAGCGTGCCAAGCTGGAGACACAGATCGACAAGATCGCCAACTCCACCAACTTCAATGGCACCAATCTGTTGAATGGTGAGGATGCAAATAATGGCACCTCATATGCCAGTCAGGCTTCTGCGGCCAGCCAAGCTTCGCTTGCTTCGGCCGGTGCAGCCGCTTCGGCTGCTTCGTTGACCTCTTTGACATCGCTTGCCGCTGTGGACTCGACCGTCTCGCGTGCTTCGCGTGCCAGCCGTGCTTCGATTGCTTCCGTGGCCTCCGTGGCTTCTGCGGCCAGCCAGGCTTCCGTGGCCAGCCGTGCTTCGATTGCTTCCACGGTCAACCATGCATCGGCGGCTTCCGTGGCCAGCCAGGCTTCCGTGGCCAGTCGCGCTTCGCGCGCCAGTCAGGCCGCTGTCTCTTCGGTGGCTAGCCAGGCCGTCGTCGCACAGACGGCAACGGCCGCATCGGTCGCATCGGTCGCATCGGTGTCTTCACTGGCCTCGTCGTCTTCCGTGGCCAGTCAGGCCTCCGTGGCAGCCCAGGTCTCCTTT
Source organism: Mariprofundaceae bacterium (assembly GCA_035267815.1). GTDB lineage: Bacteria > Pseudomonadota > Zetaproteobacteria > Mariprofundales > Mariprofundaceae > DATFLK01. The sequence continues at coordinate 6,197 of DATFLK010000035.1, read as the reverse complement.
ACGTCGGGCTATTCGGGTTATGCCTCTCAACTGGCTTTCCAGGTGGGTGCAGCAAACTCCTCCAATGATCAGGTCAGCATTGATCTGCGTAATTCGTATACCTCGTATGCTCTGGGTCTCGGTGGTGGTGGCAAATCGGTGCTCACCTCACAGTCGGCGGCCCAAGCCTACATCACCAAGGCAAACAATGCGCTGGATACACTGGTTTCCAACCGGGCGAAGTTGGGTGCTACGGTGAATCAGCTGACTTACGTTAATGCGGGCCTGTCGACCAGTATGCAGCAGGTGAGTTCGGCGGTGTCGACCATCAAGGACGCCAACATGGCGAAGGAGATGGCCAACTTCACCAAGAGCCAGATTCTGACGCAGACGGGTACGGCGATGTTGGCCCAGGCCAACAAGGCGTCCCAGAACGTGCTCTCGCTCTTCCGTTAATATTCGGAAGGTAAGGGTACAGTGACATGGAAAGGACCGGGTCTTGTCTACCTCGGGGGTGGATGAGGCCCGGTCTGCTCCGGTTCTGATCGGAGGTAATGACGATGAGTGGTATTACGAATATATCCGGTTCGACTTCGGGCGTTGCGCTTGGCACTGCCTCCTCGGGGGGCTTGTCGGTTTCGTCGGGGGATGTCTCGACGGTGGCGGGCATTAGAGGCCAACAGGGCCAGATCGGCGAGGGTGCGGTCCGTACAGCAGTGGCGCAGGCCAACCAGATTGCGGCAGAGAGCAATCAGCGGCTGAGTTTCAGCTACGACAAGCGTGCCGGTCATATGTATGTCCAAGTGACGGATACAGTGACCGGACGGGTACGTGAGTTTCCACCGAAGCCTTTCTTTGATCTGGTGACCACGACGGGCAACATGAGCGGCCTTTTTCTGAACCGAAAGGGATGATATCTCTGGCCTGTTTCTTGCGGTCATGCAGGTTGGAGATATCGAACTGACGTGAGAAAGTAAACGGAGGACAGGGAAGTCCGCCGTTTCTATCGAGGGGGAAAACGATGAACAATGTGCTGGGAACGGCAAATATTGCCGGTGTGGCATCCGGCCTCAACTTCAACTCGATCGTCAGCCAGTTGATGGCCGTGGAGCAGCAGCAGGTTACGCAGCTGCAGAATCAGCAGACCAAGCAGCAAAATATCCAGAGTGCGCTCACCACGCTGAGCAATGACCTGACCGGACTGCGCACACAGGCGCAGTCCCTCTCAGATCCGACAACCTTTCTGGCCTACGCCTCGTCGTTGACGAGCGACACGACCACGAATCCCAGCACCTTGCTGAAGATTACGCCCGGATCCACCGCGGCACCGGGTACGCATACGATCAAGGTTGGTCAGCTTGCCAAGGCGGAGAAGGTCGGTTCCGGATCGGCCGTCCTGGATTCGACCGGCACCGCCGTGACCAGTTCGAGCTCGGCCCTCGGGCTCTCCGGCAGCTTTAGCATTACCGGCAAGGCCAATTCGGCCCAGACCGTGACGGTGGCCAGTGGTGACTCACTGTCGAGCATCGTGACCAAGATCAATCAGTTGAACAGCGGTAGCAATGCCACCGGCGTGACGGCAAGTATCCTGCAGGTCTCGTCGAACGATTTCCGTCTGGTGCTGACATCGGATGCGACCGGTACCGCCAACCCCATCTCGCTCTCCGGCACGGCTCTGACAGCCGGAAGCGGTTCATTGAGCAATCTGCAGATGGACCCGACCGGTGGTTCCACATTGAACACCATGCAGGCCGCGAAGGACGCGAATATTACCGTGGATGGCGTAGCGGTGACACGCAACAGCAACACGATTACCGATGTACTGTCCGGCTATACCATTGATCTGTTGAAATCGGATGCGTCCACCACGGTGACCGTGAACACGGCGGCGGACAAGACGGCGATCGAAAAGAAGATTCAGGGGTTTGTGGATGCCTACAACAAGGTGATGAGCTTCATCAACGGCCAGATGAAGTTCGATGCCAAGACCCAGTCCAGCGGCATTCTGGCGAGCGACTCGACGGTTCGTTCGATCCAGTCGCAACTCTCCCAAAAGGTGCTGCAGGCGGTGCCGGGGCTGCAATCCGACCGTAACAGCCTGCCGCTGATCGGCGTGGCGCCGGACAAGAAAGGGCAGCTGCAGATCGACAAGACCAAGCTCGATAGTTTCCTGAACAGCGATCCGACGGCCGTGGCCAATGTCTTTGCGGCGAGTGGTTCCAGCAACAACTCGGCGCTGACCTTTCTGACCTCGGGGCTCAATTCGGCCTCCGGATCTTATGCGGTCAATATTACCCAGGCTGCTACGCGGGCCAGTGCGACTGGGACAACTAACCTCTCCGGTGGGATCGCTGGGACCGATACGATTACGGTGACCGACAGCGCCGGTCGCAAGTCGACCGTCAACCTGACAAGCGGTCAGACGCTCTCCAGCATCGTCTCCGCCCTCAATACAGATTTCAACAAGACTTACACCGAGCAGCGACGCATGGGCACCGGCCTGACCGATGCCGGTACCGGTTCGGCGGCGACCTCTTCCACCGCTCTTGCTAATCTGGGTCTGGGCATCAAGGCTGGGGATACGATTAGTATTTCCGGCACCAATCATGGTGGTCAGGCAGTCAACTCCTCGTTTGCCGTACTGAACCCTTCAACTGATACGGTGGGCAGTCTTCTGACAGCCATTCAGGCTGCCTACAATCAGCAGGTGACAGCTACGGTGGGCAGCTCCGGACGGATCAATATCACCGACAACACATCGGGGGATAGCCAGTTGACGTTCAACCTGACGGCTAACAACGAGGGGGGGGGTACGCTCCATTTTGGTTCCCAACAGTTGGTGACGGAGGGGCGTTATCCGATGGGGCTTTCTGCAATTGCCGCGGGCAATAACTTGCAGGTTCAGGCCAATGATTACGGTTCGTCCAATCCGTTTACGGTGTCGGAGGCGCTCTCCGGCGGCGTTGGGATCTCCGGTACATTCCAAGGGACGAATGTGGCCGGCACCATTGGTGGCTTGGCGGCAAAAGGTTCCGGCCAAACATTGACCGGCACGGCCGGAAATGCCGACGGGATGGCGGTCTCCTATACAGGGGCAGCAACCGGTAACGTGGGGACGATGACCGCGTCGCTTGGCATCGGAGCTATCTATGATGGATTGATTGATACCCTCAATAATCCCGTTTCGGGTATGATTCAGAATGACATGTTGTCAACCCAACATGTTTATGATTCTTTGCAAAAAAAGATCAATGATACGAAACAGCAGATTTCCATGAAAAGCCAGACACTGACCAAGTCCTTCCTTCAAATGGAGCAGGTCATTGGTCAGTTGAATACCACAAATCAGTGGATTTCACAGCAGTTCTCGAATACGGCGTCGCCACAATCATCCGGCTCGTCCTCTTCGTTCCGATAAAGCTGCGGTGCTGTGTGCGAAGTTATAGTTTGTTGCATGGATTGATTAAACTTTTCTCTTCAACTTGCGATAAACAATAACATGCACATCAGTTGATGTTATCAAGGAGGATAATAGCATGCCGGGATATCAGTCATATCGACAGCAACAGATTGAGGGGGCCGGTCCCATGGGGTTGGTCCTATTGATGTATGAGGCTTTAGTTCAATCCCTCGTGCGTGCTCGTAAAGCCGTTGAATCGGAAGATTATGAGCTTCGATACGAACAAAGCATACGTGCCATGCGTGCGCTCTTGGAGCTTCTGGATGCCATTGATTACGAGAAAGGTGGGGAACTCGCCGGTTATTTGGCCAGTATGTACATCTATATGCATGATCGCCTACTAGAAGCTCAAACCGGAGATCTCATGGAAGCCATTGATGAGGTGCTGGATTTGGCACAGACGCTTCGTGAAGGATGGCAGGAAGTCGCAGATATGGAAGAGAAGAAGGGCAATATCCCATCAAATACCGCTACACATGCTGTGGTTGGCTAATGTCATTGCAGGGAAATGTGTCTGAATGCCTTGATTTGTTGGCAAAGTGTCGTGAAGCGGCCAATAGTAGTCGCTGGCAAAGCCTTGCCAAGGTGGGCGGTGACTATATGGAAGCATTTGAAAAGCTGAAATATGATCTTGTCCACTGCTCCCAAAGAGGTGAAGAAGACTGGCAGGCCATGCAAAATCTTGAATGTGAGCAGAGACGCTTGATCCGTTTGGTTCGACAAAGACAGGAAGCGATTCAGGAGCAGTTGCAAGTTCTGAGGGATGCCAAGGATCGCCTTAACCGAATGCAAGATATATCCCAAGGGATCAATAATTAAGGGGTCTTTCTAGATAATCGCCGGTATCATTAGATTAGAATGTTAACTGCGTTTCTAGCCATCCCTCGACAAGTTGGCGCATCTCGGCCAGTCGCACCTCGCTAGGGGCCTCGAACCGGAGCACCAGCGACGGCTGGGTGTTAGAGGCGCGCAACAACCCCCATCCGTCGTCGAACTTCAGACGCATGCCGTCCACATCGATGATCTCGTAGTCGAGACCGCCGAAGTGTGTCTTGGCGGCCTCTACCAGTTCGAACTTCTGCACATCCGGGCACTCGATCCGGATCTCTGGTGTGGTAACCGAATGCGGTACATCGGCCAGTAGGGATGAGAGCGTTCCCTGTCGGTGCGCCAGAACCTCCATCAATCTCGCACCGGCATAGACGGCGTCGTCGAACCCGAAGTAGCGGTCGGCGAAGAACATGTGGCCGCTCATCTCGCCGGCCAACAGGGCGCCGGTTTCCTTCATCTTGGCCTTGATCGGCGAATGACCGGTTCGCCACATGATACCATTGCCGCCATGGCGGGCGATATCGTTGTACATATGCTGGGAACATTTGACCTCGGAGATGATGGTGGCGCCAGGGTGTTGAGCTAGGACCGCCCGTGCCAGCAACAGCAGCATCATGTCGCCCCAGACGATTTTTCCCGCCTCATCGACGATGCCTATGCGGTCGCCATCACCGTCGAAGGCGATGCCAAGATCCGCACCGTGATCGACCACGGTGCGGCTGATATCCCACATGTTCGCCTCGACGGTGGGATCGGGGTGGTGGTTGGGGAAGCGTCCGTCCGGCTCACAGAAGAGCTCGATCACCTCGCAACCCATCGCCCTGTAGAGCGGGGCCGCGATCGTGCCGGAAGGGCCGTTGCCAGCATCGATGACGACCTTCAGTGGTCGGTCGAGGGCAATGTCTCGGAGAAGGTGATCCTGATAGACCGGCACGATATCCATCTTCCGTATGGTGCCGGTGTTTGTGCCGTCGTCGCTGGATGGCTCCAGAATCAGGCTCTTGAGGGTCTGGATATCCTCTCCGTGCAGGCTCTCCTTGCCTCGCATCAGTTTGAAGCCGTTGTATTCGGACGGATTGTGGCTTGCCGTGATCATGATGCAGCCGGCGGCATTGGTATGGAAAACAGCGAAATAGGCCAGCGGCGTCGGTACCATGCCGATATCCAGCACATCCTTTCCGGCATCGCGCAGTCCCTGCATGACGGCTTCATGCAGTTCGGGACCGGAAAGCCGGACATCCCGTCCCGTCACCATGGGCGCGCTGTCTGAACCGGGGAGCATTTGCGCAAAGGCGACACCCAGCCGGTAGGCAAGATCGGTGGTGACATCTTGGCCGACGATACCTCGAATGTCGTATTCGCGGAAAATATGGTGGGGAAAGGTGCTCATATGTTTGTCATTCCTTCAATACAGTTCGGTTTCACAATATGCCTGAATAGGTAAAAAGGGAACCACAGCATGCCACTCTGACGAGTAGAAACATTTTGATCACCGCCATGATATAGCATCAAAAAATGCATGGAAATGTTTCAGTCTATTTAGTACGGTATGTTCAGATTATAACATGTCACTTCATAGAGGGATTTTGAGATATGAGCTCTATTACTACGATCACGATGGTTGATGGCGTACGGGTTGTTGTTCCGGATTCCCTAAATCTCATTACCCCCTATGTGTTGATGGAACAGAATGACTGGTTCGAGGATGAAATTAAGTTCTTGCGCCGGTTACTGCAACCAGGACAGAAAGTCATTGATATCGGTGCGAACTATGGTGTTTATACATTATCCATGGCACAGACAGTAGGTGCAACTGGCGAGGTTTGGGCCTTCGAGCCAGCTTCAAGTACTGCAGAATTGCTCGCAAAGGGGATTGAAGCCAATGGCTTCTCTCACGTTGTCCTTGAGCAGAGTGCCCTTTCCAGTG
>DATFLK010000034.1:0-2397 GCA_035267815.1 Mariprofundaceae bacterium | reverse complement strand
GTAGGATTGCCGCGGGAATCGAACACCTCGCGACCATGAATACCAACTATCTCACTCACTTCTCTTCTCTCCTTACCGGCCCCATTGCCGGCATCTTTTTTTATTGTACAACTTCTTCACAAAGGCGGCGCTTGCAACCATATGCGCCTCACATCCTTGCAATCAATGCATCTCCTTGGCGATCTCGTCCAGCCGCTTTAACGTCTTCAGAAGTCCCTTCAGCTCGGCAACCGGCAGCGAGTTCGGCCCGTCAGAGAGCGCACGATCCGGATCCGGATGTACCTCCATAAATAGGGCTGCCACGCCAATACTCACGGCCGCGCGGGCCAGTGTCGGCACGAACTCGCGGTTACCGCCGCTCGCGCCGCCAAGCCCGCCCGGCTGCTGCACCGAATGGGTCGCATCGAACACTACCGGTGCACCGGTCTCTGCCATCACAGCCAAGGAGCGCATGTCGGCCACCAGATTGTTGTAGCCGAAGCTAACGCCGCGCTCGCACAGCATGATGTCCCGGTTGCCGGTCGCCTGCGCCTTCTCCAACACGTTGGTCATGTCCCACGGTGCCAGGAACTGCCCCTTTTTGACGTTGACGGGCTTACCCTGACGCGATACCGCCTGGATGAAATCGGTCTGGCGACAAAGGAAAGCAGGGGTCTGCAGGATATCAGCCGCCTCGGCCACCGGCGCCGTCTGCTCGGGGGTGTGCACATCGGTAATCACCGGCACACCTACCTCTTCTTTCACCCGCTGCAGGATACGAAGCCCCTCATCGAGACCGGGACCGCGAAAACCCTCCACCGAGGTACGGTTAGCCTTGTCGAAACTCGATTTGAACACCAGAGGCACACCGCAGGCACGCGCGATCTCGGCGATCGACTCAGCCGTTTGCAGCGTAAAATCCTCCCCCTCGATGACACAGGGACCGGCCATCAGCACCAGCGGCAGGTCGTTGCCGATGGCGAAGTCGCGTATCCGGACATGGTGGGTCATCCTACTTCAGTCCGGCACGCTGCCTGGCCGCAGCCACGAACGCTGAGAACAGCGGATGTGGCGCATAAGGCCGCGAAAGGAACTCTGGATGGAACTGACACGCCACGAACCACGGGTGATCCGGCGCCTCGACGATCTCCACCAGCGAGTCGTCCGGCAGCGTTCCGGAGATGACCAATCCGGCCTCCTCCAAGCGCTTGCGGTAGGTGTTGTTGAACTCGTAGCGGTGACGATGGCGTTCCCGAATCTCGGTCTGTCCGTAGGCACGACCGGCGTGCGTATCGGGCTTCACCCGGCAGGGGTAACCGCCCAAGCGCATGGTGCCGCCCAGATCGTCGTCGCTGTGGCGATGAATATGGATGCCGTCATGTTCCCACTCGGTCAGCAGGGCGATCACCGGTTCCTTGGCCTTCTCGTCGAACTCGCTGCTGGTGGCATCGGCAATCCCCGCCACATGACGCGCGAACTCGACGACCGCCAGCTGCATGCCGAGACAGATGCCCAAAAACGGGATTCCCTGCTCACGCGCATACCGAATCGCCTCAACCTTGCCTTCGGTACCGCGCTCGCCGAAGCCGCCCGGCACCAGCACGCCATGGACCATGGACAACGCCTCCAGCCCCTCTCTCTCGAGCGATTCGGCATCGATATACTCGAATCTGATGCGCACGCCGTGCTCCATACCGCCGTGCTGCAACGCCTCGTTCAGCGACTTGTAGGCATCGGCCAGCTCCACATACTTGCCGACGATTGCGATACGCACCTCTTCGGCAGGCCCCCGGAACCGGCGGCAGATATCCTGCCAGACACTGAGATCAAGCTCGCCTTCATGCGGCAATCCAAGTTTCTCCAGCAGTACAGCGCTGAGACCGCCTTCCCGCAGGCTGAGCGGAACGGCATAGATAGTGTCGACATCCGGCGCCTCAATGACCGCATTCTTCGGCACGTTACAGAACAACGCGATCTTGTCACGCTGCGAAACGGGCAGGGGCCGGTCGCAACGGCACACCAGCACATCGGGCTGGATACCGATCTCGCGAAGCTTCTGCACGGAGTGCTGGGTCGGCTTCGACTTCGTCTCACCGGCTGCCTCGATATAAGGCACCAGCGTCAGATGGACATAAGCGGTACGCCGGTCACCGAGATCGAAGCGCAGCTGGCGAATCGCCTCGAGAAACGGCAGCGATTCGATATCACCCGCCGTACCGCCGATCTCGATGATCGCGATATCCGGCTGGTCCTCCTCCAGGGAGAGCACCGCTTCCTTGATGGCATCGGTGATGTGCGGAATGACCTGCACGGTCGCGCCCAGATAGTCGCCATGGCGCTCACGACGGATCACCGACTCGTAGATACGGCCGGTGGTATAGTTTGAGTGGCGGGTCAGCGTGGCATGGGTAAAGCGCT
>DATFLK010000033.1:0-12848 GCA_035267815.1 Mariprofundaceae bacterium | reverse complement strand
TCGTAGAGCATGATCAGCGCCGCTAGGAAGGAGACCAGCGTGCCCGGCGTGGTGGCGCCGGAAGCTACACGCATGCCTCCGTAATAGAGCACACCGGCAATACCGAAGCCTGCCAGCAGTTCCATAATCGGAAAGGAGAGCGCGCGTACGCGGAACGCACGCAGCTGATGATGCAAAAAGTCCCCCGCCAATCTACGGAAGCGGCCGCGCTCATAGTCCTCCATACCAAATGCCTTGACGATACGGATCCCGCCCACCGTCTCCTCCACCAGACTGGAGAATTCGCCCATGGAGACCTGCCCTCCGACACTGGCATGACGCATCTTTTTGCCAAAACGGACGATGGGATAGACCACCGCCGGGAAGACCGTCATGGCGATCAGTGCTAGCAGCCAGTCTTGGATAAAGACCACACCGAGCAGAAACACAATGGATATGCTGTCGCGCATAAGCGCCGTCACGGCCGTGCTGACCGCCGACTGCACAAGCGTCACGTCGTAGCTGATACGGGTCAGCAGCTCACCGGTCTTCCGGTGCGCGAAAAAACCGAGCGGCTGGCTCAGAAGGTGATCGTACAATGCGTTACGGATATCGTAGATCACCTTCTGCCCAATATAGCCCATCAGGTAGGCCTGACCGTAGTAGGCGACCCCCTTGACGACATAGAGCGCGATCACCATCAGGGGAATCAAATAGATCAGCTGGGGATTCTTACCGCCCAGCGCATCGTCGAGCGCCGGCTTCAGAAGCCAGGCGAGTGCTGCCGTGCAGGCCGCCAGCACGACCATGCACAGAACGGCGATGGCAATCCGGCCGCGATATGGATGGAGAAATCGCAGCAGCCTGAGATAAAGGCCGTGCGTCACGCCCAGCCCCGCGACATCAAACGACCGGTAGGGAGAGATCGACCCATGGGAAATGCCACGATCAATATGCAGAAATCATAATGAGGCCGACACCTGTGGATGGCCTTTGACTGCTGTCTTCAGGCGTCCCTGACGCCGGAGAAAGGCCTTGCTGGCCTTGAGCAAAGCCTCGGCCAACTGTTGACGGTGTTTAGGGCTGCGCAACAACCGTTCGCGATGCGGATTGGAGATATAGTCCACCTCGACAAGCACGCTGGGAATCTCCGGTGCGCCCAGTACGACAAACCGGGCCCGCTTGGGAATATGATACTTGATCGGTCCGACCCGACTGATGCGCTTGAGGATATCCTCGGCCAGCCGTTCCGAGCTGTTCAGCGTATCGCGTTTGACCAAGTCCGCCAGAATGCGATTCACCATCGGATCCGCCACCTCACCCGGCATGACGCCACCGATGGCATCCGCCGCATTTTCCTTGCGCGCCAGCATCGCCGCCATATGGTCGGAGGCTCCTTTCTCCGACAACATATAGACACTGGCACCGGAGACATGCCTGGCACGTACGGAATCGGCATGGATACTGATCATCAAATTGGCCTTGGCCTTTCTGGCCAGTCGCACACGCTCCTGAAGCGGCACGAAATAGTCGCCCTTCCGGGTCAGCACTGCACGCATACGAGGCTGCTTGTTGATGGCCCTAGCCAATCGCTTGGCAATGGCCAGTGTCACATTCTTCTCTTCTAGGCCATGCGGGCCGATAGCGCCGGGATCCTCACCGCCATGACCGGCATCCACAGCGATTGTTATCTTCGTGCGCGACCGTACCTGATCGGCCGTGATCGCTTCTTCCTCGGATTTCTTCTGACGCATCAGGTCGACCACAAGTCGATAAGGCTTGCCATGCATCGGTTTGAGCAGAAAGGAGCGCGGTTGCACCTGCTCCCCGACAGTCATGACAACGCGTAAAATACCGCGTTTCGGGTGCCCGTAACGAAACGACTGCACGACAGCACCGCGTGCCGCCAGCCCTTTGAGACGGGCGTGCAATGCAGCACCCCGCATGTCCACCACGATCCGCTCGGGCGAAGAGAGGCGAAATACACGGTAATGAACGGTTCGATTCAGATCGAAAACAACGCGGGTATGATCGGGCGCCGCCCACAAGCGCACATCGGTGACAGAGCGAGAAGCAGCCTGCGCTGCCGCGGGCACCAACATACTGAGCACCACACAAACAACCAGTTGCCTGAAACAGCCTTTCATCCCTCTGTCCATGAAAGCGTCATTGTCCTGCCTCCGCCGTTTTTTGCAAGAAGCGCTCCGGATTCTCGGCAAACAGCGCTGCAAACATCAGCGCGACCAAGATCATCAACGGCTCCATAATACGCACAATAATAAACGAATTGGAACCAATCGCATGGAACAACAACCCGCCAAATCCACATAACGTTCCAAGTGCGGCGCCCTTGATCCGGAGATCGCCGATTTCACGATAGCAGCGCCGCAACATGACCCAGATGCGCCGCAATAGCCAAAGAAACGCCAAAAGCCCCAACACACCCGTTTCGGAGAGCACGCGAGGATACTGGGCATCCATAAATTCGCCTCCTGTAACACCTACGCCGATTACCGGGTGCCTAAAAAAATCTCGCTTCAGAGCCAACTCCCATGAACGCAGCCGGGCACTTGTGGAGGTGTCGAGATGAACCCCGCCGAGTGCGATCTGCCCTGCCTCCCTAGTCTGTTCGAAGGTGTAGGTCACACGCTGAAGCACATTCCCCGGAAGGAGGAATGGCGCCAGCATCAAGCCCACAATGCTGCTCCCGACAATAAAACGTTTCTTCTCGGAGAAGGCTAGGAAAAATCCCATTGAGGCCACCAAAGCCAGATAGGAGCTACGGGATTCCGTAAACGCCAGTGGCACCAGAATGATCCCTGTCAGAAGTATCAAGCGCCTGCGCTGCCGCACATCCGGATCGTGCAGAAACATGCCAAGCGTCACCGAGAACATCAGTGCCAGGTAACCACCGAAGGTGTTCGGCTCCCCGACCTGACCCTCGAATGGTGCGGACACGCGCTCACCGGCCGGAATCTGGGCGATGCCGACGAGGCTGGCCACCAGACAGGTGAACAACATTACGGTGATATAGCGCTTGATCGCCGCCTCATCGTTCACCTGATTGATAATCATGTAGAATAGCACGAAATACTCAAGATATTTCAATACGAAGAAAAAACCGTACATATGCACACGGTCGGCACCAAAACCCGCCACCGTCGCCAGCATGGTGATCAGAAGATACACCGCAACAGGCTGGTTGATCGGCGTTTTCCGCACTGCACCCAAGCCAGTCACCACGGCCATTCGAAACATCCAGGTCAGGCATGTAATGGTAAGAATGAGGTCATCCAAACGGATCGTCACACCGCGCGACTCAGTCGTCGAGACCTTCCCCTGCACCAAGGCCGATTCGCCGCCGCCAAACTGAAGTTCCGGCGACAAGAGGGTGGAAAGGATAAGCAGATAGAGGGTCAGCTCGACGCTGGTAAAGGCCACCAGCATCAGCATCAACCCCGCCGCGACCAGAAGCGCGATGCGCGCCGTTGCCGGCGCAATCAGGTAGGCTGCCAGCAACAATAGCGTGGTCAGCGCAAGGGTCAGCACGATAGCCGGAGGGAACGGCAGGCGGACCGAATTCTGGTTCAGGGCAATGGCTCCTGTCGATTGCGCTGATCATGCCCAGTTTCGTTGAGGTGCTTTTCGATAAATTTCTTGATCTTCTCATTAAAAGGAAACGGTTGATAGTTCTGCATATCCCGGTTGATATGATCGCTGCAGCTACGTACGGCCACCAGCATGATCGCCACCAGCATCAGCAGGGAAAGAATCCCCAGTATACGGCGACGGCGGGCACGCCGATAACGCCTGCGGTAGAGATCACCGAGACTCATCTTCCGGTCTCTCCCCGTGCGTCTTCACGCGACTCAGTCGCTGCCACACCCGTTTTGCCCCTTTATGCACCTCTTGCATCAGGGAGCCCCCCTCTTTGCTGATTCGAGCCATCAGGCCAGTCTCCTTCTCCTCGTCCATTCCGTAGGCATAGTAACGGTTCATCTTGTACTTCGAGTAATCGGACGAGAACTCCCCATGCACGCCATTCAGTGCAATGCCCAGCACATTCCCGCCAACGCTCTCCAAGTTGGTCTTGACGCGCTTCAGTGCGCCACGCACCACAGCCCCGATACGATAAACCAGCAGCACGCCATCCACCTTCGAGGCCAGAATGGTGGCATCGGCAGTATGCAGCATCGGTGAGATATCTAGAATGACCATGTCATACTCTTTTCGGGCCTCTCTGAGCAGATCCTCCATGGCCGGTGCCGCCAGCAGATCCGTCGCATTCATTGCAGTCCGTCCGGAAGTGATAATATCGAGTTGATCAAGGCCCGGGGTACGCATGACACTGTCCACCCCCATCTCTCCCAACATTAGATCAGAGATGCGCCGCACTGCGTTCTGCCAGGGAAGCTGTCCGAGCAGGTATTCCCGGAGACCGGGCTCGCTCTTCAGGCCAAACGTTTTGTGCTGCATCGGCTTGCGCATATCGGCGTCGACCAGCAGGACACGCGCTCCCTGTTGCGCCACCACCACCGCCAGATTGGCCGCCACAGTGCTCTTCCCCTCCTTACCGGTAGAGCTGGTCACCATGATCACCTCATGCTGTTTGCCACCAGGAGAGAACATCAGGCTTGTACGCATACTTCGGAAGGCCTCGGCAATCATCGAAGGCGGAGAGAAGTGGGCAATCAGGCGCATCTGACGCTCCAGTTCGTAACCGGTTGTCGCCATCCCCTTCATGCCGGAGAAGAGCTCAGCCGCCTCCTCATGCGACAGGTAGGGAACGAAACCAACAACAGGAACCTCCAGAAAGCTCTCGACCTCTTCGATGGTGCCAACCGACGTATCCATCGCCTCAAGCACCAGTGCAATCAACAGACCCAGCACAAGGCCGAGAATCAGACCTGCCATGGCGGTCTGACCGGTACGCACCGGATTGATGCGGATATGGGGAACCAACGCCGGACGTATCAGCGTTACCTCCTCGACCTTCTCGGCCTCCTTAATCAGCACCTCCTGATGCTTCTTCTCCAACAGGTTCTCCAGATCCTCGTTGATCTTCACAGCACGCTGAAGGCGTTGAAAATCAAGGGTGTTCTCGGACATCCCTTGGTAGCGTTTCTCCTTCTCCTCAATCGTCTGCTGATACTCCCGCATCCGCTGTTTTGTGAGCCCCACTTGCTTGTCGAGCTCGCCCACCATATTTTTCAGGATGTCATCCGCCTGGGAGCGCAATTCCTTAATCTGCGGATGTGCTTCAGTATAGTTGGTGGAGAGCTCCGTATGCTTGATCGCCATATCCACCAAGCGTTTGTTCAGCTCATCGAAATACGAACTGACCTTACCGGAAACCGTGATGGCGTGATAATCCCACCCGCCACGCTTAAGCATCTGGCGAAGCTGGGACAGCGCAAAGTGCAAATCGTTCAGATGGCTGGCCGCCTTCCGGTATTGCGCTTCCAGATCGGAGATCTCGGTGTTCATCAGATTGCTGTCCTGATCACCAACCACGATATTGTGCTGCTTACGAAAGGCGCGAACCGCCTCTTCTGCCTCTTTCAGTCGCTTGCCGACCACGACCAACTGCTGCTGGATGAAGCGTTTGGCATCCAACACCCGTCGGTTCTTCTCCTCGATATTATAGGCGCGAAACGACTCGGCTGTAGCCTGTGCCAGATCGCGGGCAAACTCCGGATTGCTCGACACCGCATTAATATTGATGACGCCACTGGCGCCCTCCTGCTCCGCGCTGATCGCGTCCTTCAGGCGAAGAATTTTCTCCATATAATCGGGATTGGCTCGAATCTCCTCGTTGCTCAGGTTTTTCGGCACCATACCCAGACGCTGGGCCACTCGCTCCATCAACACATACGATTCGATCAGGCTGACCTGCGTACGCATGTCGTCGATATTGCTGAACGACAGCTCCTGCATCATCAGTCCAGTCATGCTGGTCGAACGCTCCACCTTCACCGATGCGGTCGAGCGATACTGCGGCGGCGGCTGATTGACCCAACTAAAGAGCCAGCTGAACACCCCCAGAGAGAAGGCACAGAAAAGGATCACCCAGCGACGGCGACGAAGAACCTGCCAGTACTCCTCCAGATTCAGTTCGTAGCCGGAAACGGTGGATTGGGGTGAAGCCACGATTACGGTACCGCGATGGTCGCGCCGGAACCATTGATAGTGCCGCGCAACAGATCACGCACACGGTAGACCTCGTTGATCGTATAACTTCCTCTAAACACCGTGTTCAGGGTCGGCATCAGCTTGGCCAGCATCTTGTTCCAGTTCTCGATTGGCTCATCGGGCACGATGATCACATCCTTGTCCCGCAGTTCCGGATTCTGGGTCAGGTCGCCCCGCTCCATAAAGCGGTTGAAGGCAACGGGCACGATCAACGGCCTGTCCCGGTCCTGTCGTATGATGCGGATATCCTTCAGGTAGGCGGAGTCCGTGAACCCGGCACTCTTGGAGACCGCGTCGATAAAACGAATCTCGCCAGTGTAGTCGACGATACCGGGCTTCTTGACCGCCCCCAGCACATAAACACGGTGCTTGGACTGTGAAAGGGAGGGCACGAAGATGGTATCACCCGCATCGATGATGGCGTTCTCGGTCCAGTCGTTCTCCTCGATCGCGCGCTCCAGATTGAGCACAACCTTGCCGCCATGACGCACGATCTGCACCTTGGTCAAATCCGCCTGCTGGGTAGGCCCCCCGACGCGTGACAGAAACTGTGCCAGCGTCTCTTTTCCATCAAGGAAATAGGTACCCGGCCCGGTCGGCTGCCGGGCTAGGTTCTTGACCTCGCCAAAGACACTCGCCGTTTTGCTACGTGCTTGCAGTACCTGGACATCGACACGCGGACGGCGCACGAACTTGGTCAGCTTCTTGGTCATATAATGATCGATTTCAGTCGGAGTCAAGCCATTAACCTGAAGCGCATCGAAATAGGGAATGGAAACCGTACCATCCACCTGCACCGTCACCTTGTATTCATTGGGCTTTCCACCCTCCCACAATGTCAGGGAGAGTTCGTCGCCCGGTCCCACCCGGTACTCGGATACCCCGTCGATGGTCTTGAATACGTCATTCTGATTGACGTGGAAGAGGTCGCGCTTGGGCTGCCCCGCTGCCACATCCGGCAAACGCACCTGCCTCACACTATAGGCACGAACAATCACACGCCGATTCTGGCGCAGCGCATCGGGGGCCATGCCCGGCGGCAACGGCTTCTCCACGCCTAGCGCGGCAACCTGCAACTGTTGGGACGGCACACCTTGCTGTTCCAGCCATGCCGCCACACTCTCCGCCCGGGCCCGCGACAACGCCCTATTATCGGGAAAAGTCTCGCTGCGCACGGGACGTATATCGGCATGCCCCTCGACACGAAATTTCAGCCCCCTGCCCCCATCCGGTAACTGCTTGAACCAATCTTCAAGCTGTCCTTCGGCCCGTTTCGTCAGCGTCGCCGATGCCGTATCGAACAGCGTCTTCAACGGCTGGCCGGTTTCCGCCCCGGTAAAATGCCTGAGCGGTTCCTTGGCGGCCCGTCCACTCGACCATATCTCGACCGCGCCGTCGGCACGCAGTGCCGCGATGTCCATTTTCCCCGAATTCAGCACATCGCCCAGATCAACCTGTGAGTAGACACCGTAATCGGGCACAAGGCCGTGCAGACGCGAAAAGCCGTGCCGATATCGCCATACGCCGATACCACGGCCATCCGTCGAGGCGGCCACCAGTTCCCGCTGACCGTCGTCATTCAGGTCTCCGACACGAACCGAGGCCCATGTCCCCTTATCGACTACCTTCTCACGACTCCAGTCTCCGTCCTGCCGTAACCATGCCGTAATCCCGTGCAGGTAGAGCCCGGATACGATATCCATCTTCCCATCGCCGTTCAGGTCGGTCACGGTTACGGATTCGGCATCCCCATCCGCCGGAAGGTCTTCCAGTTCCCATCGACCCTGGCCATCGCCATACCATATCTGGACACCCCCCACCTCGCGCCACTCATCATGAAACCGCGTGGCACCAATGCCAGCACGCCTGGAGGCAATGATGTCGGCATGACCATCGCCGTTCACATCGGCAACAGCAAGCCCTGTAAAGCGCCCTTCGACCATCGGTCCGACCTCGTGACTCCAGTGTCCCAGCCCCCCGCGTTTATGATGCCAGTGACGCGTACCCTCGTTCAGGTAGATATCGATGCCGCCATCCTGTTCGGAATCCATACGCAACGCGACCAGATCGGGCCATCCATCCTCGTTCACATCGGCAAATCGAACGGCATTGTAAACGCCATCCTCCGCTGCCGTGGATTGAAGGGTCCAACGATGCGTCTTCGTATCAAGAGCCCATATCTGAAGCCCTTTCGTATCGCCCTCGCCACCAATCACAATTTCGTTGATGCCGCTTGCATCCATATCCGATACGGCAAAGGCACGCGGCTGCATGCCGGTCACGGGCCCGCCTTCTAGGCTCCATCGTCCGCGCCCATCGCCCCATTCGATGCGGAAGCTCTGATGATGCGGCGCCCGCCCGCCGACCAGAAGGTCGAGATTGCCATCCTGATTGACATCGGACAGCAGAATCGCACGGGAGGCATTCACCCGCTGGGGACCGATATTGTGGAGGCTATACTTGGGGACAGGGGCGTCGGATGCCGAGACCGGCATCGTGGGCTCCGGCACGATGGTACGGCAGGAGGCAAGGACGGCGATGCATACCCCAGCACAAAGCAACCGAATATATCGCCGCACCCACCGTTTCATGCATGCATTCTCCGGCTTTTCTCCAGTATCGTCAATGATTTACATATCCCCCGACATTGCTTCGAGAAAAGGGAAGGTATAGGCTTATGCCAGTTGGCGTCTAAACAGAGTGGGGTGCCGTGCCGCATGTATCTTGAGTATTGGAAATTGAACGATTTTCCGTTTGAAAACGTCCCCGATCCGGCCTACTTCTACGATTCCGCAAAACACCACAAGATTCTTGAAGAGCTGACCATCAACATCCAGCGTCGCAAGGGAGCCGTGATGCTGACCGGCGAGATCGGCAGCGGCAAAACCACCGTCATCCAGCGCGCCCTGCTCGACCTCCCGGAGGAGCGATTCGACATTGCGCTGATCAATTACCCCAGCCTGACACCGCTGGAGATGTTGCGGGAGGTCAACCGGCAGCTCGGTCTGGAGACCTCCGGGGAGAACCGAAACCACCTGCTTCAGATCCTGCAGGAACATCTGATCGCCAATGCACGGACAGGACGCGACACACTAATCTGCATCGATGAAGCGCAGAGCATTCCCTCCATTGAAACGCTGGAGGAACTTCGCCTTCTGCTTAACTTTCAGATGTCCAGTCGTTTTCTGCTGACCCTAATCCTTGTCGGCCAGCCGGAGCTACAGGCCAAGATCCGGCAATTACCGCAACTACAACAGCGGATCGCGCTGCATATGCACTTGGGTGCACTGTCACTTCCGGAAACGGCGCATTACATGCTGCACCGGTTGCAAGCGGCCGGAAGTGCGGACCATATCCTGACGCGTCAGGCGGTGGAGCAGATCCATGAACATACCGGCGGCATCCCCCGCTGCATCAACCATCTGGCCGACCGCTGTCTGATGGCCGGCATGCGCCGGGGTGTATCCCGCCTAGACAGATCACTGGTTCTCAACACGCTGGAAGAGTACCCCATGGAACCGATGAACTACCAATATGCCTAAATACATCGACCTCCTGCGTTCCCACCATAAAAAAACCGCTTCCCTCGAGGAGATTGAGGGACTGGTACACGAAGAGAAAGAAACGGAGCCCGACACGAACGAACGTCCGGCAAAGGCCGTGACAGCCCCTTCCGCGCCTACCAGCCCCGAGGCGGACGAACACCGGGCGACGCTCTCCGGAACATACGGCACATGGATCGACACCTGTGCCCACCGGATTCTCGACACCTTCCGGACCAGTGCCACCGAAGCCCCCGCCACCATGCGTCCGCTGTTTGAGCATACGATCGAGCTGATCCAAAAATTGAACCATTCCCCCGAGGATCTCAATATCCTGGAGTTGGAGATCGCCAACCGGATCAAACATATCCGCGACCTGGATGAAGAGCTGGGCGACCTGGTCCAGAAGGCCATCATGGTGATGCTCTATGCCATCAAGATGGGCATCCACCTTCGTCTCAACGAGGACGAGCAGCATGCGTTGATGCTGGCTGCCATCCTGCACCACATCGGCATGACCCAAGTGCCGGTGGAGATTCGGCACAAACCCTCCGCACTCAACAGCAAGGAGCGCCAGCTAATTCAACAGGCCCCCGACAAGGGCAGTGCCTATCTGCGCAGCTGCGGCATCGAGGACGAGCGCATCCTCGCCGCTACGGCACAGGCACCGGAACGCTTCAACGGCACTGGACCCAAAAAGCTCTCCGGCAACAACATCAACCGGATGGCGCGTATCATCGGACTGCTGTCGATGTTTGAGGCGCTGATCCATCTGCGTAGCTATCGAAAACGACTCCTTCCCCGCGACGCCATCAGGGACCTGATCGGCAACCACAAGGAGGAGTTCGACCCGACCATCCTGAAGGCCCTGATCGAGGTAATCTCCCTCTACCCTGTCGGAACCTATGTGCAGCTCAACACGGGCGATATCGGCCAGGTCGTCATGGTCCATCCGCATCTGCCGTTACGCCCAAAAGTGCATCTAACCATGGACAAACAGGGGAATGGCATCACCCCCCGCGACGTCGATCTTCGGGTTCAGCCCAACATCATGGTCAGCCGCTGCATGTATGAGGAGGATCTGGCACAATTCCAGGAGCAGAATGCGGCCTAGAATGGCCTACTGCATCCGCCGCACCAGATCCTGGATCGACACGATGTGGTCGATAAAGAGAATGCCATCCAAATGGTCCACCTCGTGCTGAACCACCCGAGCCTCGAAACCGCCGCATGCGATCTCTCGCTCCACGCCGGCGACATCGTGAAAGCGGACACGCACCTCCCGGGAGCGCGACACCATACCGACCCATTCCGGTACCGAAAGACAACCCTCGCGACCCAAAACCTTCTGCGTCGAGCCTTCAACGATTTCGGGATTGACCATTCGTAGCAGGCCATGGTTTTTGCAGGGGCGCCGGGAAACGCTGCAGTCCACGATCACCACACGCTTCAGCTCACCGACCTGCGGTGCCGCGATCCCGACACCACCGGGACCGGCCCGCATCGCCGCCGTCAATTCGTCGCACAACTCCCGAAGCACCCCGTCAAATCGGGTAACACGCTCGGATTTCTGACGAAGCCTCGAATCAGGAAGCGTAAGAACGGGACGCATCAATCATCACTTATAGCGCCGAAGATGGCTGCAAAACCATCAGAGGATATCGGTCTCTAGTTCGTGCACCTCAATATCGACCCCAAGCCGCTTCTCCACTTCGGCCAACTTGCGTTGCAAGCTATCGCCCGAATCGCCTGCAGCCACCTCGAGTGCCATCATATAGACGCCGTCCTTCTCACGGTCATCGCCGATACGGGTGGAGAGATCGACGATCGAGACGGAGAGCCCGGCCAGGCAGTCGGTCACGGCATGCACGATTCCCGGCTTATCTGCACCGTGAACCGTCACCACATGATCCGGCTCGGGCGGCACGATCCCGGCCTCTTCATCCGTCATCGGCTGGGACTGAACGGCAAGCCCGGTGCGCTGTTCCAGATCGGCCAGCGCCGCCTTGAGTTCACCCAGCTTGACCCCCTCCGGCAGGGCAACCACCAGCATCATGGCAAACCGTCCTCGCAGGGCAGCCATCGACGAATCTTCGATATTAGCATGAAGATGCAGCAGTGCTTCCGCCACATCACGGACAATTCCCGGCCTATCGTGACCGGATATGGATAAAAGCATATGTGTCATGGGCCCTCCTGGTTAGCGCTTACCGACCGCTTCGGAGGGAGAGACTATACGGTAAACGAGGCCCCGCAACCGCACTCACCCTTCTTGTTCGGATTGTTGAACACAAATCCGGAAGAGAGAGCATCCTGTTGATAATCGATCGTCAGGCCGGCCAGAGCCCGCCGATAGGATTCGGCATCGACATACACGGCGACATCGTCGACCTGCTTGATGTAATCGCCGTCGTCGGGACCGTCGGCATAATCGACCACATACTCCAGACCGGAGCACCCGGCTTCGCGCACGGCTATCCGAATCCCTGTACGGCCGTCCTGATGCGCACATTCGCGTATGCGATTTCGTGCGGATGTTGTCAGCGTAATGTCTGCTTCCTGATATTGCATATTCAAGCCACTCCTGCCATGGTCATTAGGCGCTCGCGGATTCGCACCAGTTCATCCACCAGCGCACTGGCATCTTCAGGCCGGTTCTCCGGTCCGAAACTGACGCGCACACTGCTGCGCGCCTCGCCATGGGAACACCCCATGGCCAACAGTACATGTGACGGATCGCGTTTACCCGACGAACAGGCAGAACCCGACGCCACTGCAAAACCAGCAAGATCGAGCTGCATCAGCAGCGTTTCGCCATCAAGACCGGGCATGCAGAACATAGAGGTGTTCGGCACACGCTCGGCCTCTTCTGAGAAGATGCGCACTTTCGGCAGACGTTGCTTGAGCGCATCCTCGAAGCCGTCCCGAATCGGCCGCGTAGTCGAGAAATCATTGACCCCAAGTGCAGCGGCGAAGCCGGCAATCCCCGGCACATTCTCGGTCCCCGAACGGCGTTTACGCTCCTGCCCGCCACCGGAGAGCATTTCGGACAGGCTCACGCCTCGCCGGACCAGCAGCGCACCCACCCCTTTAGGACCGCCGATCTTGTGGCCCGAAAGCGATACAAAATCGGCA
>DATFLK010000032.1:0-6489 GCA_035267815.1 Mariprofundaceae bacterium | reverse complement strand
GATCAAGCTCAATCAGCGTGGCTATTTCAAACCGGGTGATCGTATCGTCTGCACGCTGACCGGTAACGGTCTCAAGGATCCCGACACGGCCATGCGCGATGTGCCCCGGCCGGTGACCATCGATGCGACGGAAGATGCCGTGCGGGGCATGCTGGAGCTCTGATCGGACAGCTGTACGGATGTTGATGGTGACCAACAGTCTGGCGGAGACGCCGGACGGACTGCAGTTGCATCCGGCACTCCACTTCCTGCGGGACCGGCTTGCTGGATGTCGCAGGACATGGTTTGCCGCCTCTTCGTATACGCCGCTTTCACTGTTTGCCCGGTGGGTGGGACAGCCTCCCGCCGCCCTTGTCGGAGCCCGGATCGATCTGCCCGGTGATGCCCGGCAGTGCTGGATGGCTTCCCCCTTCCATGCGCGTCTGATGCGGGATCATCTGCAGGTGATGCCGGAGGGGTTGTTCGGTTGGACAGCCGATGATGCCGTTGACCTGGCAGAGCTTCTGAACCCTTTTCTGTCCGATGATGGCATGAGTCTGCATACGACGGGTGCTGCCCTGATTCTCGCCTGTCGGGAACCGATGGAGGCCGCCCCTGCTGCGTTTGCCGAGGTGGCTGGCAAGGTGCTGCCAAACCGGCATCCGTCGGGAGCCGATGGGGGGCGACTGATGCGACTCGTGTCCGAAATCCAGATGTATCTTCACCATCATCGCGGGAATCTGAAGAGTGCCGCTGCCGACGTGAGCGGTCTCTGGTTCTGGGGTGGTATCCCGTTGCCGCTGGAGCGCAGCTTCTCTTCGTTGCCATCCGTGGCCACCCTGAATCCCTTTCTGGCTGCCGTTGCGGAGGGCAGGAATGCACAGCTGACGATGAGCGACGCCGAGCAGCTGGAGCGATTGATCAACCCTGCTTCCCCGTTGCCGCGTGATAGCGTTCTGTTCGGCGACGGCCATGCCCTCTGGTTGCGGTCTTCGCCTGTTGCCACCGTGGTGTCGAAACTGCAGCGGACAGGACTGGGATTGAAGCAGCCGGATAAGTTGAAACACGAGGAGGCATTGTGGCGAATGCTGCAGGAGCGGACGTAATGCTGCCTGATTTGGTGACGATGCGTGGACGGCAGCTTGTCTGGCGGCATGCGTCGCTAAGAGCCGACGATCCGCTGTCTGCCTGGCAAGGACTTCTCGCCAATCGCGGTTTGAGCGAGGACGATCCCTATTTCGCTCCTCGTCTGGCCGATCTGCCTGACCCGGATGGCATGTACGACATGCCACAGGCTGCTGAAAGGGTCGCCCGTGCCGTCATGGATAGCGAACATATCCATATCTTTGGCGATTTCGATTGCGATGGCGTTTGCGGCACGGCTGTGCTGCTTGAGTCGCTCAGGGCAGCGGGTGCGCATGTCACCTCGTCGATTCCGCATCGTGCCGACGACGGTCACGGTATCGGGGTCGAGCCGGTCAGTGAGGCGCGGACGAACGGGGCTACGCTTGGCATCAGTGTCGATACCGGCACCACCTGTTTCGAGGCATGCAGGGCGGCTCGCTCGCTCGGATTTGACCTGATTGTCACCGATCATCATCTGCCGGACAGCAGGCTTCCCGAGGCCTTTGCACTGCTCAATCCGGCGCGTGAGGAGTGTGGCTTTGGCGATCGGTTGTTGTGCGGAACCGGTGTCGCCTTCTTTTTGCTGGTGGCAACCTGGAAGCGGCTGAAGGCAGTGGGAAAGTCACCGGCTTTCGATCTGCGTCGGTTGCTGGATCGTGTGGCCGTGGCCACCGTGGCCGATGTCATGGATCTGCGGGGAGTCAATCGAATCCTGGTGCATCACGGCCTGCTACAGCTCAACAACGCCCCTTCCATCGGCATGGCGGCGTTGCTGGATGTGGCACGCGTCAAATCGACCGTGACAACTGAGACCATTGGCTTCTACATCGCACCGCGCATCAATGCAGCCGGGCGCATGCGTCATGGCGAGGAGGCGATGCGTCTGCTTGCCACCCATGACCCGGTCGAGGCGCGGCAACTTTCATCCCTGCTTGATGAGAGTAACAAGGAGCGCAGGCGGGTCGAGGCGGAGGTGTTCCGGCAGGCTGAAGCGCGGCTCAATGGCTCCGATATCCTGGCGGTCTATCATGACGATTGGCATGCCGGCGTCGTCGGGCTTGCCGCCGGGCGGTTGGCCCGCAAGCATAATCGCCCGGCAGCCGTCGGTTTCGTGACCCCGGATGAACGGGTTCGTGTCTCGTTACGTGGCCGTCCCGGTTACCATATCGGCAACCTGCTGAATGCATGCAGCGAATTTCTGGAGGGGTTCGGAGGGCATGCCGGTGCCGGCGGCGGTACGATCCGTCCCGGCGCATGGGACGGTTTCGTGACCGCCTTTGGCAAGGCGGTGGAGGTTCAGGGGAAGGGTGGTACCCATCCGGAACTCCCTCTCGATGGGATTCTCGGTCTGGATGCCATGCACGCTGGTCTGGCCGAACGCCTGACCCGTTTCGAGCCGTTAGGGCAGGGCAATCCGGCCTGCCAGTGGCTTCTGGAGGCCGTGCAGATCGTGGACCGGCGCGACATGAAAGGTGGTGTGGTGCGTCTGCGCCTTCAGCAGACGATAAGCCGTCACGGTGTAGTCGATGCCGTGGTGTTCAGGCCCGGTCCGATGGACGAGGTGTTGACGCCCGGGCATCAGGTGTCGGTGGTCGGTCAGCTCAAGCTGGATGACTGGCGCGGTAATGGTGCTGTCCAGTTCGTGATCGAGGATCTCTTGGACGAGCCTGCTAACTGACCTGGTCGGTCTGCCACAGGTGACAGGTTGTTTGTTCACCCATGAACCAGACCCGTTTGAATGGATGCGGCATTGATCCGAATAGCGGGGTGAGGATCGGAATGATGACATCGTCCGGTGTGTCGATCCGATCGTCCGTATGGAGAAGGAGTTCGATATGCAGGGCATCCGTATCGTAGGCCTTGTTGAAAGTGTTCTGGATGATGTGATCCAGTGTTTCCGGGGCGGCAGCCTGAATCTCGGCAATGGTCGGGTTAGTCAGGCTGACCAACTGGAAGGCGATCGGGCCCTCGGTAAGATGGATGCAGAGAAGGTGGGGCTCGGGTTCGGGACGGCTGCTGATTCCTGCCCATTCGTTGTGTGAATCAAGGCGTTGGATGAAGCGGGCGAAGGTCGCCTGCTCGTCCCGTTGTTTGCTGTCTGGCTGGCTCATCCGAATTCTACCAGCAATGACAGCGCATTAGCGCATTCATGTGGTCGAAATTAAAGTGCTTTTCTGATGGGGTCAAGTCACTTTATTCACTATTTCTTTATCTGTGACAGTAAGTTATGCATTTCGCCTGGGCGTATACGGTGGCACGGCTGGCGGGCCGAACCGTAGCACATTATCATACAGGGATGCTGTTGTTCGTGCTGTTGTCGATACCGCTGGGCTGTTTTTGTCTCTGGTTCGGCTGGAAGGCTTGGCGGGTGGGGCGCCGGGATGTGGTCGTCACGATGGGCATTCTGGCCTTTTTCTGCTTTGCCACGGCGTTGCTGTCTATCGGCTGGGCCTATCTCTATATCCATCCCTGACGTTCCGAATTCGCTGTTTCACCTCTCTGCACCGACTGCTGCATGACCCAGTCGACCAGATATGTGTGGATGTTGCTCTGGTAGGTTTCCTTGTGCCGGAGAAGGTAGAATTGGCGCTCCAGAGTCATATCGCGGATATTCAGCACCGCCAGTTCGTCGCGATCGATTTCGTTGGCAACGGCGATTTCGGAGAGGCAGGCAAGTCCTGCACCGCTGGCCACCAGCGCCTTGATGGTCGGCACGTGTTTCAATTCGGTCAGGATATCGAGATGGGGGAGATGATGGCGGAAGGCGTGTTCGAAGATGGAGCGCGTGCCGGAACCGGCCTCGCGCATGATCCATCGGTTTTCCATCAGGGCTTCAGGCGGTAGCGGGCCGCGTCCGGCCAACGGGTGGTCGGGGCAGGCAATAATGACAAGCCGGTCGGTCCACCATGGCGTGACAGTCACCTTCGGGTGTTGGCAGATTCCCTCGACCAATCCGAGTTCGATCCGGTGCGATAGCAGTTCGGTCAGGATCGCACTGCTGTTGCCACTTTCCAGATGAATCTCGAGTCCGGGAAAGCGGTCGTACAGATGGATGGCGAGCCGGGGGAAAAGGAAATCCGCGATGGTCGTGCTGGCACCGATGGCGA
Source organism: Mariprofundaceae bacterium (assembly GCA_035267815.1). Classification (GTDB taxonomy): domain Bacteria; phylum Pseudomonadota; class Zetaproteobacteria; order Mariprofundales; family Mariprofundaceae; genus DATFLK01. Next base: position 2,278 of record DATFLK010000032.1, on the reverse strand, counting down.
GTGTCTGCTGTCCGGCCTGGCCCAGCTCTCCGGCGATAGAATTGACCTGGTCGAGAATGCGTTGTGCTTTGGGAAGCAGCCAGTGTCCCTGCGGATTGATTCGGATGCGTTTCCCGGTTCGGTCGAAGAGTGTCAGGCCGAGCTGCTGCTCCAGTTCCCTGAGCGCCGTACTGACGGCGGATTGCGTCAGCGAGAGGTGTTCGGCGGCGCGCGAGATATTCTCGGCATGGGCGATCGCCACGAAGGCACGCAACTGCTTCAGGGTAATATTCATCATGCCCGAAGTATATATCGATTAAATCTATTATGAATATATATATTATTCGTTTCTATTGATTTATTGAAGGTCGTATTCTCCACGTCACTTTGAACGACAGGTGGTGTGCAGCGATGATCAAACATGAGCGGAACAGATGTATATCGATGTTGACCGGAGGCGCGCTGGTCGCGCTGATCGTCGCCATTGCCTGGTGGTCGGACCAGGCTTTGCAGCTCGAGCGCTTCGGGCTTGGCACGCTGTCGCTGGCGCTTTTCCTGGGTATGATTCTGGGCAACATTCTGCGCATGCCGGCCGTGATGCAACCGGGCATCCATTTCGCCCAACAGCGGCTGCTTCGCGCCGGGGTTATGCTCTACGGATTGCATGTCAGCATCGGCCAGCTTCTGCATGTTGGCGGCGAGGCCTTCGGTATCGATCTGATTGTCATGGCGACGATTCTGATCGGGGGCATCTGGCTCGGTATCCGGGTGTTTGGATTGGAGCGCGACCTAGCGGTCATGACGGCGGCCGGCAGCGCCATCTGCGGCGCGGCGGCGGTGCTGGCGACGGAGCCGGTGGTGCGCGGCAACAGTGCCCATACCAGTATGGCGGTGGCCACGGTGGTGGTGTTCGGTACCCTGGCGATCCTGATTTATCCGGTGATCTATCACCTGACCGGCGCCAATCCCCAAACCTTCGGTATCTATATAGGCTCTACAGTGCATGAAGTGGCGCAGGTGGTAGCTGTCGGCCACAGCATCGGCGATGGGGCCGAGCAGACCGCCGTGATCGTCAAGCTGATGCGGGTGATGATGCTGGCCCCCATTCTTTTGTTGCTGAGCTGGTGGTGGGGGAGGTCCGAACAGAATGAGGGGCACGGCAAGGCGAAGTTGACCATTCCATGGTTCGCCTTCGGTTTTATCGCAGTGGTGGTCATCAACTCTCTCTGGACCATGCCGGGGACACTGCACAGAGGATTGGAGCTGATCGATACGTTGATGCTATCGGCGGCAATGGCTGCCCTTGGATTGGAGACCCGTTTCGGACGCATGAGGGTGTTGGGGCTGAAGCCATTGATGTTCGCCGGCGTGCTCTTCCTGACACTGATGGTGGGCGGCAACCTGCTGACGGGGTGGCTGCTGCACGTCTCCCGACTCTGAATTCTTGATTCCTGCCGTGCAGAGCCTGGCCCCGTTTGTGTATGCGGTCGCCATGGGCTTTAATGGGTAGTACTTGACCGGCATGGGGAGAGGCGATGAAAAAAGAGCGGCTGCTTTCCGGTGGCTACGGGAATAGCAGGTATTTCAATCTGATCGCGATCCCGGCCCTGATTGCCCTCGTCTTCGGTGTCTACGTTCTGGTCTATGCCACCGGCGGTATCAAGTATGTCTACTCTCACTCGATGTATTTCCCGATTGTTCTGGCCGGCTATCTTTATGGCCCTTCTGGCGGTGCGCTGATCGGCCTGCTGGGCAGCATCATGCTCGGCCCCTTCATGCCCATCGATACCGTCACGCACGAGGCTCAGGAGACCATCAACTGGGTCTATCGCAGCATCTTTTTTGTCTCGATCGGTTCCCTGGTCGGCTACGGGGTCGGTCAACTCCGTCAGCGTATGGCGAGAATCCACTTTCTGGCACGCCACGATCCGGATACGGGATTGCCGAACCGGACCAGCGCTCTGGAGTATATCTCGAGCATTCTTCAGCAGATGCAAGAGGAGCGCGGTGGACAGCATGTGCTGATCAAGGTGGCGTGTGATAACCTGATGGAGATCGAGGTGGCCTTCGGTTTCGATGCATCGGACAGCATTCTTCTCCAGATGAAGGAGCGTCTGACCCAAGCCCTGCCGACGGAGACCTTCCTGTCGAGGACACACCGTTCCGAGTTCGCCATTGTATTGGCCAACATGCCCCTGTCGGATGCGGAGCGTCTGTCCAACTACCTCGCCAGCATATTGGAGCATCCCTTCGGTTACGAGGGGGTGCCGCTGAATGTCGATTCGACGATCGGTTACCT
>DATFLK010000031.1:0-11825 GCA_035267815.1 Mariprofundaceae bacterium | reverse complement strand
ACTCCATGCTGGTGATCGCCCTGCTGACACATGCCTATCTGGGGGTCAAAGTGGTGCTCGAGGATTACGTTCATCAGGCAGGATGGCGTGTGCCATTGATGGCGACACTGAGTGTCGGAACCTTTGGTTTCGGTCTCTGGTGGTTCGCCATGATCTGGGCCTGGAATAGCTGATGTCCTATCTCTCTTCCGATAACGTGACACACCATTTCCATGATGTCGTCATCATCGGTGCCGGCGGAGCGGGGCTGCGTTGCGCCCTGCAGCTCTCCGATGCCCGCCACCGGGTAGCCGTGGTGACCAAGGTGTTGCCGACCCGTTCGCACACGGTGGCGGCCCAGGGGGGGATGAACGCGGCCTTGGGCAATATTACGCCCGATCACTGGCACTGGCATATGTACGATACGGTCAAGGGTTCCGATTACCTGGGCGATCAGGATGCCATCGAATACATGTGCCGCGCCGCCCCGCAGCTGGTGCGTGAGATGGAGCACGCGGGCGTTCCCTTCTCCCGTCAGGAGCAGGGCACGATCTATCAACGTCCATTCGGCGGCCAGTCGCGTGAGTTCGGCCAGGGTGGACAGGCGGCTCGCACCTGCGCTGCCGCCGATCGGACCGGTCATGCCATTCTGCATGCGATGTATCAGCAGAACCTCAGGACTGGCACCCACTTCTATGAGGAGTTTTTCGCCCTCGATCTGATCACCGACGAGAAGGGATGTCACGGTGTGCTGGCATGGGATATCGCCAGCGGCGAGTACCATCTCTTTCAGGCAAAGGCAGTGATCCTGGCGACGGGCGGCGCGGGAAGAATCTTCAAGTCGACGACCAATGCCCATATCTGCACCGGTGACGGCGGCGCATTGGTGCTCGATGCCGGCCTGCCGCTGGAGGATATGGAGTTTTTCCAGTTCCATCCGACTGGTATTGCAGGGGTAGGCCCCCTGATTACGGAGGGTGCCAGAGGCGAGGGTGGCTACCTGATTAACAGCGAGGGTGAGCGTTTCATGGAGCGCTATGCGCCCACCGCCAAGGATCTTGCCAGTCGCGATGTGGTTTCCCGTGCTATTGCGCTGGAGATTCGCGAGGGGCGGGGGTGCGGTCCGAACCGTGATCATGCACTGCTGAAGCTCGACCATCTGGGCGAGGCGCTAATCATGAAGCGTCTTCCCAACATCCATGAGCTGGCGCTCCGTTTTGCCGGTGTCGACTGTACGAAGGAACCCATACCGGTGGTGCCGACGGCGCACTACACAATGGGCGGTGTTCCCGCCAACCGTTTCGGCGAGGTGGTCTGTCCGCAGGGTGATGACAAGGAGGCGGTCATGACGGGGCTTTATGCCATTGGCGAGGCGGCCTGTGTCTCCGTCCATGGCGCCAACCGCCTGGGGGGGAACTCCCTGCTTGAGATCGTGGTGTTCGGTCGGGCCTGCGGTAATCAGGTGATGAAGCGGTTGCGCGAGTTCCGGTATCATGTGCCGATCGATCCGGACTGCTGGAAGCCGGGTGTGGCACGTGTCGAACGGTGGCTGGATGGCGGGCGTCGCCGTGGTGAAAAAGAAGGGATGCATGTGGCCGAGCTGCGGGCCCGGATGCAGACAATCATGCAGGAGCATTTCAGTGTCTACCGTACGGAAGATGTGATGCGCGAGGGCGTGGAGCGACTGCATGAACTGGCCGGCATGATGGACGATGCCTTTATTGAGGACGGCAGCCATGTCTTCAATACGGATCTGGTCGAGGCGTTGGAGCTGGAGAACCTGATGGGTATTGCGCGGGTTACGGCGGCGTCGGCAGTGGCGCGAACGGAATCGCGTGGTGCACATGCGCGTGAAGACTATCCGGACCGTGACGACGAGAACTGGATGCGGCATTCACTGGGCTACATTGACGACGATTCGGAGAGGCTGGATTACAAGCCGGTACGTACCAAGCCGATGACGGTCGAATCCTTCCCCCCCAAGGCGAGGGTGTATTGATGTCCGGTCATCTCGAATTGCGGGTCTACCGCTACGACCCTGAATCCGGACGTGAACCCCTCATGCAGGATTACGAGGTGCCCGTCACGGGAGGCGGCATGATGCTTCTCGATGCGTTGAACTACGTGAAGTGGGAGCTTGATGGCACGCTGACCTATCGCCGTTCCTGTCGCGAGGGGGTATGCGGTTCCGACGGGGTTAATATCAACGGCGTGAACGGACTGGCGTGTATTACGCCGGCTCTGGGATTGAAGCAGCCCATCGAAGTGCGACCGTTGCCGGGCATGCGCGTGATTCGCGACCTGGTAGTTGATATGACCCATTTCTTCGAACAGTACAGATCCATCAAGCCCTGGCTGCAAAGCAGCACGCCAACGCCAGAGCATGAGCGTCTGCAAACACCGGAAGAGCGTTCCCGTCTGGACGGCCTGTACGAGTGTATCCTCTGTGCCTGCTGTTCCACCTCCTGTCCGTCATACTGGTGGAACGGCGAGCGTTTTCTCGGCCCTGCCACGCTGCTTCAGGCCCAGCGCTGGGTTGCTGATTCTAGGGATGAGGCGACAGGAGAACGTCTGGACCAACTGGAGGACGCTTTCCGCCTCTACCGCTGCCATCAGATTATGAACTGCATGGAGGCCTGTCCCAAGGAGCTCAATCCGACGGCGGCGATCAATTCCATCAAACGGTCTTTAATCAAGCGTCAGGCATGAACGACAGCGGAGGCATCGCGGTGCGCAGGCTGCGATATCGCCTGAAACGACAGGGTATGGCTGAACTCGATGTCTGGCTCTCTGCACTCGAGCCTGCTCTGGCGGACGGGAACGAGGAGATTCGTCGTGCCGTTTCAGCGCTGCTGTCGTGTGAGTCGCCCGATCTTATGGCCATGATGCATGGGGAGCGTGATGTGCCCGCTCCGTTGCGCCCCTGGCTGGAAGGCGATTCGTGAGGTGGTTGTTGCTTGCACTCCTGCTCTGTGTCGGGGCGGTGGCAGCTCGGGCGGCTGAACCGGTCGCGCCGAGTGGTCTCGTCATCGAACCCGCCAGGGTCGATCTGGGCAGTGTGCCCGAAGGGACGAAGGCAGCCACGACACTGTTGCTGCGTAATACCGGCAACAGCGTGATTTCGATCTCTCGGGTCGAAACCTCCTGCGGTTGTACTACCGCCGAACCTGACAGTCGCGTGCTCGAACCCGGTGCGTTTACGCAGCTTCGGGTACGGGTTGATACCATGGGCAAACGTGGAAGGGTCAAAAAGAGCGTGACGGTCGTGGACGACAGGGGGCATCGTGCCGAGGCGCTGTTGGTGCTGGCGGTGCGAGCCAATCCCCATCTGAAGATGAATACCGGCCAGAGCATATTCGCTCCCAAGTGCGCCACCTGTCATGCGGCCCCAGCCAGGGGAAAAAGGCGGGGTACCGAGATCTACGCGGCGGTCTGTGTCATGTGCCATGGTGAGAAGGGAAAGGGCGGATATGCGCCCTCCTTACGGGGGCATGACGTGGCGTATTTGAAGCGGGTGCTGTATCATGGTTCGGGACGCCATATGCCCGCTTTCTATGAGGGAAAAGGTGGCCCGTTGACGGTCCGGCAGATTCGTGCACTGTCGAATTGGCTGGCAGGGATGGAGTAAAAACCGCACTGGACTGGCGCACCATGAAAAGTGTATAAATGCGCCATGAAAAAAGAGACCGTAATTGCACCTTCTATTCTTTCTGCTGACTTTGCCGATCTGGGCGCTGAAATCCGCGCTATCGACGAGGGCGGCTGCGACTGGGTCCATGTCGATGTCATGGATGGGCGCTTCGTGCCGCCCATCACTATCGGGGATAATATCGTCAAGGCGATTCGTCCCCATACCGACAAGCCGCTCGATGTGCACCTGATGATCGTCGAGCCGGATCGTCAGCTCGATGCCTTTGCCAAGGCCGGGGCCGATTATATCACGGTCCATCAGGAGGCCTGCATCCATCTGGAACGGACGCTTCAGTATATCCGTTCGCTGGGCAAGAAGGCCGGCGTCAGCCTGAATCCGGCGACCCCGGTTTCCACGATTCGTCACGTATTGCATTGCATCGACCTGGTTCTGTTGATGAGCGTAAACCCGGGTTACGGTGGCCAGAAGTATATCCATGCTGTAACGGACAAGATTCGTGAGACCCGTCGCATGCTGGACGATGCGGGATGCGACGCGCGTCTGGAGGTTGATGGCGGGGTCAATGCGGAGACGATGGCGGAAGTGGCTGCTGCCGGCGCTGATACATTCGTGGCCGGTTCTGCCGTCTACGGGAAGCCTGATTACTCTCAGGCTATGCGGGAGTTGCGCGGACTGGCCGACCAAGCCTGATCGGATTAATCCGCAATGAATAAATGGTATAAAAATGATTAAAGGAAATTTATACTCGCTCGCTGGATGACGCACGTCCTCGCACAGGGCGCTGAAAAATAAGGTGAATTGTGCGGGCATGTGCATTTTTTTTGTTGCGAAACCTTGGAAGCTGTTCGTGAGCGATGTGCGGATATGTGTCACACACATATCCCGGTGACATTAAACAGGAGGGGTGGTTCATGTGGCAAAAAGCCAAAGCACTGAACTTGTATAAACTACTTGGGCATAGAGGGTTGATGCTGGTGATGGCGGCGATGCTGCTGTCGGCCGGTACGGCATGGGCCGATGATGTCAGTAATGCCAAGCAGCCGATCCACTTCCCTCATTATATCCATGCCGGCAAGTTCAAGATCAACTGCATGTATTGTCATACCTATGCTCGCAGGAGCAAGGTGGCCGGTATTCCTCCTGTCGCAAAATGTATCGGTTGTCACAAGCATATCCCTGCAGTGCGCAACAAGCCCCGGATCAAGAAGCTGTTTTCCTACTGGAAGCGCAAGGAGCCGATTCCGTGGCTGAAGGTGCATGACGTTCCGGACTTTGTGTACTTTACCCATAAGCGTCATATCCGCCGCTTTATCTTCCAGGATGGCCGGCCGACTCAGCAGGTCTGCGGTATGTGCCACGGCGATGTGAAGACCTTTGTGACCGCCCGCAAGATTCGTCCGCTGACAATGGGGTGGTGCCTGAGCTGTCACCGCCAGTTCCAGGGCGATTCCGATATCGGCAAGCCGATGCCGGCCAAGCGCTGGATGATTCCGGTGGCCGCAACGGACAAGCCCGTGATGCAGGTTGAGTATCCGCAACCGGCCGTGCTTGACCCCGAGCATCCTAAGACGATGACGCATTCCGAGATCAAGCGGATGTCGGACAGGCTTCCCAAGAAGATTCGCGACCATCTTGTGCATGCGCCGCATGACTGCTGGAAGTGTCATGTTTGATGTAGTGATTGTTAACCGTAGTCGGACAAGGAGAGGGTGACGATGAGCCGAAATACATGGAGCCGCCGTACATTTCTGAAGGCAATGGGCCTTGGGGGTGCAGGTAGTGCACTGGTTCTGAGCGGATGTGGTGACACCGATATCATCAACGAGGTGGATCTCGAGGTTCGCAAGGAGAAGGTCGAGCCGCAGGTTGATCCGCAGGACTTTGTCCGTCCCGGTATCGCCATGTTCTACGCCTCGACTTGTCAGCAGTGTCCCGCCGGTTGTGGCATCCATGCCCGTATTCGTCAGGGGCGTGTGCTGAAGCTGGAGGGTAACCCCGCGTCGTCCGTGAACCACGGACGCCTCTGCCCGATGGGGCAGGCCGGTCTGCACGGTCATTATAATCCGGATCGTCTGACCAAGCCGATGATTCGCAAGGGAGGCAAGCTTGTCGAGGTCTCCTGGGACGAGGCGTCCGATACGCTGAAGAGTAAGCTGGGGCGCAAGAATTCCAAGCTTGCATGGCTAAGCGGTGCCATCAGTGGGCATCATGCGGCCCTGATCGATGCCTATCTCGAGGCGGCCGGTTCGAAGAACTTCTTCGTGTTCGATACGCTGCCGCCCGCGGTCGGTCATGCCACCAACGAGGAGATGTTCGGTAGTGCCATGCCGCGCTATGACTTCGACAAGGCTGAGCTGATCGTCTCCTTTGGTGCCGACTTTCTGGCGACTTGGATGTCGCCTGTTCATTTCCCGACGCAATATGCCAAATTCCGCAAGGCCCCGCGTGGCACACTGGTTCAGATCGAGTCCAAGATGACCCTGACCGGCGCCAATGCCGATCGCTGGATTGGGATTCGTCCCGGAACGGAGGGGTATCTTGCCTTGGCGCTGGCCTCGCTGCTGGCTCAGGACTCCGAGTACGCTTCCCGCGTGCCGGCGAGTGTGGCGGATGAGTTGAAGGGTGTTGATGTTGATGCGATCGCCAAGCTCACCGATGTGTCGGTCGAGCGCATGCATCATCTGCATCACATGCTCGCTTCCAAGAATCCGAGTCTGGTGCTCTCCGGTCCGTCCGCAGAAGGGGTTGAGTACGGCTCCGAGACGGCTCGTGCCATCCTTCTGTTGAACGTTATGCTCGGCAATGTCGGTAAGACCATCCTGCCCCGCAGTGAGGCGCCTTTCCCGAACCTGACGCCCCGCATGGGTGGATGGTCCGAGGCCAAGGCCTTCCTCGACGGTCTGGACAGTGGCAAGTACGACACTGCCGTGGTGTTCGGAACGAATCCGATTTACCAGGCGCCGGAATTCATGCATGCGGACAAGGCCTTCTCCAAGGCGAAGTATCGCATCGCATTCTCGATGTTCCCCGATGAGACCACGATGGCCTGCGATCTCGTGCTTCCGATCCACTCCTATCTGGAGGATTGGAACACCACGATGCCGGCCTACTCCCCCGAGGATGGTTATCTGGGACTGCAGCAGCCGGTCATGAATCCGGTCTTTGGCGAAGGCTCGACGCGTTCGTTCGGTGATCTTCTGCTCGAACAGGTCAAGGTGCTTGATCCGAAGTTCAAGCACTGGAAGAACTACGAGGCCTATGTCATCGGTGCGCTGACAACGATGAAGCCTGCACTGATCAATCCGCCGAAGCCTACCGTGCCGGGTCAGACCGAGGCGGAGGGTTTCAAGCAGGGCATTCTCTCTGATGGTTTTGTCCATATGAAGGTTAACAAGCCGAAGGCGATTCGTGCCAAGGTTGAGACGGTGAATCTTCCGAAGCCGCCGCAGCAGGATAGCAGCTATCCGTTCCGCCTGATCCCGTCGCCGCGACTCGGCCTTTGGGATGGGCGTCATGCTAATATCCCGTGGCTTCAGGAGCTTCCTGACCAGTTGGCCGAGGTGGTCTGGGATTCCTGGATCGAGATTCACCCCAAGACAGCCGCAAAGCTGGACGTCGAGACTGGTGATGTCGTTAGCGTGAAATCGTCCAAGGGCTCGATCAAGGTCAAGGTGGCCGTGTTCCCGGGCATTCATCCGGAGGCGGTCGCGATTCCGCTGGGTCAGGGCCATACCGAGTATGGTCGCTATGCCAAGGGCATCGGAGTGAATCCTTACTCCATTCTGGAACCGAAATTCGATGCCAAGACCGGCGAGCTGGCTACCTACGCCACGAACGTGCAGGTCACCAAGGTGGCCGACCGCGGTCCGATCGTGACGCTGGCGCATGGTGATCTGGTTCTTGAGAACGGCAGTAATTCGCAGGCAGGTCGTAAGATTGTCAAGACGGTTACGGCCAGACAATTCGACCGTACTGAAGAGGAGGGTTAAGTCATGGCACTGAAACGCATGCTGGAGAACTGGTCGGACTTCCGTAAGGACGACTACTATGATGATACTCCCTACATGTGGGGCATGGCGATCGATCTGAATAATTGCATCGGTTGCGGCGCCTGTGTAACGGCTTGCTATGCCGAGAACAACCTGCCGGTGGTCGGCAAGGAGCACTATTCGCGTGGCCATGCCATGCACTGGATGCGGATTGAACGCTATTGGGATGATCCCGACGGCAATACCGATGTCGACATTGCTGGCAAGCCCGACATTCCTTTCGATGGTCACCACGACAACTCCAATGATCCGGATGCAGTGACCTTTCCGGAGCGTGGCGCACACTACATCCCGATGATGTGTCAGCAGTGTAATCATGCCCCGTGTGAGCCGGTTTGCCCGGTGGCGGCGACCTATCACTCACCGGACGGCCTGAATACCCAGGTCTATAACCGCTGCGTTGGGTCCCGTTACTGTGGTAACAACTGCCCCTACAAGGTGCGCTATTTCAACTTCTTCAACTTCTGGGAGGATCTTCCCCATCCGTTGGAGATGCAGCTCAATCCGGATCTTTCCGTGCGCGACAAGGGTGTCATGGAGAAGTGTACCTTCTGCGTGCAGCGTCAGCGTGCCGCAAAGGATGCGGCCGAGGATGCAGGGCATCCGGACTATGTTGAGGATGGTGCGGTACAGACCGCCTGTCAGCAGGGCTGCCCGACCCAGGCCATCGCCTTCGGCAACCTCAGGGACCCGAACAGCGAGGTTTCGAAGCTGTGGCGCGAGCATCAGGTGAAGCTGAACCACTACGAGCAGGAGAAGGACGAGGACATCCGTGGCTACCGCGTGCTCGAGGACCTGAACATCGAGCCGAGTGTCATGTACATGGATCGTGTCCGCGATACGGAAGCCTGAACCCAGTAAACATATCAATCAGTTGTTAAGAGGGGATGCACTGAATGGATAAGATGAAAGATATTGAATGGGCCAAGATCAACAAGGATGTTCTGGGCAGTCTCGAATCGCCCAGAATGATCTTCTGGGTCGTGCTGGCCGTATGTTCACTGCTGGTTGCCGCGGGTGTCGCTGCAGAAGCCTACCAGTATAACGAGGGTCTGGGTGTGGCATTGATGAACCGCCCGCACTTTTGGCAGCTTTATATCTCCAACTTCATTTTCTGGATCGGCATGAGTCACTCGGGGACACTGCTCTCGGCCGTGTTGCTGTTGACCAATGCTGACTGGCGTAAGCCGATCTATCGTTTCGCCGAGGCGATGACCCTCTTCTCGATTCTGACGGCTGCCTTCTTCCCGGTGATCCATTTGGGCCGTGTCTGGAACCTCTACTGGGTGATGCCGTATCCCAACGAGCGTACCATCTGGCCGAACTTCCGTTCGCCTCTGCTGTGGGATGCTTCGGCGATCTTTACCTATGCCACCAGTTCGGCGCTGTTTCTCTACATCGGTATGATTCCTGATCTCGCGATCTGCCGTGATAATGCCAAGGGATGGCGCAAGAAGCTCTATAGTATGCTCTCGCTTGGCTGGATGGGTCGTGCGCGCGAATGGCTCGCCTTCCGGAAGACCTATGTGCTGATGGGCTGCTTCCTAGTGCCGCTGGCCGTCTCCGTGCACTCCATTGTGGCATCGGACTTTGCCATGTCGATCATGCCTGACTGGCACATTACATCGTTCCCGCCGTACTTCGTGGCTGGCGCCCTCTATTCCGGTTGTGCGGCGATTATCACGCTGTTCGTGATGCTTCGTTACATCTTCAAGTTCGAGGAGTACATGACCGTCGATATCATGGACAAGATCGCGAAGCTGACTTTCGCCATCGCCATGGTCTGGAACTTCCTGAACTTCAGTGAATACGCCTCGATCTGGTACAGCAACGATATGTACGAGAAGGAGGTGCTGATCCAAAAGCTGATCGGTCCGTACTGGCCTGTGGTCTGGGGCATGCTGCTCTGCTCGACCGTGGCGCCGTTCGCCATGGCCTTCGAGAAGTTCCGCCAGAATATGTGGGCTATGTTCGTGCTTTCGATCATCATCCAGCTCGGTATGTGGCTGGAGCGTTTCCAGATCGTGAGCCCACCGCTGGCAAGCAACCACGAGCCGTGGACATGGGCAGTGGTGTGGCCGGGTACGGTACAGATGACCATTACGGCAGCCAGCTTCGGTTGGTTCACCATGCTGTTCCTCATCTTCTGTAAGGTGTTCCCGAGCGTCTCGATGTATGAGGTGAAGGAACTCGTCTTCCATCACCGCAGGGTCAGCGCCCGCAGCGAGATTGAGGATCTGGATAAGGAAAAAGAGGAGGCTCTTCGGGCCCAGGAGGGAGTGGCATGAGGAAGAAGAACCTGAAATTTCTTTTTGCTCTGTACGAGGATTTTGATCGTGCAAGAGATGCGGTCGCCGAGCTGAAGATTCTCGATCTGAAGGAGACTGCGGTCGAGGATATCGAGCTCTACTCCCCGATCGAGCATCCTGAGGTCGAGGAGATTCTGGGCGAGATTCACCAGCCGATTCAGCGCTTCACCTTCTTCGGGGCGATTACCGGCGCCATCTGTGCATTCCTGCTCGTGGCAGCGGCGGCGCAGTCGATGTTCACGGTACAGCCGCAGGGCGGTAAAGCGGTGATCCCCATTCCGGCCGATCTTGTGATTACCTATGAAGGGACCATCCTGTTCGGTGTGTGGATCACGCTGCTCGGTTTTTTCGTCTATTCGGGTATTCCCCGCCGTCTGACGCGTCTCTACAGCCGCAAGGTTAGTGAGGATCAGATCGGAATCGAAGTCCAGGTCACGCCTGAGCACGCTGATGCGGTGCGTTCGACGCTGGAAAAATCTGGTGCATTGGAGATCAGGGAAGTCTAATGAAAAAATATATTCTGCTTGCTCTCATTCTCAGCGTCCCGGCCGTGGCACAGGCATGGCCGTGGTCCCGTGACTTTATGAACCAGCCGGCCATCAAGCCGCAGGAACCCCCGATCAATACCTTCCCCAAGGATTCGGTGCCGGTCGGCGGTCCGTGGACCAAGGTGGCCAACCGCGATGCGGCCGAGGGTATACCGAATCCGGTTCCGGCTACGCCTGCATCGATCAAGATGGGCCATGCACTCTTCATGACCTACTGCTTTCCTTGCCACGGCGCATCGGGCAAGGGAACCGGCCCGGTCAGCAAGGTGTTCGAGCTTCAGCCGGCCGATCTGACCTCGGATTACGTCAAGGGACTCAGCGATGGCTGGATCTGGGGAACGATTACGTTCGGAAGCTATATTATGCCGCGTTACGGTTACGATATGAACCCGACCGAGCGCTGGCATGTCGTGAACTACGTTCGTAACGTTCTCGAGAAGAAACGTATGACCGCCAAGACGAAGGAAGAGCGGGCCAAACAGGTCGAGTCTAAGACCTCAGTTCAAGGCAAGGAGTAAGGCATGGATTCGTTTGCAAACTGGGCAATCTTGATGGACAACTATCTGTTTGTCCTCTACATCCCGCTCGCTGCAGTGTTCTGGTCCGCGGTGCTCCATCTGGTGAACGGAAAGTGGCGCTACGAGGTTCGCTACCTTCTGGCATCGGCCACCGCGCTCTTCCCGTTGGGTTTCGTCCTACTGCTGATCATTCTGGCAAGCGGTGCCAGAAGTTTCCCGTGGATGGGCGGTGCAACCTTTGGTGAACCGCTGAATGGCTGGCACAACACCATTTTCTTCAACGCTCGCGAGATCGTACTGTATCTGGCCGTATGGGGTTTCTGCTCCTATTTTGTCAAACTCCAGAGTCAGCTTCCGAAGGGTGATGATGCAATCAAGCGTCGTTTCCGTAATGTCGCGCTGCTAGTACCTTTCGTCTATTGCATTTACGGCACCATTACTGCCTGGGATATCGAGATGACCCAGGTGCCTCGCTGGTGGAGCCCGATCTACGGTCCGTACCACTTCGAGAGCATGATGCGCATGTTCCTCGCCTTCTTCATCGTTGCGCTCTTTATCATGCGCAAGCGCGATGTGTTGAAGACTCCGACCAATACCTACATCTTCAACTATGTCGCCCAGATCATGCTGGCCCTGACGATCATCTGGACCTACGCCTTCTTCGTCCAGTATCTGGTCATGTGGTATGGCATGCTGCCGGAAGAGACGATGCGCTATACGAAGATGATGGAAGGGCCGAACTGGTTCCTCTTCTGGGCCTTCTTCTTCCT
>DATFLK010000030.1:0-2381 GCA_035267815.1 Mariprofundaceae bacterium | reverse complement strand
GTTCCGAAGTAGTGCCTCATGGTTTTCCTCCCCCCTGTTCCTTCTTGCCGGTCTCCTTCTTGTTCAACACGCCATGCACGATAAAAAGCACATTGGGGTGCACCAGCCGGATCGCCTTGCCCGCCGGACTCTCGACATTCGCCTTGACCTCGAAAGGCCCGGCTGCGGCTTCCGGCCGCACCGATGCCGTCTGTACCGCCGGCAGGGCATCGAGCCACACCTCGGGGCCGGAGAGCTCCACCTCGGCAGGCGTCACCGAGACATCCGTCGCCACCCACCCCTCCGGCAGATCAAGCCGGGGGTGAACGGCCACCTGGCGTGTCACCACACGATCCACCTGCAGCTCGATACGATCCGGCTGCACTTTCTCGATACGCAGTCCGATGGGGACGTGGATATCCGACACCTTCAGGGCCCGCTCGGTCACGCCCGGTTCGTTCAGGCCCGAAGCGTCCAGCGGAACATGGATCTCATGCGCATCGAGACTGCTCAGTCGGGCCTGGAGGCCGCTGACCGTTACCCGCACCTCGTCGGGCAGATCATTGACGATCACCATGTTCTGGGGCAGCCCCTGCACCTGCAGCGGCACATCCATACTGACCGAACCCACGCCCTGCCCATGCACCTGAATCCACAGAATGATGGCGATCACCAATGATATCAGCTTGAGTCCGCTGGACTGAAAGAAGCGGCGTACGGCATGCATCATGGCGCCACTTCATTGGACTTGGAAAGGTGCTGATGATGAACCATCAGCTTCTCGGTCAAACGTGCCCGCAGTTCGGTATGGTCCAGGTTCTCGCTCAACTCGCCATCCTCGGCCAGGCGCACATTACCGCTCTCTTCCGACACCACGATAATCAACGCATCGCTCTCTTCGCTCAATCCCAGTGCCGCGCGGTGGCGTGTACCGAAATGGGACGACAGAGACCCGGCTCGTGCCAACGGAAGAAGCACCCGGGCCGCGGCAATATGGCCGCCATACTCGCCGCCATGATGCACAATCAGGGCGCCATCGTGCATTGGAGCCTGCGGACAGAATATGGCCTGAATCACGTCGGAGCGAACAGGAGCAGAGAACTCGACCCCGGACTCGAAGAGATGTTTCAGGCCGGTCTCGCGCTCAATCACGATGAGTCCGCCCCAGCCACGATGTTTCAGGGCAAAGGTCGACTCTACTAGCGCCTCGATCAGCTCCTTGTTGGGTCCCGAACTGGCCGTCAGCGGGTTGACCCCCATACGCATCAGACCGCGTCGAATCTCATGCTGGAACAGCACAACAAGCACCACGATGGAGACCGAGAAGAAGTGACCGAAGATCCATTCCACGGTCAGAAGTCCGAAAAAGCGGGCCAGTTCATAGACCAGTGCGACCATGGCCAGCCCGATCAGCATCTGTACAGCACGCGTGCCGCGCACCAGGCGAAGCACGTAGTAGACGACAACGGCAACGAGGGCGATATCTACCACATCTCGTACATCGAACTGCCAATTACCCATACGCATTGAGGATACGCCGACGCCCCCTGCTCAGGCAAGATGAAAAACGGAAGATGCATGACGGGTCGGAGGGAATGGGTCCGCTCCCCAGAGGATCAGGCGTCGCGGATGGCTGCAGCCACGCGTGCCGCCCTCGCCTGCATCGAGACATCGTGCACACGCACCACATCGGCGCCGGCATGGACACATACGCTGACAGCGGCAGCGGTCTCCATCTCCCGGTCGTCGGCCGGCGCCCCGGTCAACGCGCCCAGAAAAGACTTGCGCGATACGCCCATCAACACCGGGAACCCCATACGTTTCAGCCTAGGAATCGCTGCTATCAGGGAAAGGTTGTCATGCGGGTTCTTGCCGAAACCGATGCCGGGATCGATCAGGATGGCGGACTCTCGGATGCCCGCCTTCACGCACGCCTCTATACGTGTCGCAAGAAACGACTCGACCTCGCTGACCACATCCTCATAGCCTGTATGCTTCTGCATCGTCTGCGGAGCGCCACGCATATGCATCAGGCATACATCCACGCCGCAGCCAGCCACAATCCCCATAGAGGCCGGATCACCCTGCAGGGCAGTCACATCGTTGACCATGGATGCGCCGGCCTCAAGGGACTGGCGCATCACCTCGGCCTTGGAGGTGTCCACCGAGACGCACACCCCGTTGCCAGCAAGCGATCGTATCAGCGGGACGACACGCGCCAGCTCCTCTTCCAGAGGGACCGGTACCGCGCCCGGACGGGTGGATTCCCCTCCGATATCGATGATCGCCGCACCGGCACGAGACATCGCGTGTGCATGCGACAATGCATGGTCCATATTAAGGTATTTCCCGCCATCGGAAAAAGAGTCGGGGGTGCTGTTCAGCACCCCCATGACCCAGAC
>DATFLK010000029.1:0-15402 GCA_035267815.1 Mariprofundaceae bacterium | reverse complement strand
GCGTACGACCGATGGCGAGCCCCGAGCCGTTCAGTGTTGCCACAGGCTCCGGCTTGCCCTTGTCATTACGGTAACGGATATTGGCCCGCCTCCCCTGGAACTGGCCAAAGGAGGAGCAAGAGGAGATTTCGCGATAGGTCTTCTGGCTCGGTAGCCACACCTCGAGATCCAAGGTCTTCTGGGCCGAGAATCCAAGATCCCCAGCACAGAGATCGACCACCCGGTAGGGAAGCTCCAGCGCCTGAAGTACCGCCTCGGCATGTGCAGTAAGATCCTCCAGCGCCTCAAGCGCCTGCTCCGGGTGAACCAGCTGCACCAGCTCCACCTTGTCGAACTGATGCTGGCGGATCATGCCGCGCACGTCGCGCCCGGCCGAACCCGCCTCGCGGCGAAAACAGGGAGTGTAGGCGCAGTGACGGATCGGCAGCGCATCGCCGTCAAGAATAAGGTCCTGATAGAGGTTGGTCACCGGCACCTCGGCGGTCGGGATCAGGAAGGCATCCTCGTCCTCCAGCTTATACAGGTCCTCCTCGAACTTGGGCAGCTGACCCGTGCCGGTCATGGTCTTACGGTTGGCGATGGCCGGCACCCACACCTCTTCGTAGCCGTGGCGGTCGGCATGCATATCGAGCATGAACTGCATCAATGCCCGCTCCAGCCGTGCGCCGGCCCCGCGCAGCACGGAGAAGCGGCTGCCGGCGAGTCTGGCACCGGCCTCGAAGTCAAGGATGCCGAGTGCCTCGCCGACCTCCCAGTGAGGCGGCACCGTATCGCTCCTGGGGTCACCCCAGCGACGCAGCTCGACGTTGGCCTCTTCATCGGCCCCATCCGGCACCGATTCGTGCGGCGGGTTAGGAATCTCCAGCAGCACGCCGGCAAACTCGGCCTCGGCCTCCTTGGCCAGCCCGTCCAGCTCCTTGACCCGGGCGGAGACCTCGCCCATGCGGGCCAATTCGTCGGAGGCATCCTCGCCGCTGGCCTTCTTCTGGCCGATCAGCTTGGAGACGCTGTTGCGTTTGGCCTGCAGCTCCTCCAGCTCGCTTTTCAACTCGCGCTGGCGGACATCTAGTGCACGGGCACGGCCCCAGGCCGAACCCTCGGCCACGACATCGCCGCCGCGGCGTACCAATGCCGCCTGCATCTCATCAAAGGCTTTGCGGAACTGCTGACGATCGATCATGCCTCGCCGCCTGTCCCCTCTTCCTCGCCAACCTCTTCGTCCTGACGGTCGACGATGCGCACGGCGCCGATCACGTGCTCGTCCGGCGTGCAGTTGATCAGCTTCACGCCCTGCGTGTTGCGGCCGATCACCGAGATGCCATCCATGCGGATACGCACCAGCCGACCGGAGTTGGTCATCATCATCACCTGGTCCTCATCCAGCACCTGCAGAGCCGCGATCATCTCACCATTGCGGCCGCCGGTCTTGAGCGTGAAGACGCCCTGGCCGCCCCGCTTCTGGGTATGGTACTCGCCGATGGAGGTACGCTTGCCGTAGCCGTTCTCGGAGACGGCGAGCAGTGTGGCGCGATCGGCCACCAGCGTCATGGCGATCACATGGTCGCCCTTCGGCATACGCATGCCGGTGACACCACGCGTGCTGCGCCCCATCGGGCGCACATCGCTCTCGGAGAAGCGGATCGCCTTGCCGCCACTGGAGGCGAGCATGACATCCTGCTCCCCGTCGGAGCGGACGACGCTGATCAGATCATCGTCATCATCGATCTTGATGGCGATGATTCCGTTGGTACGGATGTTCTTGTACTCGGAGAGACGGGTCTTCTTGACCACGCCATTACGCGTTGCCATGACGATAAAGTAATCCTCGTCGAACTCGCGCACCGCTAGCGTGGCCGAAATGCGCTCGCCCTTCTCCACCGGCAGCAGGTTGACCAGCGCCTTGCCGCGCGCTGCCCTGCCCGCCTGCGGTACCTCGTACACCTTCTTGCGGAAAACACGTCCGCGGTCGGAGAAGAAGAGCAGGTAATCGTGCGTCGATGCCACCATCAGCTGCGCCACGAAATCCTCGTCCTTCGTCGTCATCGCCGTCTTGCCCTTGCCGCCACGCCTCTGGGCACGGTAGAGCGAGGTCGGATTGCGTTTGATGTACCCCTCGTTGGAGATAGTCACCACCATATCCTCTTCGGTGATCAGGTCCTCCACCGAGAGCTCAGCGGTCTCGTCCATGATCTCGGTACGGCGGGGATCGGCATACTTCTCGCGCACCGCCTCGAGTTCCTCGACGATCACCTCCATCAAGAGCTTCTCGTCGGCCAGAATCGCCTTCAGCCTGGCGATGGTGGCCTGTACCTCTTCGTACTCCGCCTTGATCTTGTCGCGCTCCAGCCCCGTCAGGCGTTGCAGACGCATCTCCAGAATCGCCTGCGACTGCTTGTCCGAAAGCCCGAAGCGGGACATCAGTCCCTCCTTGGCCTCGGCCGCCGTCTGACTGGCCCGGATCAGCTTGATCACCTCGTCGATATGGTCGAGCGCGATCAGCAGACCTTCCAGAATATGGGCACGAGCCTCGGCCTTAGCCAGCTCGAAGAGGCAGCGGCGCGTCACTACCTGACGGCGATGGTCGGTGAAGTGAACCAGCAGTTCGCGCACCCCGCACAGCTTCGGCTGCCCGTCGATCAGCGCCAGCATGTTGCAGCCGAAGTTGCACTGCATCTGGGTGTGCTTGTAAAGGTTGTTGAGTACAACCTCGGGAATCTCGTTCTTCTTCAGTTCGATGGCGATACGCATGCCGTCGCGATCGGATTCGTCGCGAAGGTCGGAGATCCCCTCGATCTTCTTGTCGCGCACCAGACCGGCAATCGACTCGATCAGCGTGGCCTTGTTTACCTGGTAGGGAAGCTCGGCGACGATCAGCGACTCGCGCCCCGTGCGCGGATGCTTCTCGACGATGGCGCGGGCCCGCATGGTGACCGAACCGCGGCCGGTCAGGAAGGCATTACGGATGCCCGTACGGCCGTAAATAAAACCGCCGGTGGGAAAATCCGGTCCCGGCATCATCTCCATCAGCGCCTCGTCGTCGATATCGGGCGTCTTGATCAGAGCGATGGTGGCATTGATCGCCTCACCCAGATTGTGCGGCGGGATATTGGTTGCCATGCCGACGGCGATGCCGGTGGAACCATTGACCAGCAGGTTGGGGAAACGTGCCGGCAACACCTTGGGCTCGCTGAGCGAATCGTCGTAGTTGGGATCGAAATCGACGGTATCCTTGTCGATATCAGCCAACAACTCGGAACTGAGGCGGCTCATGCGCGTCTCGGTATAACGCATGGCGGCAGGAGAATCGCCGTCGACGGAGCCGAAGTTGCCCTGTCCGTCTACCAGGACATGGCGCATGTTCCAGTCCTGCGCCATACGCACCAGAGCATCATAGACGGCTGAATCGCCGTGCGGATGGTATTTACCGATGACATCACCAACGACACGGGCCGACTTCTTGTAGGGCTTGTCGTGCGTACAGCCGAGATCCTGCATGGCATAGAGGATGCGACGATGAACCGGCTTCAGCCCGTCCCTAGCATCGGGAAGCGCCCTGCCGATGATCACGCTCATGGCGTAATCGAGGTAAGAACGCCGCATCTCTTCTTCAATCAGGACGGGTATGGCCGAATTCAACGTCTCCATATTGATGGAACTCCCCTTCAATGAATCATGGTGCCCTCGGCAGGGTTCGAACCTGCGGCCTACGGTTTAGGAAACCGTTGCTCTATCCAGCTGAGCTACGAGGGCGATCGTGTGCGCATCATACCTGCAACGAAGGAAGCGTGCACGTATGCATACACTGAAACACGGTCAAACATCGTGCTTTTTAATACTGGATCAGGCTATGCACATTGACGTCTTGCAGTAACTTACGTCCCTTGAGAAATCCGAGCTCGATGACAAAGAGACAGGCTGCCACCTCACCACCCAGATGACGCACCAAATCGACGGTGGCCCGGGCTGTACCGCCGGTGGCCAGAAGATCGTCTACGATGAGCACCTTATGCCCCTCGGAGAGGGCATCACGGTGAATCTCCAGGCGATCCATGCCGTACTCAAGCTCGTAATCGATGCCGTGCACCTCGGCCGGCAGCTTGCCCGGCTTGCGCACCGGCACGAATCCGAGCCCGGTTTGCTGGGCCAGCGCTGCACCGAACAGAAATCCGCGCGACTCTATACCGACAATTATATCCGTATCGTTCGGTACGAAACAGGCCAACTCGGAGATCGTGGCCGAAAAGGCGTCCCCGTCGGCCAGGAGTGGCGTAATATCCTTGAATACGATACCGGACTTGGGAAAATCGGGGATGTCGCGGACATAATCGCGCAACCGGATGGATTCCATGCGACTACAGCACCTCTTCCAGACTCATCTCCGTCGAGGCAATAATATGGCGCAACTTACTTAACGCTCCTACCTGAATCTGGCGGATACGTTCACGCGTGACGCCCAGATGTTTTCCAATCGCCTCCAGCGTCCAGGGTTCGCCGCTCGAATCAAGGCCGTAGCGCAAACCGACCACCTCGCGCTCCTTCTCCGAAAGCAGGCCGAGCCATGAATTCAGCAGATCGGTACGAACCGTGGCGTCGAGATGGTCGCCGGGAAGCTCGGCACCGGCATCCTCCGTGACATCGTAGAGGGTGAAATCGCCATCCTCGTGCAGCAGTTCGTCGGCGCTTTCGGTATGCTGGTTGGCACCCTGAAGATCCTGGATGCGCTGCGGATCCTTACCCATACGCTCCGCGACCTCTCTTTCCGTAGGCTCGCGCCCCAGTTCGGAACGGAGGGTGCTGGCGGTGCGCAGCATGGCGTTGAACTCCTTGCCGACATGGACCGGCAGACGAATGGTCCGGGCCTGGTTCATGATGGCCCGTTCCACCGATTGTCGTATCCACCACGTGGCATAGGTCGAGAAACGGCAGCCATGGGCATCGTCGAACTTCTCGACCGCCCGCATCAGTCCGATGTTGCCCTCCTCAATCAGATCCGAGAGCGGCAGGCCCCGGTTGATGTAGCGGCGGGCGATCTTGACGACCAGTCGCAGATTGGCATTGATCATAGTCTGACGGGACTGCTCGTCCCCCTTGGCGATGGCGCGAGCCAGCTCCACCTCCTGCTCGGCGGTAAGCAGATCATAGCGCGATATTTCGCGCATATAGAGCGTCATGGGATCCACACTATGACGTTTGGTCATACCTTACCCCCGGCGACGAGGCGCCTACGCGCCTCTTGCGGAAAACCATGCTCGCTCGTCACCATACATCCGCAGAACTTCTTTATATGGCAGACCTCTACGAAAAAGGCCGTGACACGCGTCACCATTTTTCGCATGAACAACAGAACACAGTATCACGTGTCCCGTGTCAAGCTCAGCGCTTGGGCAGATAGGCACCCGGATTCACCGGTGTCGTGCCGCGCCGTATCTCGAAATGGAGAAACGGTGCAGTTCTCCTGCCCGTATTGCCGACACGTGCAATAATCTGACCCGCCTTCACATGCTCGCCCCGGTGCACCAGGTTCCGCTGATTGCGCGCATAGGCGGTAAACAGATCACGCGTATGACGGATGATGATCAGCCGCCCGTAACCGGCGAGCCTGCTGTCGGCATAGACCACCTCGCCGGCGGCGGCGGCACGCACGGGCGTGCCTTCCGGTGCGGCGATATCGATCCCGTCATGCACCCGATGGTGGTGCTTGCCGAATCGGTCGAGCACCCTGCCCTTGAGCGGCCAGCGCAAGTGAACATGAGAGGCACGCGCCCTGTTGCCATGAAAGGAGGGGCCGGAGGCCTTTTTGTGCCGGTGCGATGCATGCGCCTTGTGCTTGTGTTTCCGCCTGTCGGCATGCTTCGACTGCGGCTTCTTCTCCTGAGGCAGCGGCATATAGCTGGGCGGCGGCGCGGGACGCCGGAGATAGAGCCGCTGCCCCACATAGATGGTATAGGGATAGGGGATATGATTTCGGCGCGCCAGCACCTTGTAATCGATGCCGAGCCGCTGGCCGATGCTGTAGAGCGTATCGCCATCCTGCACGTTGTAGATCGTATATGTGGTATCGTCATCGCTATAATAGGGCAGATCGACCTTGTAGCACGCCGTCAGCATGCATCCCAACAGGAGAATGAGCGCTCTTACCGCCACCACCACAACAACACGAACCCGGCGGCAACCAACACCACCACAGCCACCGTCAAGACCTCGAAATGACGTTCAACCAGCGCACGCAACCGCTCGCCTCCCCACATCAACATCCCTCCCTCGAGGAAAAATCGGGTGCCGCGCGACACCACGACCGCGGCGAGAAAGCCTGCGACGGGAAGCCCGAACGCCCCTGCGGCAATCGTCACCACCTTGAACGGAACCGGGGAGAAGCCGGCCACCAGCACGACCCAAAGCCCATAGGCAAGGAACAGCGACTGCACATGATCAAACTGTCCCATCATCCCGTAGAAATGGAGCAGGGGTTCGGCCACGCTGTTGAAGAGCAGCATGCCAATCCCGAAGCCGATCACCGCACCGAGCGTCGATCCAGCGGTCGAGATCAGCGCCAGACGCATGCCAAGCTCCGGACGACCCAGCGCAAGGGCGATCAGCAACACATCCGGGGGAATCGGAAAGATACTGGCCTCGATCATGGCGATCAGGAAGAGCGCGACACGGGCCTGGGGATGGTCTGCCCACGACAGGGTCCAGTGGTAACAACGCCTTAACCAGCCGAAGGGATTAAACCGGCTCATCCCTCCGACATCAGGCTCCGTGCACAAGTGGCACGAAGTTGCAGGCATCAAGGCGTTCTTCGGTATACTGATCTCCATGCCGGCGAATACGGATCAGCGTATGGGATCCGGTATTGCCGACCGGCATGACCAGCACGCCGCCGTCGCGCATCTGTTGCAACCAGACATCAGGAACCTGCTCGCCGCCGGCCGCTGCGAGCACGGCATCGAACGGGGCATACTCCTCCCATCCCTGCACACCATCGCCGCACTTTAGCATAACATTGGCATGCCGGGCAGCACGCAGATTGGCGCGGGCGCGTTCATGCAGGCAGGCGATACGCTCGATGCTGTACACCCGGCGGCAGAGCCGTGAAAGCACCGCTGTCTGGTATCCGCAACCGGTGCCGATCTCCAATACTCGTTCATGGCCTTTCAACTCAAGGAGTTCGCTCATACGGGCCACCATATAGGGTTGGGAGATGGTTTGCCCTTCACCGATCGGAAGGGAGGAGTCCTGATAGGCATGACTGGTCAGGGCAGCATCGACGAAGAGGTGTCGCGGCACACACATCATGGCGTCCAGCACGCGCTCATCCCCGATACCGCGAGCCTTGAGCTGCTCTGCCACCATACGCGATCTTGGCCGCTCGAGAGCAGGGCCCGTACGCTGCCGATTCATCATCGAACCCTGCAGGTACGGGCGCTGCGGAAATGGTCGGGACGAGAGGATTTGAACCTCCGACCACCAGTCCCCCAGACTGGTGCGCTACCAGGCTGCGCTACGTCCCGAAACATCGATTATACGTGCAATGGCGAAAAACGGGATAATCAATCATCCAGAAGTTCAAGTACAGTCACCAACTCCTGCTTCAGCATCTTCAATGTATCCTGCGTGTTATTCTGCTCCGCCAAATCGTTAATGTCACCATTCATCAGCCGTTTCCTAGCGCCTTTGATGGTGAAATTAAGATCATACAGAAGATGCTTAATATGCAGAATGGTATAGATATCCTTCTGCCGGTAAAACCTTCTGTTGCCGCTCTTCTTGACTGGCTTGATGTGCCGGAACTCCGTCTCCCAGTAGCGCAGCACATGCGCCTCGACATCACAGAGTTCACTCACCTCCCGGATGGAGAAGAAAAGCTTGTCAGGAATTTCCGGGATCTGAACCCCGGCATTGATCAGGCCCTGTGCCTGTGCATTCATACGCCTTCCTCAATGAGACGCTGTTTCAGAAGTTGGCTGGCCCTGAAGGTGACGACACGACGGGGGGAGATCATGATCTCTTCGCCCGTCTTGGGGTTACGTCCGCGACGGGAGTGCTTCTGGCGAACCATGAAGTGACCGAAGCCGGATATCTTCACATCCTCGCCACTCTCCAGCGCCTGACGAACGGAATCCAGCACCTCCTCGACGATCTGACCGGATTCCTTCTTGGACAACCCCACTCGTTCATGCACCGCTCTGGCGATATCCGCTTTGGTCATACACCCTCCCGAGCCTTTGGCTGAACCAGCCTCAACAGGGCAAATAGATTAAGCATAACCCATTGTTTCGTCAATCATTTCCAACGGACGAGGCGTGAAGAACACCTTCGTGTAATCGCAGCGTCCGATCACAGTGCCCCGCCAAATGGGAGCTGTGCGTCACCATGATCACAGCCGCCCCCTCCTCCCGGCAGAGCTGGCGCATGGCCGAGAAGACCTCCTCCGCCGTATATTCGTCCAGATTACCCGTCGGCTCGTCCGCAAGCAGCAGGCCCGGTTCACCCACCAAGGCGCGGGCCACGGCGACACGCTGTGCCTCACCGCCCGACAGCTTTCCCGGCCGGTGAAAGAGACGCTCTTTCAACCCCAGTCGCACCAGCAGGTTCTCGGCCTTGCCCCGTGCGGCACTCCGAGACTCGCCGCGCACCAGCAACGGCAGCATGACATTCTCCAGCGCATCGAGCTCAGGGATCAGGTGGTGCGCCTGGTAGACGAACCCGATCTCGCGATTACGCACCTCGGCCGCCTGTTTCGGCTTCAGGTCGAACAGTTGGCGCCCATTCAGCACGGCGTGGCCGGCATCGGCAGGTTCCAGAGTGCCGATCACATGCAACAGCGTACTCTTGCCGGAGCCCGATTCACCGACCACCGCCATGAACTCGCCACGACTCAGCTCCAGGCGCACGCCGTTAAGGATATGGATCGGTCCCGTCGGGGAGTGGAATGTTTTATGAAGGCCCCGAACCTGCAGGACCGCGCCGGCGGAATCAGCCACGGGCACCCTTGTCCCGCTCCAGAAGCACCTTGATGGTGTTCTCCACCCGTTGCTTCTGATAGGTCTCGACCACCTTGCGGACGGACGGGTACTGACGCACAATCTCGTCGAAATCGGTACGTGTCAGCTCCATCAACTCGGTAAGACCGTGAGCGCGTACGGTCGCCGTACGCGGCTTGTCCGTCAGCAGCGAGACCTCGCCGAAGAAGTCGCCTTCGCCCATCCGGTCGAGCTCCACCTGGTCACCCTTCGACATCATGCTGCTGGTGGCGACGTCGACATGGCCGGACCGGATCAGATAGAAGGTGTCGCCCGGCTCACCCTCGCGGACAATCTCCTCGCCGTCATTAAAGGTCTTCAGATGGAAACGGTCGGCTAGGGCCATACGGGCCTCCTCCGGCACGCCCTCGAACACGGCAGTAATCGCCAGCACACGAGCCAGCACGCGCTCCCGGTAGAAATCCTCCACCGTCGAACGAATGCTCGGATACTTCTCGACCCATGCATCGAAGGTGGCACGGTCCATGGCCAATACGCTGCAATCGGTCTCCGCCACTGCCTCGTCCGCGTACTCCCTGCGCGACATAAAGGCGTGCTCCCCGAAGAAGTCCCCCTCGGCAAGATGGGAGAAGACCTGCTCCTTGCCATGCACATCGCGGGCACGCAGCACGACGCTGCCCATGCCGATCAGGTAGAGGCAGTCGGCACGAGAGCCTTCCCGATAGATATGATCACCGGCCATCACGTGACGCAACTGCAGTGATTCGATAAAGGCATCGAGCTCCTCGCCGGAAAGCCCCGACAGCAGCGGCGTACGCTCCACGTTCATCTTGGCCTGATCAAGGGTACTCATCGACGAGGGGGCGCTGACGGCCCAGTCGTCACCACGCTCCTTGGAGAGATCCTGAAGACGCTCCTTGACCTCGGTCTGGGCGGGATCGAGGCGAAGGATGATCTTGTTCACGGCGATCGCCTGAACGACAAACCCCTGTTCGGCATAGGCGTTGCCGATCTCGATGTAGTGCTTGATGGCGCGGTTCGTATCACCCGTCTTCTCATACAGCTCGGCCAAACGGACATGCACCCGAAGATCCTCGGGCTTCGCCTTGTGCAGCTGGGCAAACAACTCCAGGGCCTTCTTGTAATCACCATCCAACAGTGCCTTTCGGGCCTTGGAACTCAATTGAATATCAGACATATCACTCCTCTCCCCTATTCGTAACGCAGGGCATCAGCCGGAGGGATGCCAGCGGCGCGCCAGGCGGGATAGAATGTCGCCACAAGCCCCATCCCCAAGCTGACGACCACTACCGCAACCACGGATGTCGGGTCAATAATCGCAGGGATGTGATCAATATAATAGACGTCGCTGGGCAGAAACGTGATCCCCGTCATACGTTCGACCCAGGAGAGGATGTCGCCCAGCCGCCATGCCAGCAGCAATCCCAACAACGCACCCAGCAGCGTACCGACGCCGGCCAGCAGTGCCCCCATCGCCAAAAAGACCCGCATCACCGAGGCATGAGTGGCGCCGACCGTCTTCAGGATGGCGATCTCCTTCTTCCGCTCCATGACCACCATCACGAGCGAGGCCACCATATTGAACACGGCGACCAACACGATCAGCGAGAGAATGACACCCATAACCACGCGCTCCGTCCTCAGGGCCTGGAAGAAGGAGCGGTGCATCTGCATCCAGTCGGTCACCCATGCATCCGCCGGCAGCTTCATACGCACCAGCCGGGCCACCGCCTGCGCCTTGTCGCGGTCATGCAGATGCAGTTCGATGCCGGTCACGCCATTCCCCATCCGGTTCAGCCGCTGCACCGCCGCCAGCGGCGTAATCATCATGCCCACATCGTATTCGTAAAAACCGGAACTGAAGATCCCCACCACTGTAAACACCCGCATGCGGGCGGACATGCCGGAGGGCGACACCCCGGCGGAGGGGGAGATCAGGTTCACATGATTGCCCACCCGGACACCGAGCTTTCGCGCCAGATCCTTGCCCAGAATCACCTTGAAGGGAGAGCCTTTGGACATGGCCGCGAAGCTTCCGGAGACGATATGTGAGGCGATCGCATGACTGCGGGCAGCATCGACACCCTTGAGGATGGCACCGACGGCCTGCTGACCGTGTACCGCCATCACCTGCGTGGTGATATAGGGGGCCGCCTGCTTGACGTCGGGCAGGTGTTCGACCTTCTTGAGCCATGCCGGCCACTGTTCCAGCCTGTTCCCCGGCCCCTGGATATCGACATGGGAGGAGAAACCGAGGATACGGTCCTTGAGTTCGACATCGAAACCGTACATGACCGACAACACCACGATCAGCGCCGCCACGCCGATGGCGATACCGATCCCCGAGCTCCAGCTAATAAGCGATACGAACCCCTCTTCGCGGCGCGAACGGAGATAACGTATGGCCAACATCCATTCGTAACGCATCACGCACAACCCCGGGGCATCTTCTGCCCTTCCGCGTCAGCATGTCCCATGACAAGCGGTGTCATGACACAAGCATATCAGCGGAGGCCATCCGCATCAGCTTAAATATCGAAAATAGAGATACACGTGGGAAACGGCGATGCTCAGCAGCATCAACATGAAGGCGTGCTTGGTGAACCGGAGAAAGCTGATCGGATGTCCCGCCCGCTGCGAGAAACCGGCCACGATGAGATTGGCCGAAGCACCGATCAACGATCCGTTGCCGCCGAGGCATGCCCCCAGGGCCAGCGCCCACCATAACGGAACCAGCTCATGCGCGCCGCCGAATGTCGGAGCCATACTCTTGATCATCGGGATCATCGTCGCCACGAACGGAATATTGTCGATGAAGGCCGAGGCGATCGCCGAGATCCACAGGATGGCGGCGGCGGTGGCGTTGAAATCGCCTCCGGTCAGTTCCAGCGTCTTCTTCGCCAACATGGAGATGACACCGACATGTTCCACACCGGTGATGATGATGAACAGCCCGACAAAGAAGAAGATCGTCGTCCACTCCACCTCCGCCATGACACCCTCGTAGGCGTGATCCTTGTCGTGCATCGGCTGCCCCCATGTCTGCAGCAAGAGCAGCGCGGCGGCGCCGAACATGGCGATGGTAGCCGGTTCCAGGTGGATGGCATGCGACACCGTGAATCCCAGGATCACCATGGCGAGCACGGAGAGGCTCTTTCTGAGCAGTGGCACATCCTTGATGGCCTCGCGTTCGTCGAACTGCATGACCAGCGCCCGAGCCTCGTCGCTCGCCTGCATGCCGCGGCCGAACATCACCCACAGGATCAGGAAGGTCATCAGCATGATCAGCGGGATAATCGGTGTCAGATTGACCAGAAAATCGTAGAAACTGAGATGCGCCTGCGAGCCAATCATGATATTGGGAGGATCACCGATCAGCGTCGCGGTGCCACCGATATTGGAGGAGACGATCTGGGAGAAGAGGAAGGGATACGGTTTGATGCCGAGTGCATCGGTAATCAGCAGGGTCACCGGCACGATCAGCAGAACGGTGGTGACATTGTCGAGAAAGGCCGAAAAGACGGCCGTCACGACCGAGAGCATCACCAGAATACCCCAGGGATTGCCCTTCACCAGCTTCGCCGACCGGATGGCCACATACTGAAACACGCCCGTCTTCTGGCTTATGGCCACAATCACCATCATGCCCGTCAGCAGCCCGATGGTGTTGAAGTCGATACCGGCCACGGCCCGCTCCTGCGTCAACACACCGCTGAGGATCATCAACCCCCCGCCCAGCAGCGACAGCACAGCGCGATTAAACTTCTCCATCATGATGACGCCATAGATGGCCAGCAGAATGGCTACAGCCACCCAGACCGGATCGAGGCCGAACAGGACATGGGAGATGTGTGACTCCGTTGCGTTATGCATCGCCGACCTCATCCTTCAACTGCCACAGCCAGTCCAGCACATCCCTGGCTGTGATCAGCCCGAGAAGACGGTTCTCCTTATCCACCACCAGCGCACATTCATGCCGGTCGTGCGAGATCAGTGCGGACGCCACGGACAGCAGCGATGTCCCCGGCTTGACCAGTAACGGATCGGTATCCATCAACTCTTCAACCCGCTTGTTCATCAGGGAGACATAGTGCGTATGGAGTACACCAATGTCCGGCGCATACGAAACCGCATCCAGATGGCCGTCGGTGATGTATTCGGGCACCAGCTTTTCGATGACGTAGACATCGAAGAAGAGACCCCTGACATGACCCTCACCATCCACCACCGGAAGCATGCGGAAGTTATGCTGGCGCATCACCTCCAGGGCCCGGTGCACATGCTCTTCGCACGACACCGTCACCGGACTCTTCTTCATCACACGCTCTGCCAGCATAACAGCCTCCCCCGCCTCAAAACATCGGCGGACACAAATCTATAGCCTCCCTGTTGCCGGCAGCAACCGCTTTATGAGGCGCCCGAACCTCCGTGTGGACGCATGTGCGGAAACAGCAGCACATCGCGAATGGAGTGCTGGCCGGTGAACATCATAACCAGGCGATCGATTCCGATACCGACGCCCGCAGCCGGCGACATGCCGTATTCCAGCGCCCGGAGGTAATCCTCGTCGACACCGGAGGCCTCCAGATCGCCGGCCTGCTTGGCCTTGGCCTGCTCCTCGAAGCGGGCACGCTGATCATCCGGATCGTTCAGCTCCGAGAAGCCGTTGGCGATCTCCTTGCAACCGATGAACAGTTCGAAACGGTCCGTGAAGAAGGGCTCGTCGGCATTGCGCCGGGCCAGAGGCGAAACATCGACCGGATAGTGCGTCACCAGGGTCGGCTGCTGCAGCGTCGGCTCGACCAACTCCTCGAACAGTGCATTAAGGTAGTGACCAGCCTTCCAGGTAATCAGCGGCTTGAAATCGGGGATCTCCTGCAGACAGACCGTAGCCAGCAGCGCCTTGTCAGCGGCATGGCCGCGCAGGTCCGGCCGCTTCTCGAACACCGCCTCGTCCAGACGGACTCGTCGGAACGGCTTGCCGAGATTGATACTCGCACCATCCCACTCCACCTTCTCGATGCCGAGCGAGGCGGCCACTTCACGGATCAGTGACTCGGTGGTATCCATAGCCTCGAAACAGTCGGCATAGGCTTGGTAGAACTCCACCATGGTGAACTCGGGATTATGGGTGGCATCCAGTCCCTCGTTGCGGAAGTTCCGGTTGATCTCGAACACCCGTTCCATGCCGCCCACCAGAAGCCTCTTCAGATAGAGCTCCGGCGCGATGCGGAGGTAGAGCTCCATATCCAGGGCATTATGATGCGTGATGAAAGGGCGGGCCACGGCGCCGCCCGGCTGCGTCTGCAGCATGGGGGTCTCCACCTCGATAAAACCGCGATCCTCCAGTCCGCGCCTGAGTGAACTGATCACCTTGGAGCGCGCCTGAAACACCTCCCGCACCTCGGGATTCACCATCAGATCGACGTAGCGCTGGCGGTATCGGGTCTCCTTGTCCTGAAGCCCGTGCCACTTCTCCGGCAACGGTCTCAGACATTTCGAGACGATCTCGACGGTTTCGGCCCGCACCGACAACTCACCGGTACGGGTGCGAAACAGCACCCCCTCGGCACCGACGATGTCGCCGAGGTCCCACTTCTTGCTGTCCCTGTAGCGCTCCTCGCCAAGCACCTCGCGATTCAGGAAGAGCTGGATGCGTGCCGAGGCATCTTGGATGTGCACGAAGCTCGACTTACCCATGACGCGATGGCCCATGATGCGGCCGGCAACCCGCACGCGTACCGCCTCCTGCTCGAGGCGTGCGTCATCCCACTCACCGTAGAGCGCCAGGATATCGGCCGCCTGCACATCAGGACGAAAACTGTTGGGATAGGCGAATCCCTCGCCCCTCAGTTTGGCAAGCTTGTCGCGGCGAACCCGTATCTGCTCGCCCTGCTCCGCCTCGGGCTGCTGCATTTAGGCAGAGGCCCTGCTGTGTATATCCATGCCGGCAAAGAAGAAGTCGATCTCAATCGCCGCATTCTCGCACGAATCGGAACCGTGCACGGCATTGGCCTCGATGGAGTCGGCATGGTCGGCACGGATCGTGCCGGGCTCAGCCTCCTTGGGATTGGTCGCACCCATTAGCTGGCGATTGAGTGCCACCGCATTCGCTCCCTCCAGCACCATGGCCAGGACCGGCCCGGAACTCATATAGGCACACAGGTCCTTGTAGAAGGGGCGCTGCTTGTGAACCTCGTAAAAAGCGCCCGCCTCGGCAGCACTCAGGTGCACCATGCGCGCAGCCACCACGGACAGCCCGTTCTCTTCAAAGCGCCGGATCACATCGCCAATCACATTCTTGGCCACCGCATCCGGCTTGATGATGGAAAGTGTACGTTCAACAGCCATTGGTTATATCCCCGCTCTCGTAAGTCATCCTGTTTATTAAATAAAA